>NZ_CP030117.1:5380000-5740000 GCF_001039275.2 Brevibacillus brevis
CTTTTTGTACAGATGACCGATGGCGAGCTTGGCCCGGTTACTCCACGCATGCTCACTGTCTGCGACGAGACGATAGCCTGCCATAGCGGCTTCCTGATCCCCAAGCGCGTCGTACCATCTGGCAATTTCGTAGCTTTCCTCAGGAGATACCGTTATACTCCCTTGCCCTACCAATAGCCGTGTTATGTGAATGTACATCGTGATCAGAGACAGGACGTCCGTCTCGTTATGCCGCAGCACGCCTTCGATGACATCAGGGTCTTGGTCATGCAAAAAGTCGAAATACCGCACCGGTGCCAAATAGCCGGGCAAATCATCCTCGCGAAAAACATCCAGCTTTTCCTGCTCGATGATACCCAATCGGCATGATTCCAGCTCCGCCTTCCACAGTCTCCTCGCCCCGTGCAAAAGGTCAAAATGACCAAAGGTAGGAAGAGCAGGCACTTGATCGCGCACCAGCGTATGCCTCGTCCGCACCTGCGGCCAGTCAAAGGACTTTCCATTAAAGGTCACCAGATGCGAGGACTTCTGTGTTTGCTCCAAAAACGATTGGTACAAGGTCACCTCTGCATGCGGGCCCGGGAGAAAATGCTGGCGCACCACGACATGCTCCCCCTCGAAACGACTGTACCCCAAAAGAAAAATCGCATTGCCTGCCCCGCCTGACAGCCCTGTCGTCTCCGTATCGAAAAACAGCAAGTCTTCTGGCTTCCTGCCCGCAGCGGACAGCGGATGCTCTCGACCAGCCGCTTCCCACATACGAATCGCCTCATACAACTCCGAAAAGGCGTAAGCGCCATGCTGCTGATCGATCGGATAGCGAACCTCGCGAATCATGACGTACTCGTCATCCCAGATGTAGGGCGATGCCTGCATTTGCTTCCACTTGTCGGCAAAAGGTATCTGTAGCTCGGCGCTGCTATCCGCTGGTACAGCCGCCCTCGGCTCTTCCTCCGGCTCTTTCTGGCGAATGGGCGTTTCAGGTTCGCCTGCTGGCGCTACCGCTTTGTCCGTTTCCAGCGAGAGATGTCCCTTCATCCGTTGCAGCTTGGATTTAAGAGACATATGTACTTCCCCCTTGAGCGATTCGCAGCAAGGTCATGGCTAGCCCTTTGCTGCCGTCATCTGTCGCTCCCACACAAGACGGACAGCCTGACTCACATGGGCAAGAGACAATCATCCGCTCTGCCTGCGTCAAAATCGTCTCCATTTCCTTATACACCTGCTCGCTCAAGCCGATGCCTCCCGGATAACGGTCGTACAGAAAAATCGTCGGCTCTTGCGAATGAACAGCCTTTCGTTGCGGTATCACGTGCAGGTCCATCGGGTCGCACATGACAAACAGCGGAGCTACGTGCTGCAACACATGCGCCAAACCAACCAAGCCACGTTCCACATCCTCTGTCCCGATCTCGCCGAGCAGCGCTTCAGAAAAACCAATCCACGCCGCATTTGTATGCAGCTCTTCTTCTGGCAAATGAATCGGTCCCGAGCCGATGTTTTCATGCGTTTCGAACTTGATTTTCTTAAAGATCGTCGCCATCGCATTCACAGCCACTTCACCATAAGCCAACGTGCTCTGTGCATGACGACGGGACTGATCCTGCTCCAATACTTTGAGCGAGACGGCCAAGTTGGCGTCCGTGTAATAATCGACCTGCACTTCCCGGACATACGCCTTCTTTTCCTCGTAGTCCAGCTTTTCCACCTGGAATTGCGTCCCTTGATGCAGGTAGATCGCCTCGTCATGCAAGAGCGTCATGGAGCTGAAACGGTCCATTTCCCCGATGACACGCTCATTTCCCCGCTCACTAATGTCGATGATCACGACATTTTCCTGCGAAGCTGACCGCAGACTGATGTTGTGGGCCGGGAATGAATCGTTCATCCAGAACCACTTGCCCCGCGAGTAATGAAGCACCTGCTCCTCGGTCAAGAACTCCAGAATTTCCACGATTTCCGCACGTCCGAAGGTATCTCCCTCACGAAACGGCAGCTCGTATGCCGCACATTTGAGATGATCCACCAAAATGATCAGGTTATCGGGATTGATCCGCGCTGTCTCAGGACTGCGGTCGAAAAAGTACTCCGGATTGGCGATCACATACTGATCCAACGGCGTGGAGCTGCCGACCATGACGACGACGGATTCCCCCTGCCGCCTTCCCGCCCGACCTGCCTGCTGCCATGTGCTTGCGACCGAGCCCGGATAGCCAGTAATGACACACGCCTGAAGCTGCCCGATATCTACTCCGAGCTCCAGCGCATTGGTGCTGACCACCCCCATAATGTCGCCATTGCGCAAGCCGCGTTCGATTTCTCTGCGCTGGCTCGGCAAATAGCCTCCGCGATACCCTTGGATCGTTTTCGGTCCAAGCTTGCGGCGAATCAGCTCCTGTAAGTAGGTCAGCAAAATCTCTACACGTACACGACTTCTCGCAAACAGAATTGTCTGTATGCCATTGATCAAAAACTGCTCAGTAATGTCCCGCGCCTCCAATGTGGCACTGCGTCTAATATTGAGCTGCTTGTTGACCACAGGCGGATTGTAGAAAAGGAAATGCTTGATGCCAGACGGAGCACCATTGTTGTTGACCAGCTCTACCTCTTCTTCTGTCAGGGCTTCCGCCAATTGCTTTGGATTGGCGATGGTAGCCGATGTGCAAATAAATTGCGGGTGGCTCCCATAAAAGGCGCAAATGCGCTTCAACCGCCGAATGACATTGGCGACATGACTGCCAAAAACGCCACGATATGTATGTAGCTCGTCAATCACGATGTATTTGAGATGCTCGAAAAAGGACACCCACTTAGTGTGATGGGGCAAAATGGCGGAGTGCAGCATGTCTGGGTTGGTGATGACGATATTTCCTGCTTTGCGTACCATCTGCCGGATATTTGCAGGCGTATCACCATCGTATGTTTCGGATTTGATCGAAAGGCCCATTTCCGTAATCAGCTCGTGCAGCTCCGCCTTTTGATCCTGCGCCAAGGCCTTGGTTGGAAACAAGTAAAGAGCCCGAGCCTGCGTGTCTTCCGATAACGTCTGGAGGATCGGCAAATGATAGCACATGCTTTTGCCTGACGCCGTTGGCGTAACCGCGACGATGTGTTTGCCTTCGCGCACATGGCGAAAAGACGTTTCTTGATGCGTGTATAAGGAAGGAATGCCTCTATTCGTCAGGGCGTCTCGAATTCGTTCGTCCAGTTCATCTGGGAATGGAACGGACTTTGCTTCACGAGCAGGAATGACCTTCCAATGCGCAATGTTATCGCGAAATCGTTCCTCTGTTTTTATGTGATCCAATATGGCTGCGATATTTTTTTTCACATTCATTTTCGTCACCTTCTTGCTACCATTTTACGAATGGACGTTCGGTATGTAAACATGGAATAAAGCTCCACTTTGAACAGATATTATTCAAGATGCGAAAGTCGCGGCATAATTTATATTTATTTATTTTATTCCAGCAGGAAAACGCAATTTTTTACATAATTTGTAAAACAATACAAAAAACGATATGAAAGGGTGTTTTATTTTGAAACTTTTTAAAAACAGACTTTATAAGCTAGGTTCCATGCTATTATTAGGGACCTTAACGTTTACCTCAGTTGTTTCTCCAACTTCGGCTACCGAATCTAGTAACATTAAGTACATAGAGTCCATGAATGATACCTTACAAGAAATAGATGAATTTGCAGAGGAAAATGTGCATATTGATTATATTAAAGAAGATGATCAGTTTAGAGAAACTAAGATTATTAGTGACAGTGAACAAGTAATTACCCGGTTAAATAAAGAAACTAATCAATTAGAAATAATTACTGACAATGATGAAGGTTTCACCATAAACTTGGATGAACAACGTAAAAACAAACAGAAAAAAAGCTTAAAGGCTGCAAGACCTAATGAAAGAGGCTCCTCCTTACTTTATGACGGTGAGTATAGAGGATGGTATAATTACTCTAATGGAAAAGATTTTTGGGCTCTGGAATGGGAAGGTAATACTAAAAGCACCTTCGAAAATAATAAGAACTCTAGCAATATCAAAGATTTTATCCAGGCAATTGACACATTAGAAAGTAAAGAAGATAATCTTGCTACTGCTCTCGCTATCGGTGTACCTAGTATAGGAGTTTCAGTAGTTGTCACAGCTATTACTGCAACACCAGCAGCGAAGTTGACGTTATCTGTTTTGGCTGGAATTGCCGCTACTCTTGCATTAACTGCTACTTGCTTAACGATTATGAATGATATGCTACCTACAGTAAGAATAGCGAATCGGACCTTCTATAAGATTTCTATTGAAACACCAAAAATTGCTCCGCTCTCTAACGAATCTTATGAAGAAATTATAACTCAGTAAATTATAAATCCGCCTTTCTCTTAGGGCGGATTAGCTTTTTCAACATCTATAATATTAATTGGAGGTGATTACCCTTGATGTTAGAATTAGTAATTCTCCCTTTGATATTTGCTTTACTATTACCCATCGCATTCAGTGTAAAAAGAATTACAGTGCAAAATGATAAAATAATTGAACTTCTAGAAGAACTGAAAAAGCGTTAAAAGCTATTTCTAAAATCGCTATGTATTGCACCTACTTTATCGGCAAAATCCCAAGGCATGGCGCAAGTGAACAAAAAATGCTGAGCTCCCCTTACGTCCCGATACGATTTCACGCGTAGATGTGAAGCTGGAGCTATTCGGGGGAAATTTGTCCAGGATACGGGAGCATGAAAACGAACCGGGACCAGTCTCTGATGGCTGACTGATCCCGGCTTTTTGTTTAGGAAAGCTGATTTAAATGACTATGCGGCGTTTGATTTCGTTGGATTCGCTGTATGTTTTCCACAAAAAATTGGTATCTTTTCTCGTGGAATTTGGTTCCGTCAGGCATGCCTGCTGTATGCGGCGTCAGCACGACATTTTTCAAAGCACGCAGTTCACTGTCCACGCTGAGAGGCTCCACTGTGAACACATCAAGGCACGCTCCGCCAATCACATTGTTTTTCAGTGCTTCGATCAAGTCCTCTTCACAAATGATCGGCCCTCTCGCTGTATTGACAAGAAGTGCATCGTTTTTCATTTTAGCTAAAAACTGCTTGTCCACTAAATGTCTTGTGGATTCGTTCAGAAAAATGTTCAGGGTGATCACGTCAGACTCGGCAATTAGCGTGTCCAGATCAACCATTGCGGCATCATCGCTCTGTCTGTTTGGGTTAGTGTCGTACGCTAGCACCTTCATCCGGAAGGCTTTTGCCAGCTCCGCTACGCGAGAGCCAATGGCACCAAAGCCGATGGTACCGATGGTTTTTCCTGCGAGCTCGCCACCGACGTAGATGAGCTTGGTCTCATCCTCCCGATTTTTCATCGATTGATCGAGAAAGGAGATGTTTTTGTAATACCCCAGAATCAGCGCCATAATATGTTCGGCTACTGCGTTTGCATTCACGCCAGCCGCGTTGCTCACCCAAATGTTTTTCCTCGTGCATGCCTCAATATCCACGTTGTCAAAGCCCGCACCCGTCTGGACAAACTTCAAGTTGTGCGCTTTGTTCAGCAAATCTTCGTTTACTTGGATATGCTCGGGAATCAATACATTTGCTTCACTGATAAATAACTCGATCTGCTCGGGCTCCACGATCTGTATGCGCCAATCCTGCGGAAACGCTTGTGTCACGCGTTGCTTGGAGTAATCGGTAAAATATCCTGTAATCAATACATTCACTTCTGCCACAGCCCCAGTCTTTTCGTTTATGCATTGGCCCATGCTTCGTAAAAAGCGCGTTTTACATTGGCGATTACCAGCATTGGCGATTCATTTTCAAAGCGCCCCACCTCAAAGGTCATGACTGGCTTTCTGGTCGGTTTTGGGCTCTTGAAAAAATGAATGTCATTGAGCGTCGTGATGAACGTCGTCAGTTCGTTCATGCCAACCTCCGAATCCTTGACGTGAAACGGAAGGTGCTTATCCCCGAAATAGCTGGCTTGTCTGTCTTTCAAGTAACAGTTTCCGAGATGAATGTGTGTCAAATAATCTTTGGCCAGCCACAAGGATTTGTGCGGGTCTTCACCCATAATCGGCAGATGGCTTTGATCCAGCAAGAGGCCAAAATTGTCGTACTCGCTGCGGATCACGCTTGCTACATGCACCGCCTCATGAGTAGGTCCGAGCAAATAGTTGCGGTCGACAAGCCGATCCCCGATCTCCAAGGAAATGCACAGCTCGTACGTATCGGCTTTTTCTTTTGCGTACTTGCACAGCTCCATGCCCGAAGCAATAAACGCCTGGATGTTTTTCGGCTTGTTTTCCTCGCCTTCGAATTTGCCCGTCACGATATGCATGATTTTCGCGTTCATTTCATAGCAGTGGTCGATCAGCATTTTGCCTGATTGGATAGACTTGTTGCGAACGGCCGGGTCCAAGGAGCTGAGATCAATCTGCAATTCTCTGGCTGCATCCCCGCCGTTGAAAATAACCTCGACTCCGCTGTACGCCATATACTTTGCCGCTTGTTCCCTTGTCTCTTTGTCCGCGATATAGGAGACTTCTACCGCTGTAAAGAATGGGTCTTCCAGGATCGCAAGGAGACTCGGAAGCATTTGTTCTGGTCTGCTTTGTGAAAAAGGAAACAGCTTAGGCAAGACTATACCGATACTCGCCATCTTCTCCACTGGGTAGATCATACGATTTTCCCGGACAGAATCAGCTCTGGCAACTCTTTTACGGTGTCGAGCACATGCGTATGATAGTACTTGCCCCATACCTCGATTGGCGTCGAGCCTTGCATCACGCCAATGACCGCTTTGCAGCCTGCGTTGTAGCCTTCCAGCATATCTGCTGGTGTATCGCCGAGCTTGATGACTTGTCTGACGTTTTGGACGTTCAAATATTCCATCGCCTTGAAAATCATGAACGGTGCCGGGCGTCCTTTGCCTTCTGGTACCATATCCAGGTCTACTGCGTAATCGATCAAGCCATCCTTCACCCAACCGAGCGACTCCATGATGACGCTGTTGATCTCTTTGTGGAACCCTGTCCCAGTCGCTACCTTGATGCCATTCTCCTGGCACCATTTCAGCGTTTCGGTTGCGCCTGCGATTTCTCGGCAATTTTCCTGATAGAACGCAATCATGTATTCGGTGTACCGCTCATACAGCTTAACCGCTTCCTCATGCGTCGAGCTGTCGATATCGATTTCAAAGTTTTTGAAGTCGATGATGTTTCCTTTTGTTCTCGCAATCAAATATTGATAGAGATGAATCTTGTTCGTTCCCATGTGCGTGCTGATTTCATCTGGTGTCACGTTTAATCCGTATTCCACAGCCGCTTTATGCAGACAATCTCTCACTGCGTTATCGTCCTCTACCAACGTTCCTGCCAGATCAAATACAGCCAATGCGATACCGTTTTTCATTTTTCCATCTCTCCTGTTCGCTATGTTTTATTGATTCAGTGCTTTTTCGAGTTCTTTTTGTGCCTTTTCCTTCGCCACTTTGAGCGCTTCTGCGGCAGGAATGTTTTCGATCAGCACCTTGTCTTTCGCCAACTCAATTTCTGCATAAATTTTGCCGCCTGTCGGGTCTACAAAAGGAGCAATTCCATTCGTTTTCGCCTGTTCCAAAGGTACCGAGAAGTACGGATTTTCTTTCAATTTGTTCTGGTATATTTCTGTGTTCACGGCGCTGTCCCGAATGGGAATGTAGCCTGTTTGTACGGCCCAGTACGCTGTTTTTTCTGCTTCCGAGAAGTACTTCACGAATTCCCACGCGCCCTCTTGCTGTTCTTTGGAGGATGCTTTGAACAGGTTGAACATGACCGAAATGGCTACAGGTCTAGGTGGTTGTCCATTGAAGCCTTTTTGCATACCGGTTGCTACCTTGGTGAAATCCAGATCGCCCCCGTCACCGGAAGAGCCTGTGTAACCTGCGGATTTTCCGTTCATCACGTTGTCGATGGTTTTGTACCACCATTCCCAGCCATTGCCGCCATAGACGGTATCCATGATTTTGTCCTCATGAATGTACTTGCGAATGCTGTCCCACGCATACACCCATTCCTTCGAGTCGATCGTGACAGTCTTGCCGTCTTCGCTCACGATATCGCCGCCAGCAGAACGGGCGTAGTCGATCAAATGCTCCGTGTACCACATGATGGACCAGCCGTTGATTCCTTCTTTTTCTTTGATGAGCTTGGCTGCATCCGCCAATTGCTCGAAGCTCGTGAGTGCATTGTAGTCAATCTTGTATTTGTCAAAAATATCTTTGCGGTAGTACATCATTTGTGTGCTGACATAGGCAGGAACACCCAGCATCGTATCGTTGTACTTTCCTTGCTCTAGCAGCAGAACATCGTCCTTTTTATACTCCGGCTGATTAATCTGCTCATCCAACGGCAGCAATGCCTCGCTTTTCGCCAGCTTCATAAATTCCGGATAAGCATTGATTGCCAGGGCTGGGGGCTTGCCTGCTGCCAGCGATGCCTGGAGTGCCTGCAACGTCTCGCTGTAGTCACCTTGGACAATCGGAACGACCTCGTATTTTTCGTTGCTGCTGTTAAAGTCCTGCACGATTTTTTGCATCGTCTCCCCGAGCTTGCCGCCGAGACCGTAGTAGAACTCCAGCTTGATTTTCTCGTTCGGGCTGGATGCTGCATTTGTGTTGCTGTCAGATGCGGCGTTGTTCGAACAACCAACGGCTCCCGTAAAAATAAGCGCAGAACTCAGGATGGAAAAAATGACGCCCTTGGTGTTTCGCTTCCGATTTTTCACAATGACTCCTCCCAGTACATAGCGGTCTTGGTCTATTTGTTGACATACAGATTAGCCATGGAATGAATAATTCTTTTGCTGGCAATTGCGAGCAGGATCAGCATAGGCGCCAGTGAAATCGCACACGCTGCCATCGCCAGTGGGAAGTCCATCCCGTAGCCCGCCTGACTCATAAACAACCGCCGCAAACCAATCGTGACGAACATGTTTTCCTCCGACTTGATCAAGAGCGAGGGCCACATATAGTTGTTGTAGCTGTAAATAAACGTGATCAACACCAGCGAAGCAATCGCGTTTTTGCAATAAGGGATATACACGGTGAAAATGAGTCGTAGATGCCCCGCCCCATCCAGCTTGGCAGCATGCACCACATCCTTTGGCACCTGCGCAAACGATTGCCGCAGGAAAAAGATCGCAAAGATGCTGATGAGCTCGCTGAGAATATAACCGAAGTGCGTATCCAGCAAATTCGCTTTGGACAGCAAAATAAAGGATGGAATATACGTTACTGCTGATGGAAGCATGTACGTCGCCAAAATAAGCACGAAACAGTACCGAACCCATCTTTTCTGCGCCGTCGCGAAGACATACGCCGCAAAAATCGCGGTGAAAATTTGAAAAACAATGATGATTAGGCTGACAGAAATGCTGTTCCACAAATAAAGCAGCATCTTCGTTTCCGTGAATACGCGGATGTAATTCTCAAAATGAAAGGTAGAAGGCAGCAGGCTCCCGCTGTACACCTCGCTTTTGGACTTGATCGAAATCAAGAACATCCAGAGAAACGGAAACACCATCAGTACGCTTAACAAAATGAACATTGCATAATTTATGCCTGTTTTTAATTTTGCCAAGGACACAGCTCCCACCTCATTTGGTAAACAGTAGTTTGGACAAGAAGAAATTCAATGCGCTGATCAAGAGACACATACCTAAGAAAATCATCGCCAACGCTGAAGCTGGTCCCGTCTCAAAATATTCAAAAGCGAGCACGTAGAAGTAGTACAAGATGGTCGAAGTCGCACCTGAAGGCCCGCCTTGCGTCAAAATGTAAATCTGATCATAGGCTTTGAGAGAATTCAGCGTAAAAAAGACGAACAGAAAAACAAGAATCGGTGAGATCGCAGGCAAGGTGATTCTGAACAATTTTCGTAATCCTCTCCCTCCATCCAAAACATTCGCTTTCTCTACTTCCGGGTCCAATTTCGCGAGAGCAGAGGAAAGCAGCAAGATTCCCAGCCCCATGTACTGCCAGATGGTGACGATCATGACGACAATCATCGCTGTCGTTTGTCCACCCAGCCACTTCACTGGCTCCATACCGAAACCTTTCAGGACATAATTGACAATCCCCGAATCGGCATCGAATATGCTGACCCATACCATGGACACGACCACAGTCGGCGTGATCCACGATGAAAAGGCACTCGCCACAAAGAAATGGCGAAACTTCTGTATTTTGTTTAACCGGATCGCCACGAACAGCCCGAACAGGATCGGCGGAACGACTGTAAAAAAGGTAAACACCAAGGTGTTCAGCAGCACCTTCCCGAAGAAAGCATCGCTCATCAAGTTTTGGTAGTTTTCCAGCCCAACGTAGTCATAATCAGGTGAAATATAGTTCCAGTCGGTAAAACTGATCTGGAACGTTTTGATCATGGGGTAGATCCAAAAAATAACTAACGGAATCAGTGTCGGCAAAAGTAACCCAAGCGACCACGCGTTATCCTTGATCGTTTTGCTGATTGGTCTGCCCATTTACTCGTACTCCTTGAAGATGTCTTTGATCGGTTGCCCATCACATGGATGAGCAATTTGGAACAACTGCGCCAGTGTGGGTGCAATGTTTTCGATGTTTGTTTCTTCAATCACTTTGCTTTTCGTAAAGGCATCCCCTAAGCACAAGAGAAATCCATTCATCTCATCGACATTGGCGGGATGATACCCGTGCAGGCTTTTCATCTCCTTGTATTTCGGTTGTTCGGGAAACGCAATATCTTCACCGCATACCGTATGCTTCAAATCGAGGATGCCGAAGGGCCTGCACGTTGAAGGAGTGTCCTCTGCCAGCTCATAAAATTGGTTCACTTCTGGCATCTGTTCAAAAAACGCCATGATTTCTTTGTTTTGCTGATGGTCTAACGAGCTATAAAACAACAACGCCCCGCTGCCGTCCCCGACGAATTTAATTTGTTTGTTTCGAAAATGCTGCTTCCACTGGCTTTTGGCCAAAATCTCATTCGGGTAAAAAAACGAGCGAATATCGCTTTGCCCATGATCTGAGAAAATGATCAGGTTGAATGGTTTTTGTGTCTTTTTCAACGTTTGCTCAATTTGATCGAGATACGTAAGCAGTTCCTTTAGGCACCGCATTGCCTCCGTCGAGTCTTTCCCATATTGGTGAGACAACGCATCATAACCGACGAACCTTGCCGCTATAAAATCATAGGTTTCCGTTTTGATCGCCCGCATCGTTTCACGCCGTGCGACATCGTCGATTTCCTCAACTGAAACCTTTGACTTTAGCTTTTTTTTGCTGCCCGATTCCGTAATCAAATGGTGTATATACGGATTTCCGGACGTCATGGGCCAATGAATGCAGCAGCTCGTTCCTGCCTGTCTCGCCAACGAATGAAAAATCGTCTGCTTATGAAGTGCTTCGTTGCAAAGAATCTCGTGGTCGCCATACAACGCTACTCTTTCCAGCGTTTCCGGGCGAGCTACGATATTATCAAAGACACCATGCTTACCCGGCTGGCTCCCGGTCATCGCTGCCGCATGTGCGGTAAATGTAACCGAAGGAAACGTCGTGATCAGTTTTTTACAAAAGGAGTAATCATTTTCTATCCAGTGCCGCGCGTAAGGTTCAAAGCTTTGATAACTGATGCCGTCTAACGAGATGAGTACATTCATGGGCGGCACCTCAGGTTCTTTTGCGTGTGCTTGTCAAATACATGGACATGAGCGGAATTAATCCCTACGTTCACCTTTTGACCCTTTGCATACGTCTGGGTAAAGCTTTTTTTCACGATGAAATTGCTCCCGTTATACTTCAAATGGATCAGCACATCCGTTCCGATAATTTCCGTGAACAGTACCTCCATGGCGAGTGCCTCGTCGCTGTTTTCGGTGAGAAAGCAATGCTCTGGTCTGACTCCCGCGACAATCTCAGGAGCTTGTTCCATCACGTCGAGCGGGAGATTGGTTTCCAGCAGCACCCCGTCTACCTCCACATAGACCCCGCTATCTCGCTGAATCAGACTCGCTTCCATATAATTAATGGGCGGTGAGCTGATGAAATTGGCAACGAACATATCCACTGGGCAATCGATGATTTCCATCGGCGTTCCGATTTGTCGGAACTTCCCTTCTGCCATAATCGCGATTCGATCCCCTAAGGTAACCGCCTCCACCTGATCATGCGTCACGTAAATGAACGTCGAATCCAGGCGCTCATGCAGCTTTTTGATCTCCATTCTCATTTCATTTCGCAGCTTGGCATCCAGATTGGACAAAGGCTCGTCCATCAAAAAGACCTTTGGCTCCTTTACGATCGCTCGCCCGATGGCTACCCTCTGTTTTTGCCCACCAGACAATTGACTGGGGAACCGTTTCAACAAATGATCAATTTGCAAAATATCCGCTGCTGCCTTGATGCGCTTTTCTCGCTCTGCTTTTTTGATCTTTTTTATTTTCAGGCCGTATGCCATGTTTTCGTATACGGTCATATGTGGATAAAGGGCATAGTTTTGAAAAACCATCGCAACTCCTCGATCCTTTGGCTCCACTTCATTGACGCAAACATCACCAATGTACACATCGCCTTGGGTGATCTCTTCAATCCCGGCAATCATTCTGAGCAGTGTAGATTTTCCACATCCGGACGGTCCCAATAACACCAGGAACTCTTTGTCTTTGATTTCCAGACTGATATCGTCCAGGGTGTATTTATCGTTGGTATATTGCTTGGACAATGACTTCAGCATAATACTCGACATGTTGAAAACCCCTTCATCATTCAATCTTTATTGGACAATTGTTATTTTTTCTTATACACACCAACAAACTCATTTTTGTTCAAAAATGTTTGTACACTCATCGTAATCCAGCATTGTTAACTGCGTATCAAAGCGCATTGTGGTCTTTGTAAACCAGCGCACACGACGAAAAAAAGCAATCAGATCAACCTTTCCTTGATCCGATTGCTTTTCTTTATGAGAGTATTTGTATGTGTTTCTTATCTTGTATAAAGAATGGACCCTCTTTTTCGTAAAAGAAGTGTAAAAGTCCGTTAATGAAACAAGGATGCAAGATGATGCTCCAACACTTTCGTAATCCGTTCCCCATCGACACGCTGCGGTTCGAGATAGGCATGCAGCGCCAGTCCATCGATGACGGCATAGAGCTTCTCTGCTTCCATCTCATTGTCGATCTCTTTGCGTAATAGATTCAGTTGATCAGCAGAGTCCAACAGCTTGCGGACACCGGCATAGATCCCGTCGTGCTGTGCATCAAAGCCTTCTTTCTTGTGCCGGAAGTACACCGTAAAAGCAAACCACACTTCCATTTCGACCATCTTTTCTTGATTCGTAGGGAGAAGCTCCAGAAAGATTTTGGTGATTTTCTCTTTTGGCGCCCATTCTTCATTCGCGTGAATTTCAGCAATTCGAGCGATCGCCCTCTCTTTTACGAGCTGCATGGCATACATCAGCAGTTCATCCTGTGTTGCGAAGTAATGTCGCAAAGCACCTAATGAAAGTCCTGCTTCTTTTGCTATGCCCCTTACCGTTGCTCCCTCCATTCCTTGCTCGACAATGACACGCCACGTTGCTTCTGCTATTTGTTCTCTTCTTTTCTCATGATCGATTATTTTTGGCATAGTTGTATTTTAACAAGATTTTCAAGGGACAAGCAACTTTAACAATACAGTTGTATTACTTTAAGTTTGATGATAAGATTCCTTTTGTTAGTACGGTTGTATTACAAAAACTTCTCATACAGGAGAAGAAACTTCCGAAAAGGGGACCTATACTAGTGAATTTTGTTGCATGGATGATTGTCGCATGCGAAATCGCATTTTGGGTGGTCATTGTACTTGGCCTTTTCACAAGGTATGTGCTCAAACAAAAAAAGGCCGGGCTTTTTCTTCTCGCCCTGACGCCTGTTGTTGATGTAGTTTTGCTCGTCGTTACGAGCGTGGACTTGTATCGTGGAGCTACCGCTACGATTCCTCATGCGCTGGCTGCCGTTTATATCGGGGTATCGCTTGCGTTTGGGAAAAGCATGATTCAATGGGCGGATGAAAAATTTCAGCAATATGTCACCAAGCAAGGTACGCCTAAGCCCAAGTTATATGGCATGGAGTATGCCAAGCATTACGCCAAAAGCTGGTTTAGACATCTCTACTCCTATGTAATCGGGGCGGCTCTCTTAGCGGGGACCATCTACTTTATCGATGATGCGGAGCGAACTGCTTCATTATGGCATATTCTCCGGCTATGGACCGTTGTTCTGGGGATTGATCTGTTGTTTACAGCCAGCTATTTTCTCTTTCCAAAGAAAGATAAGCGAGGCACCTCTTCCAAAAATAATTGGTGAGAGGCTTTCCTACCAGCTTTCATCTTCGCCGTCATCCTCACCAAAAGCAAGTTCAATGTGAATAAACTGAATGACCAACTGGCATATTTGGTCGTTTTCATCCAACCCAAAATAGACAGGATAGGCTCCGTCTCCAAATCCCGTCTGAATCATCGGAATCGATAAATCGGTGCCTGGTATCGTCCAGTTTATATAGTCTCCAGCGCTTCTTTGGTATTGGGGATGGTCTTTGTAGCTTTGTGCAAAAACACCAGCAAAATAATCATCATAAATATTGCCCTCTGGATTGTCTTTTTTCCAGCTATCATAAAAATCCAGATAAGCATCCCTCGTTTTGACATCTACCACAGTAGCAAGGCCCGCATCCACATTAAAGCCAAAATATTCACCTTCCCCAAGATTTTCGAGATCCTCGTTTCCAATGAGGGCTTCCGTAAATTTTTGGGGAGTTTTATCTGTAAACTCTACCTTAGCAGCTGCATACCGGTAATGGTCTTCTTCAACGGTTACCACACAAACGGTTAATGGGAAGGTTCCTGTAGGGACTTTTCGAAAATACGGGGCACTACTTCTCTCCAGATACACAAGCGGATCACGAACGATGATATCTCCAGTGGGAATCGTGATTTCTCCCAAAGAAAGCAAGTTGATTGGTTTCCCACTGATCTCCGTTGATGTGAAATAGGTGTGTAAATCAACAAGAGACTCTAACATCGGTTTTTTTTGTTCATAGCGTGCTAGCCATTGCTCGTTTGGAATCTTCGTCATCTTTATACCCATCCTACTATTGTCAATTTGTCAATCACTCCTGAAATTATACAAAATCACCCATAGAAACGATAGTACGGCTTGAATGTTTGCATAACGGGCAAGCCGATGCATAGGCATGATTAGTGGATGAAGTACGACAATACCTATGCCTGTCCAAGGATAAAGGAGGTTGCCCAGATGAATCCGCCAGACAAGGGGAATCAAATTCCCCAACCGATGAGGAGAGACGGGACCGGATGGGTCGATCTCGGCCCACGGAACGTCATGCGTGATCGGCAAAATCCGAATATGCTAGCTCCTCCCGTCACAGATGCGGGCTTGCTGCCCAATCTGAAGTTTTCCTTTTCAGATGCCTTCATGACGTTAAATCATGGCGGTTGGTCCCGGGAAGTCACCATTCGCGAGCTGCCAATCGCCACTACACTTGCGGGTGTAAACATGAGCCTGACGCCAGGCGGGGTTCGCGAGCTACACTGGCATCAGCAGGCGGAATGGGCTTACATGCTGCTCGGACGTGCACGAATTACGTCCGTTGACCAACGCGGACGGAATTTTATCGCGGATATCGGAAAAGGCGATCTGTGGTATTTCCCTCCCGGCATCCCCCACTCGATTCAGGGACTTGAGGATGGCTGTGAGTTTTTACTCGTTTTCGACGATGGGCATTTTTCTGATCTGAATACGCTATCGATCTCCGATTGGTTTGCTCATACGCCAACAGATGTGCTTTCTGCGAATTTTGGTGTGCCTGAACCAGCCTTTGCCGACATTCCTGGCAAGCAGGTGTACATTTATCAGGACGAGGTTCCGGGTTCTATCGAAGCAGATGAAGTGGAATCTCCGTACGGAACCGTCCCCCTCCCTTTTTCCCATCGTTTACTCGCCCAACGTCCCCTCATTACACCTGGAGGAAGTGTGCGCATCGTCGATTCCCGCAACTTTCCGATCTCCAAAACAATAGCGGCAGCACTCGTAGAGCTACATCCCGGTGCCATGAGAGAGCTGCATTGGCATCCCAATAACGATGAGTGGCAATATTACATTTCAGGCCAAGCGCGGATGACCGTTTTTACCGGAAACGGAAACGCCCGAACCTTTGACTACCAGGCAGGTGATGTCGGTTACGTTCCTTTTGCAACAGGGCATTATATCCAGAATACCGGGACAGAAACGGTGTGGTTTTTTGAAATGTTCAAGAGCGACCGCTTTGTCGATGTGTCGCTGAATCAATGGATGGCCCTCACCCCGCATGAACTCGTCGCTTCCAATCTGTGTGTAGGTCCTGAATTACTAGATGCCTTGCGCAAGGATAAATGGCCTGTTGTCAAATATCCTGGATATGGCTATGTCCCCTGAATGCCAGAAAAGACCAGCCCTCATGGACTGGTCTTCTTATTACTTCTCTTTTTTGGGAGTCTTGTAGCTCTTCGGTTGGTTCAACCCACGCTGCTCCATGACCTCACGCAGACGGTCCGGGTAATCCGTAATGATCCCGTCTACGCCATCGTCGATCAGCTTGTTCATCGTAGGTGCGTCATTGATCGTCCACGGAATCACCTTCATCCCGACCTTGTGTGCGTCCTCTACCATTTTCTTCGTGACATAGGGCACGTAATTCTCGTCAGTGACTTTGCCGTTTTGTGGAGAGCCATGTACAGGGGAAATGGCGTCTGCACCGAACGAGTGGGCGGCCGCCACGAGGTCTCCTCCAAAGTCGTCAATGTCGATTCCACCCAACCACGGTGAAGCTCCCGGTTGACCTGGCTGCAAGAATTGCGCACCGTTCGTCAGTGCCACAATCGGCAAGCGCGGTTCAACCTCTTTCATGCGCATGAGCGCCCCCCAGTCAAAGCTTTGGATCGATACCCGATCAAGCATACCGGCATCGCGGACTTCGCGAGCGACAATCTGTACGAAATCTTCGCGTGGAGCAGTTTGCTCCGGTGCTCCCGCCTCTACCTTCGTCTCGATATTCATCCATACATGATTGGCCTTGTAGTCCTTGACGAGGTCAAATACATCGCTTAACAGCGGCATCCTGGCACCTGGGCTTGGACGCTGCCCGGGGTATTGCGGCAATGTCTGCGTGCCACAGTCCAGCGTGCGAACTTGGTCGAGAGTCAGGTCCTTTATATACTTGCCAACGTACGGATACTCAGGATCGCCAGCGAAAAGTGGGCTTGTATCTCGGCACTTGGCACCCGAAATTTTGCGGTCATGCGTAATAACTGCCTGCTTGTCCTCCGTGATTTGCACGTCGAGCTCAAGCGTGCTCACACCTAATTCAAGGGCGTGGGAGAACGACGCCAATGTGGATTCTACTGTGAGTCCGAGTCCGCCGCGATGAGCTTGCAGATCAAACTCTTTTGGAGAGGTTTTTGACCAGTGCGGATTCCCGGCGGCAGAGGCGACTGATGCTACACACATCATAAGGGCGGCAGTTGCTACCATCACTTTTTTCTTCATCATTTGCTTCACTCCTTACAGTATGTATTACCGTTCCCACTATAAATGAATGATGTAAATTTCCCTTTCGATCTCCATTAAGGAATCATGAAAGATTTATTTACCCGAAAAATGGAACAGCGGCGAACTAAGACCTGAACACAGAATCTTAGACTCGCCGCTGCTTTATTTAGCTATCGTATCACCCCTGAATGGACGCTTGACTGGAAGCCGCATTGGCATCCTTCAGGTTGCGGTTTTTCACTCCTAATGATAAGACGAAACAGATAAGCAAAATCAGACACGCTAGCGCATACGGATAGTTGATATCGATATCGAATAAAAATCCAGCTACGATAGGACCTGCAATATTGCCAAGGCTGGTAAAGGCGGAGTTGAGACCAGCAACATAACCCTGTTGATCCTTCGCAAGCATCGACATTTGGGTACTGATGGCCGGACGCAAAATATCGATCGCCAGAAATACGATAAAGGTAACAGCAAAAATCATCCAAAATCCGTGAACAAAAAGCGTCAGGACAATAAACAAACCAGCAAAGAGCAGACAGACAGAAATGACCCTTTTCTCGCCAAAGCGATTCATGATCCAGCTAAAAGCAGTAAGCTGAACCACTGCGCCTGCTATTGACCCGAATGTAATGATAAACGCGATATCTTTCGGCTCAAATCCAAACTTATGGTCAACAAACAATGAAAAGACCGTTTCAAAATTAGCCAGTCCGAAAGACATGACGAACACAATGATCAAACTGAAAAAATAAGGCTCTCGATAGGAGTACAGTAACTGGGAAAGAAGACTACTTCGTTGTTTTTCACTAGAATGAGAGTCCGATAATGCTTCTTCCGTAGGTTTCGATTCCTTGAGGATGAACAACGTGATGCATGCAGCAATCAGTCCCGCAATTCCTGCGGTATAAAAAGGTGCGCGAATACCAAATTCAGCAATGTATCCTCCAATGCCTGGACCGATAATAAAACCAGTCGTAATAGCTGCCGTAATATACCCCATCCCCGCTGCTCGTTCTTCATTCGTTGTAATATCTGCTGAGTAAGCCATTACCGCCGGCATAATCAGTGCGGCGCTGATGCCGCCTAGCAACCTAGAAACAAACAGCAGGACGGGAGAATTCGCTATACCGAACAGCCCTTCTGAGATAGCAAATACGACCAAGCCGATCACAATGATCTTTTTTCTTCCGAACGAATCAGCCCATCGTCCGGCAATGGGGGAAAAAAGAAGCTGTGTCAGCGAAAAGGCCGCCACTAACAAGCCGATAGTCCCCCCGGTAATTCCCAAACTCTCCATGTACTTTGGCATAATCGGTATAACAAGCCCGATCCCCGTAAAGACAAGGAAAATATTGAACATCAGAATCAATAGGGCTCCCTGATTTTTTAATAATAAAGCCATTTCCTGTTCCTCCAATCCATTACCAAAACACTGAATATCCATTCTAGATAATCACGTAAAAAAAGCTAGCGGGACGGTTTGACAATGCCAAATAAAAATACATCCATCGCTAACCGAAAAGTTGCCAAGGCTTCCTCTCGTTCCATTCGTCGCGAGTGTTGATTTAAACCAAACATCAGGCTGTCCAAGATAATGGCGACTCCGGTTACATTCGTCATTTCAAATTCGCCGTTATCGATCCCCTTCTGGAGCAACTGTTGATTAAAGTCAATATAACCTTGGATCATTTCGTTGATACGCTCCTCCACATCTGAAGGCTTCACCGACATGTCGAAAAATTCATCAGCAGCCTTGGTCAGCGGATGGTTCATAAAATCGGTCGCAAAATGTTCAGCCATTCCATACAATTTATCGATCGAGGTCGTGTAGAGCTGTTCCTTGGCCAGCCACTGCTCTTCCCATTCCCTGTTCCAAGCTTCAATCAGATGTAAGAATAGCCCTTCCTTGCTCTTGAAATGATAATAAATGTTACCGCCGCTGTATCCAGTAGCTTTCACGATATCTTCTATGGATGTGGCCTTGTAACCTTTTTGCATAAATAAAATTCTGGACGCATCCGCTATCTTCTTCTTGGTCTGCTCCGTTTGCTGCTTTTTTTTATTCAACGATTCTTCACCAACTTCTCATCTTATAATACTGAACTTTCATTCAGTATTATAAGCGTTACCTACATAGTTGGCAAACCTTCTTTGGTTTGAGTCAACATTGTGGAGGAGAAGAAAAAGCACAGTTCTCTTCGACTCTGACACGCCAGCAGGGGGATTCACTGGCCGGGACCCCTTTTTGAAGTTCCGACTGGGCAGGCGTTGTCAAGGTCTACGAGCCCTGTGCTAGCTTTATTGGTTCGTGAGACCTGTCAGTCTAAGAAAGCAATAGACCGTACAAAGCCCCTGCAATCACAACCAGCCATGGCGGCAGCTTCCAGTGCTCCAGCATGATAAACAAAATAGCCGCTACCGCAAAATCCAGCGGAGCAAGAATGGTACTCGTCCAAATCGGATCGTACAGGGCTGCCAGTAAAATACCGACGACTGCTGCATTCACACCTACCAGCATTCCTTGGATTTTGGAATTTCTCCTCAAGGAATTCCAAAACGGCAATGCGCCGATGACAAGTAAAAAGGCCGGTAGAAAAATCGCAATCGTAGCTACTACTGCACCGACTCCTCCTGCAATCATCGCTCCTAGATAAGCGGCAAATGTAAACAATGGCCCCGGTACTGCTTGTGTAGCCCCGTATCCCGTCAGAAAAGCCTCTTGCGTTACCCAGCCTGTCGGGATTACCTCCCTCTCCAGCAAAGGCAATACAACATGTCCGCCGCCAAAAACAAGTGAGCCCGCACGGTAAAAGCTCTCAAACAGCGCTAGCAAGGAAAATCCCGTACTCTCTCGGAGGATCGGCAGCACAAGCAAAAGTCCAAAGAAAACGCTCCAGCACGCAATGGCTAGTCCACGACTGATCGGCACACGAAATTCAGGGAGCTCCGAAACTTTTTGCTGCCGGAAGATAAGCAATCCTGCGATTCCTGCCAGAATCATGACTGTGACCTGACTCCATGCAGAATGCCACAACAGCGTGATGGTAGCCGCGATGATCGCAATCGTCACCCGCGTTCGATCCGGTGCGAGCTTTTGTCCCATCCCCCATACGGCATGAGCAACAATCGCGACAGCTACTAATTTTAGACCGTGAATCCAAGAAGCACTGCCACTATCCACTCCTTGTAAAGTGAACGCAAATATCAGGAGCGCCAATACCGAAGGCAGAGTGAAGCCGATCCATGCAGCAACGCCTCCCCACAATCCGGCTCGCATGATTCCGATTCCGATCCCTACCTGGCTGCTTGCGGGACCAGGGAGGAACTGACAAAGCGCGACTAAGTCTGCGTAGCTTTGCTCATCCATCCATTTTCTTCGTCGAATGTATTCGTTGTGAAAATAACCGAGATGTGCGATGGGACCGCCGAATGAGGTCAATCCCAGCTTGGTCGAAACGAGAAAAACTTCACGCACAGCTTCCCAGCTACTTATTTGGTGCCCGGTTTCTTCTTGAAGATTATTCTTCACTTAGCTGTACACCTCTCCGCTTTCCGCTTCATCATACAAGCTATTTTATCGCTTTTCCTACCCTTTCATTGTAAAAAGATCGTGAAGAAGGCCCCGTATCGATACGGAGCCTAAACCCTGCTATTCCATCCGAAATACCGGTCCTCGCGCCACGAACGGCAGATTACTCCCCTTCGGAAGCATAATGGCATGACTACGAGTTACTTTGATCCGATCACATTCCCCATCGGTAATGATCAAAATTGGACCGTCCTTTGGAAAATCGGCTGCTTTCTCCAACATGTCAATGCCCGGCTGCAGGATCGTTCCCCCTCGTCCTTTTACTTTGACGCGACCTGCAATGTCCTCGGGAGAAAGGTAGCCCGCATCATACGCCTGCGCATCACAAAAGACCACGCGCGCATACGGAACATCTCGCGCTTCACTGTAGCTCGCGATCGCCCCTAATGCTTTGCCGAGCAGCTTGGTATCCATCGAGCCGGACGTATCGATCACGACGCCAAACGTGCGTGCCAACTGGTCCGTTTCCCGAAAGCTCCAGGCAGGACGGGCAATGTCAGGTGTAGAGGACTGTCTACGGCTTGCCCTTGCATACGTGCGACTCTTTTCCAACGGCGGAAAATGCTCGTCAAACCAACGGGCAAGCTGAACATCCCACGGAATAGGCGGTTGTCCCAAGGCGCGAATCTCTTCTACTAACCCCGCAGGCAAAAGCCCTCGTCCCCTCTCCTGGTGGTACATCAATCCTTGCGACATCGCATTGCGGTAAAAGTCATCCAGCGTCGTTCCCGGACCCTTTTCCCAAAAACGCGGATCGTCGCCATCCAGAATATCGCCCATACCGATTCCACGTAAGGTGTAGAGCTTGCGATACGTACGCATGTCTGTCACGATTCGGTCATAAATCGCTTCTGCCGAGAGTCCCTTCAAGTCTGGGTCGTACAGTCCGCCAATTTGCGGAAAACGTCCCACACCGAGCTCCATCAGCCATTGATTAATCACGTAATCGCAGCTGACATTCCAGTAATACGGGTCGCGGCCTTGGCAGCGCTCATGGTGGCGAAGCCCTGCGTGCAATAGCTCGTGTGCCATCACGAATTTGCATTCCTCTTCATCCAAGCCCGCCGCAGGATTGATGAAGATTTCGTTGGATGTTACATCGATGGCTGCCACCGAGATTTGCAGCCGTTGGCAGATCTGTGAATCCTCGATGATCGTGAAATGACTCGCCAAGGAAGCCAGCAATGGATAATGATTGATGAACCAGCGCTTGGCCTTCTGTGCCTCGGATAGCTGGTTCTCTTCATTCCCGAGCGCATCCGAATAGCCGCCCGCTACGCTGACAGCACTTTGCACCGCTTGCGCCAGCCCAATCCCCAGGAGCCTCTCCCACTTCACATCTCGCTTGTAGGTGTACCGGGCGTATTTATCCGAGAATAGCATATCTGCCTGTTTTTCCCCGCCCGTTCCAAACAGCTTCAAATGCTCCGGCACCCCATGCTCCACGAACCAGTCATACAGCTCTTCTTCGCTCTTTCCCGATTTATCCAGCTCAAAGGCCATTTCAGCAGGAGGCTCCCCCAGCTTCATGTCTCTCAAAAAGCGCGTAATATAACAATCGCATGCGATGTTCCACAAAATCGGCTGCTCTTTTTCCACAAAATGTCCGAAGCCCAAATGCAAGAGCGCATGTGCGAGAACATAAATCCATTCCCCGACTTCTCCTCTGCGCTTCGGATGCGCGTACAAGCTGCCTTCCCGGGTCACGACTACCCAACCGTTATCCGGACAAACACTTCGCTCGGAACGAATAAAGTGCGCTCGCGAGGACAGTGGTCCAAACATCGGGTGATGACTCAAAAAATGTACGGCCTGCTCGTAGTTTTGTGTCGCCGGGTCGTTTTGAACTCCTCTGGCCATTGGCTATTTTCCCTTCCTGTCCATAGCCAGACGCGGTAAATCACGAATGACCTCTACAACGAACCAGTCTGGCAATCCGTCGCCATCCTCGTGCCGCGCCACTACCATCTGCGCCATTTCGAGAGAGATAGAGGCGAGCTCCTTCAAGAGAGCTTTCGCTCGGTGTGCGAACCGTTTATGCTGCTCCCCCACGGAGGCTTTATCCGCTGGCAATTCTTTTTTGATCTGCGAACGGAATGAATCGGCCAGAAAATACAGTACGTCCCGATCCTCTGGAGCCGTCGGGAAAGAAGCCTCTCCCTCCAAAATACGGTTGAGCTGGTATTTGCCTTGAATGTTCTTGTGAAAAGCTCGAAATTGAGCAGCATGCTGGGGCGTCAAGCATCCGAAGGCCAGTACCCCCACCATCTCTGTCGTCAAGTTCTCACCGAATTCGTTCAGGGCATCAGAGAGCATGTGCCAGGAACGCGGAGTAGAAAATGGTTCCTCGCTCTTCGGTGGCTGCGACCACAAATAGTCCGGGCGCACCTCCAAAAATTGCAGCACGTAGGAATGGATGCCGTTGCTGTACGCCCAATTCATCCATTGTTCATACGAGACTAACAATTGCACGTGGAACATCCGGTTGATCAGAGCAGATGACATCGGTTTGACAATGGCGCTATCCTGCGCGCGGTTTCCTGCTCCAATCACAATGGACCCTTCTGGCAGATGGTAATCCCCGATTCTCCGCTCATGAATCAGACTGTAAAACGCCTTTTGCACTTCTTGGGAGCATGCATTCAATTCGTCAAGAAACAAGCAGTACGGTTCTTCTCGCGCAATTTGCGCAGGTGGGCAAAATCTGCTTTTCCCGTCAACGATCTGCGGGACACCGATAATATCCTCAGGTGCCAACTGACTGCCCAATAACGATACGCAAGGTAGGCCCACCTGCTCGGCAAACGCCTCGACGAGAGACGACTTGCCGATTCCCGGTGCGCCCCAAATAAATACGGGACGAGCTACTGCAACGTTTAGTAGAACATCCATCAGTTGATTTTGCGTTACTTGAATTCCTAGATTCATTTCATAACCTCTCTTGTTTGATTGATTTTTGCAGCAATCTACCTCTTTCCATGATTGATTTCCATTGACTAGAGCGACCGTCACACCACAAATATTTCCTAATATTACAAGAAGATTGAATAACGGGCAAGAAAGAAAGGCATCACATGGGAAACCGCGCCTGAATAAAAACAATAAAACCGACGAATTCCCTTATGCATGATAGCGGAATAGGATGAAAAGACATAAATAAAGGAGGACGTTTTATTTGTCACAAGCAAATATCCCCAACATTACGCAGCTGTTTACCATTACACAAAGCCAAGTCGTAAACTTGCTACTCGCATCCTTCGCTTTGGAGGAACTTGGTTTAAGCCATATCATTAACGCAGAGGCGGAGAAGCTTCAATATGTCCTTGGCACGCTTCCAGGATTAACAGGTCCCCCTGCAACCATTAGTGACTTGCTAAACGTAAATTCTAGCGTAGTAAATACACTCAGAGAGATCACAAAGAAAGACATTCTGCTGAACAACAAGCTGAATTCCGTATTAACAGCATCGTTTATGGCTAGTCTCACAGGAGCAACCGGAGCAACTGGAGCAACTGGTCTACCAGGAGCCACCGGACCAGGTGGAGGGGGAACAGGGGCAACGGGTGCTACAGGGGCGACTGGGGCGACCGGAGCTGGAGGTACTGGAAGTACTGGTGTCACGGGGGCTACTGGCGATACTGGCAGTACAGGCGCTACTGGTACTACAGGCGCTACTGGTACTACAGGCGTTACAGGCGTTACAGGTACTACAGGAGCCACGGGTGTAACAGGCGCGACGGGTACTGTTTCCAGTGTTTTCGGTAACTTCTGGCTATCCTCCGCTATCGATATTTCGCCAAATACGATCGTCCCGCTTACTGTCGCGAATGCAGACAATTCACCTGGCTTTTTACTCGCTGGCGGGCAAGTAACCGTACCTGCAAGCGGCATCTATCTCATCAGCTATCGTGTTACTACTGCACAAGCGAGTGAAGTGTCTTTCATTATCAGAAGGAATGGCGCCAATATTACGGGCTCTGCCGGAACTTCTAGCAGTGCGGATAGTGCAGCGGATGGAAATGCATTCGGTATGGTTACCTCTTTCACCCGATTAGCACCTGGTGACATCGTAGACATATTCCGTACGGGAGGTATCACAGACCAGTTTTTGCAAAGCTTTGCAGACGGAACGACGACGGTGACCGGATTCCTCACTTTAGTGAAGATTGCCGACTAATCTAAACATAAATCATTTCTCCACTCGGAGCCGCAGCTACGACTCGATCCTGGCTGTCGTTGCGAGTGAAGCTCTTGCTGCGGACAAGCCTACTTCTCCTTCTTATGTAACATTCCTTTTTTTACCACGTCACATAGGCAAAGGGGGAATAACCAAAGATGAGAAAAATCGTGAAAGGCAGTGGCATCACCCTATTGGTCGCATCCTTGATCGGATGCAGCTCGAGCGAGCAGTTCGTATCAAGAAGTGAAAGTGGAAACAAACCAGCAGCATCTGTTGAGCAAGGTCAAAACAATCAGGTAGCCTCCAGTCCAAGTCCTCCCAGCCAACTAGCTGATTACGCCCTGAAAAAATCGGCCGATCCCATCCCCAATGACATGTACTTCAAAGATTACGGCACCAACCAATTTGTCTCTACGGCGAAGGACCGTCTGTCTACTTTTGCTGCTGATGTGGACACAGCCTCTTACACCATGATGCGCAATTTTATAAAAGAAGGGAATCTCCCGCCAGCAGAAGCCATTCGGGTGGAGGAATTCATCAACTACTTCCCTACCTCGTATCCCGCGCCAACCAATCAAACATTTGCGATCCAGGCCGATAGTGGCCCCTCTCCGTTTCAAAAAAATCTTCAAGTAGTGCGAATCGGGATCAAAGGAAAGGAGTTACGCGCAGAAGAGCGGAAGCCCGCTAATCTCGTCTTTGTCATTGACGTATCTGGCTCGATGAATCGGGAAAACCGATTAGAGCTGGTGAAAAAAAGCTTACATGTTCTTGTCGATCAACTCCAACCTACAGATTCAGTAGGGATCGTCGTCTATGGATCAGAGGGACGCGTTCTTTTACCCTCAACCTCTGCCGAAGACAAACAGGCAATTTTATCAGCCATCAATGAACTGCAACCCGAAGGCTCCACCAATGCAGAAGAAGGACTGGTCCTCGGTTATGAAATGGCAGCTCGTTCCTTCAAGCCTACTGCCATTAACAGGGTGATTTTATGCTCCGACGGGGTGGCCAATGTAGGAGAAACAGGGGCCGAGGGCATTTTACGTTCGATCGAGGACTATGCGCGAAAAGACATTTACTTGAGCTCCTTTGGCTTCGGCATGGGAAATTATAATGATGTTCTGATGGAGCAACTGGCGAATAAAGGAGAAGGCAACTACGCCTACATTGATACGTTTTCTGAGGCGCGCCGCATTTTTACGGAATCATTGACGGGCACCCTCCAAACGATCGCTCGTGACGTAAAAATTCAGGTAGAATTCGACCCTAAGAAGGTAGTCTCGTATCGTTTGATCGGTTATGAGAACCGCGATGTCCGCGACAAAGATTTTCGCAACGACAAGACAGATGCGGGCGAGATTGGCGCTGGCCATAGCGTGACCGCTCTTTATGAAGTGAAGCTCGCTTCCCCTGCCCATGCAGAGCTCGGGACGGTTCGCGTGCGCTATCATCATGCCACTTCCCAAAAAGTAGAAGAAATCTCCGAGACCGTGGGTGTGCAAAATACCTTGTCTCCTGATGTGACGTTCCTTGCTGCTGTAGCAGAGTACGGGGAAATATTGCGAGAGAGTCCCTATGCCGAAAGAAGCTCCCTTGCTGATGTACTTAAACTGGCGGAAGCCACAGCCACCGGAGAGGAACAGCTCGAATTTGTCCGCTTGGTAAAGGATAGCATGGCGATCAGCAGGAACTAATGCTTGTTCCCTATGTCCTGGTATCGCGCCTGTACCTCATCCAAATATAAACCATCATTCCAATCGCCAAACCGATTAGCAAAAATGTGATGCCGTAATGTCGTATATAAATGACGACCTTGAGCCACTCTTTCTCAAGCGCCTTTCCCAGCAGTAAAAAAGTGACACTCCAAAGAAATGCACCGGCGTAAGCAAAAAAAGCGAATCGTCGAAACTCCATCGCGGAGACTCCTGCCAGATAGGCGGTAATATGACGGACGCCAGGCAAAAAATAGCCGATCAGCAGTAGGTAGGGACCGTACTTGGCAAACAGCTTCTGGGTTGACTCAATTTTTTTCGGCGTAATATGCAAGTACGGTCCAACCTTCATAAGCAACGGCAGCCCCCACTTCCACGCGATGGCATAGCTAATCGTAATTCCTACTGCCGCTCCCAAAAAAGCGCTCAGCACTGTAAACGGCATGTGCAAGACACCGCGGGAAACTGCATAGCCAGCGTACGTCATCAGTACCTCATCGGGTATGGGGAGCCCTACAACACCAAGTGTGAGCGAAAAAAAGATGCCGACATATCCATATTTCATCAAAAACAGATCCAAATGCTGCTCCACGGCTACCTCCAATAATGTTGTCCTACTTCATTGTATTCTCTCCCTATTCTTTGGCATTCTGGCTTTTTTTCAAAAAAATCAGTTCAAGGCATATGGTATCCTAAAAAAGATCTTATTTCCTATTTCAGGTGACGCCATGAACTATATGGAGCAAATAACATATGCCCTCTCTTTTATCGAAAAGCAGTTAACGGAAAAAGTCACACTCGATGAAGTGGCATCAGCCGCCGGTTATTCCAAGTACCATTTTCAACGCTTGTTTTTTCACGTGACAGGAGAAACTGTCGGCCAATACATTTCGAAGAGACGCTTGACCGAGGCTGCCAAAGCGCTGTCGCTGGAACAAAAGAGCGTGACGGAGGTCGCCTTTACATACGGCTTTGATTCTCACGAAGCCTTTACTCGTGCCTTTACCAAACGCTTTGGCCTGCCTCCCTCTGCTCTTCGTCGATCTGGAAAAATGCCGCGGTACACAATGCTGGAGCGTATCGAGCTACCCTATTTAGAGAATATTCAGTCACAATTGATTGAGCCCGTCTATGTCCCTGCCCATGAAGAACTGAACCTGGTAGGCTACTCCTCCACTACCCGTTCGACAACTGATATTGTCCATTGCTGGAACCGATTGGGACAGAAAATCGACGTACAGAAGAACCAGAAGCGTTATGGGGTCATTCGATACCCGGATGCTTTCGGGCTTTCGTTGAGCTTTGCCTATTTTGCTGGCATACACACTACAGCGCATATTGGCACAGACGGATTGGAATCACTCACGCTGCCTGCATCAGGTTATCTTGTCTTCCCTCACAAAGGATCGGTGCAAAATCTCAAGCTGACGTATCAATACATATACGGGAGCTGGATGACACATGCATCCGCATCCGACCAGCTTTATGCCCGATACGATTTTGAATACTACGATCACCGCTTTCTCGGAAATGACCATCCTGATTCGCTTTGCTTCATTTATATACCTGTTCTAGCCCGAGAATAGTCGATGGTGGTTCGCATTTTTGATCAAGTTTTCCTCGTTCTCCTGTCGTACGCTGGACGTGTGAAAAGGAGTGAATCGAATGAAGGAACTGACCTATTTGACAGCAACGGAGATGGGCACTTGGATTCGCGAGAGGAAAATAAGCGCCGAGGAAGCTACCCGGCATACCTTTAAAAGAATAGCCTCGCTTAATGACAAAATGAATGCTATCGTCGCTTATGACGAGCAGGCTGCTCTCGAATCCGCCAAGCAAGCGGACAAAGAAATGGCAGAAGGCAACATTCGGGGGCCCCTTCACGGGGTGCCAATCACAATCAAGGATTCCTTTGCCACAGCCGGACTCCCCACTACTTCTGGCTTCCCCCCTCTAAAAGGCTACATTCCGCAACATGACGCAGCCATCGTCCGCAGACTGAAGCAGGCAGGAGCCGTTTTGATTGGCAAAACGAATGTCTCTACTCTGCTCATGGATCTCCAAACAGACAACGATATTTACGGTCGGACGAATAATCCGTGGAATCAGGCGAGGACTTCGGGAGGTAGCAGCGGAGGCTCGGCAGCTGCGGTTGCCGCGGGACTTTCTTATTTGGATATCGGGAGTGACATCGGAGGATCGTTGCGTGTCCCCGCTCATTATTGTGGTGTGTTCAGCTTGAAGCCGACAGAAGGAGCCGTTCCGGCAACAGGACACATGCCCGGCTTTGAAGGAATGTCTGATTATAGGTCGTCTCGTCACATGGCCTGCTATGGCCCTGTAGCCCGTTCAATCGAAGACCTGGAAGTGGCGTTTTCCATCATTAGTGGTGGAAACGGCAACGCTGGCTTGCCTCATGGACCACAAGTCTTGCCCCCTACCATCAAGGAACAGCCCCTGCACATCCGCTGGATGGAGGAGCTACCCGGTTACCCGACGAGTCGAGCCATTCGTGATCAATTGCGTCGCTTTGTCGAAATGCTGGAGCAACAAGGCATGCGCGTAGAGCAAGTGACGACACCGCCCTTAGATGTACGCAAAGCTTGGGAAACATGGGGAAAAATCATCGACGCGGAGTTAAACTCTACGACACCTCCACTCATTCGTGGTATTGCTCATCTCATAACGATGCCGATTTATCGCCAGCTTCCCTCGGCTACCATGCTCATCCCACTAACGTTCAAAAACTACATGCGTGTCTTAACCATTCGTGAGCAGCTCATTCGCAGCTTTGAGCAATTCATGGCAGACTGCGACTTGTTCTTGTGTCCGGTCAGTTGCACGACAGCTTTCCCACATATGGCAAAATCGAAAATGTGGGGCTACAAACCGCTTTACACCAAACCGCTGTACGTAGACGAGAACCCGCAAAACTACTGGGCCGCTACAACTTTTTATACGAGTCTGTTTAATGTAACAGGAAGTCCGGTCGTGACGATCCCGATAGGTTTTGATGAGCAAGGTCTTCCTATTGGCATACAGTGTGTGGGCAAGCGATGGCGTGATAGGGAATTGCTACAGGGAGCGTCGAAATTGTATGCGACCTGCCCAGCGTGGCGGGCGCCTGCAATTTCTGTGGAGCCGCATTAAGAATAAAATATTCCAGCTCAACTTGCATAAAGCCCCTTTCCTATGAAGAACACTACCAGTGCGAACCCCATTTCTGGTAATGAGGAGGGGCTTTATGCTTCCTTTATTGAAAAAGCGCCTGACACTAATCGTTTCCCTGCTTTGCATGACGCTTCACCTGTCGGGCCTCTCATTTGCAAAAGAGACAACAAACACTACAACTGTCCAACAGTCACCTCTATACCAATCGAAGCCGTTTCTTCAATCGCAGGAGAGGCTTGCCTACTCGCTCGGCATTCAAGCATACATCTACGGGTATCCATTAGTGATGTCCGCCAAAACGATGGAAGCCATGGTCAAAAATCGGGCGCCAATCAACCAGTTTTATTATGCGGACACACTCGCTTCCCCAGCTTATCGGGATATTGTGACGCCGAACTCCGATACATTGTATATGAGCGCATGGCTGGATTTGTCAGAGACGCCCGTCCGCTTGACTGTCCCCGCCAATCCGCAAAACCGCTACTATACCGTGCAAATGCTGGATGCGTATACGAATACGTTTCGCAATGTCTCCAATCGTTCCACCAAACAGCAGGCCGGGCAATACATCATTGCAAGCCCGCAATGGAAAGGGCCTACCCCTGCTCATATACCTGTAATCTACGCCCCTACGAATACCGTCTGGCTCATTGGCCGTGTCGAGGTAAAGGGTGAGGCTGATTTGCCGCAGGCTGTTTCGTTTGAAAAACAAATCGCGATTGCCCCTGTCCACCCAAAATTGCAAACGGCACATGTTCCCGAAGCGCTTCCCCCTGACGTGCTGTCATCCCTTTCCTTTTTTCAGGTCATGACGAAATGGATTCAGAGCAATCCTCCGCCCGAATGTGATCGCGTCTTGCTCGATCAGTTCGCTCAAGCCGGGATCGATGTCCAAAAAGGCTTTGATCCTTCCGCGCTCGGTCCAGCCAAGCTTGCAGGCCTACAGCGTGCCTTACAGGATGCCCCGTCCATCGTGCAAAATGGCTTGCCCGGCTATTCCGCCTTCCGTAATGGATGGGGCTCCTTTTCCCCCATCGGCACATATGGAAGTCAGTTTCTCGCCCGTTCCTTTATCGCCTATTCCGGCATTGGAGCCAATGTGCCGAGCGAGGAAGCCTATTATCGTGCATTGACAGATGGATCAGGAAAACCGCTTACGGGAGCCAACAGCTATTTGCTGCATTTTACAAAGGAACAGCTTCCCAAGACGTCTGCATTCTGGTCGATCAACGTCTATGACAACCAGTTGTTTTTAGCCAAAACAGCGGCCGAACGCGCATCGGTTCGCAGCAATACAGGAACGCTTACGTACAATCCCGATGGCTCCCTCGATCTGTATTTGCAGCAGCAACCTCCCAAAGGCAAGGAAGGCAACTGGCTTCCGCTCCCTGAAGGCGAGTTCAATCTCGTTTTGCGGGTCTTTGCACCGGAGCCTGCCACGCTGGACAAACAGCAAGCTTGGCCCGCTGTCATGGAAAGCAAACCTATACCGTAACACAGCAAAAAAGGCACCGCCCCATCGTGAGCGGTGCCTTCTGTATTGAGTCTGTTACTTCTTCAAATCTTCAATGGAGTTGATCTCCATGTAGGCTGGAACAGCCAAGCCCAGCTTGGTTCCTTGCAGGTTCGGACCGAGGTCCTCAACGTCTTTCCCCAGCTTTTCCATGTAGTCTGCGTGCGTCGTAGGCAGCCATGCTGCTACCATTCCGTCCACATCACCGTTTGATACCCCTACCCACATTGGACCGGCTTCTACTTGGCTAAGCTCCACCTTGTATTTCAGCTTTTGCTCCAGGACCGTCTTCACCACATTCGTGCTGGCGATCTCAGAATCCCACGCGACGTAGGCGAGCGTCAATTTTTTGCCTTCCGCGGGCTGAATGCCTTCTACCCACTTGTTGACGGTAGCCTCATTGTTTTTCACCCACTCGGCTGCTGCCTCTTCCGGCTTTTTGCCGCTCTCGATATCGAGCATCACTTTTTCCATGTCCGCGGGTGTCCACGAAAACTTGTCGAGGAACGCATACGCACTTGGGTGCTCCTCCTTCAGTCCTTTGCGCACGATGGTATGAATCTGTTCATCCTTCCCGAAGACGCCTTTCGGGTCTTCGAGGTATTTCATCTCAAATTTGGAGAACATCCAGTGCGGTGTCCAACCTGTCACGATAATCGGCTTTTTGTCTTTGTAGGCTTGTGTCAGAGCTGCCGTCATCGCTGCACTCGAGCCCTCTACGAGTTCCCAATCTTTCAGATCGTAGTCTTTCATGGCTTTTTCCGTCGCTTTCATCAGACCAGCGCCAGGATCTATTCCGATAATTTTATGATCCACTTGTGCTCCAACGCTATTCGGTGCAGACGTACCCGTATTGCCCTCGGCAGGCTGATTTCCCTGCGGTGTACCCGCGTTTGAACATCCTGCCATCACCATACTGAGTCCGAGTGCGACTGCCAGCCCTTTCAAGGTGCCTTTTTTCATTTTCATGAAAACCCCTCCTACGCGTTTTTTCTCTTTCCAACACTTTGCGTGAGACGATCCAGCAGAATCGCCAAAATAACGATGGCCAGACCCGCCTCAAAACCTTCACCGATCTTGATCTGTGTCACGGCACGATACACGTCTGCCCCCAAGCCTTTCGCCCCAATCATCGAGGCAATCACGACCATGGACAACGCGAGCATAATGCTCTGGTTAATTCCGGCCATCATTGTCGTCTTGGCAATCGGCAACTGTACCTTCGTCAGCTTTTGCCAGTAGGTTGAACCGAATGCCTCAGAAGCTTCGATCAGATCGGCAGGAACTTGACGAATTCCCAGGTTGGTCAGACGGATCGTCGGTGGCATCGCAAAAATGACAGAAGCGATAACCCCCGGTACTTTACCGAGCCCAAAGAAAAAGATGGCAGGAATCAAGTACACAAACGCCGGCATCGTCTGCATGAAATCAAGCAGCGGTGTGACGACCTTTTGCACGGAATCATTCTTCGCGCACCAGATACCGACGGGAATCCCGATAATCACCGAGATCAAACCTGCCGTCAATACCAGCGCAAGTGTTTCCATTGAGTGCTCCCAATAACCCAGATTCTGAATCAGAAGAAGTCCAATGAAGGTAAAAAGAGCAATTGCCACTTTGCCAGCGCGATAGGCCAGCAGCGTAAACAAAATGATCAGGGCCCAAAACGGGATTCCTGTTAGAATCCACGAAAACAAGTCAACGGTTCCACCGATTACAGCTGATATGAAGTCGAACAAGAAGCCCAAATTCTCTTCCAGTCCATCTACAATCGTTTCTACCCAACTGTCGAGCGGCAGCTTCGGAAAAAGTTGATTTTGACTCATGATGGATTCACCTGCCCCTCTTCAATCGTTGGCTCTGGAACTTGTTGATTTACTTTTCCTGCCAACCCGCCCAAGACGGCTCCTTTTACAATCACGCCCAAGAGACGATTTTGTTCTCCTGTAACCGCCACGGGAATATCTGAAAACGCGACAAGGTCAAACATCTCATTGAGAAGCGTCTGCGGTCCGACTGTCGGCACCTCGGTTCGCAGCACGGATTCCAGCGACTGCCCTGCTTCCTTGGCTCCATTTACTGCGTCTGCCGTCAGCACACCCAGCAATGTTTTTCGTTTATCCACCACGTACAAACTGGAGACACCGCGCTCACGCATCATTTGCAGTGCGACGCGAGGCCCTCTGTCCAGTGTGATCGTCTCTGCCCGCTTCATGACTTTTTCGGCGGACAATACCTTGGAACGATCCACATCCTCTACAAAGCGTTCTACGTATTCATTTGCCGGATTGGTCATGATTTCTTCCGGCGAGCCGATCTGTACGATCGCACCGTCTTTCATCAGAGCGATTCGATCCCCGATCTTCAATGCTTCGTCCAGATCATGCGTAATGAAAATAATGGTCTTCTGCATGGTGCTCTGTAATTCCAACAGCTCATCCTGCATGTCCTTGCGAATCAACGGGTCCAAGGCACTGAATGCCTCATCCATCAACAGCACATCGGGTTCATTCGCGAGTGCACGGGCCAGACCCACACGCTGCTGCATCCCGCCACTCAGCTGATCCGGGTAGCTTGCTTCCCAACCGCCGAGTCCGACGAGTGCGAGTGACTTTTTCGCTTTTGCCTCACGCTCGGCCTTTGGCATCCCTTGAATCTCCAGACCGTACTCCGCATTTTCAAGTACCGTCCTGTGAGGGAACAAGGCGAACTTTTGAAATACCATGCCCAGCTTCTTTCTTCTTACATCCTGTAACTGCTCGGTGTTCATACTGACGATATCCGTACCGTCAATCAGGATTTTGCCTTCTGTTGGTTCAATCAACCGGTTCAATAATCGAACCAAGGTCGACTTCCCGCTTCCCGAAAGCCCCATGATGACGAAAATTTCGCCTGCATGCACCTCAAAACTCGCTTGATTCACCCCAAGGGTAAGACCCGTTTCCTTCAAGATTTCTTGCTTGGTCTTCCCCTGCTTCACCTGGGACAATGCGCGTTGGGGTTGGCGTCCAAAGATTTTGGTCAAATTCTCTACTTTGATCTTGGGCATATGGTCACCTCCAACTTTTACGCCCGGCATCCGGACTGTTCTTTACCCTTACAATTGTAACCAGCCGTTTTTTTTACCTCAAACTGGATGAGGCATGATAATCCGTCATTTTCAGCGTTCAGAAAAAACTTTACGTACTTTACTTCCTGTATTCTCAGTTTATCACGTATATACTGTACAACATCTCCATTTACTTTTTTCTTTTGGAGACGTACAATTCTAGTCAGGTTACTATGACTAGAGGAGCTGCTTTTTTCAAAATGGATACCAATCAGGAAAAAATCCTCGAAAAAGCTCAGGAACGCGTGATTGAAACGCTAGCTCGCAACATGGATCTGTATGGAATTACCATGTCAACGGGACTGCTGTATGGCACATTGCTCTTTCAGGACAAGTCAATGACACTCGATGAGATGGGCGAAGCACTGGGCATGAGCAAAACCAGCATGAGCACTGGCGTCCGCACATTGATGGACTTAAATATGGTAGAAAAGATATGGAAAAAAGGGACACGGAAGGATCATTACGAGGTCAATCTGGATTGGTACCAGAACTTCATCGACCTCTTTTCCGTGAAGTGGCGACACGCCTGTGAACATAATGTACACGCCTTGAAAAAGTCTCTCCTTGAGCTTCGCGCACTCCAGCAATCCGAAGAGCTTACGGAAGAAGTCAGGGAACGTGTTGACCTTAGTATCAAGCGTATTGAAAATGGGTTGGAATATTATCTGTGGCTGTCCCGTTTGATCGACTCCTTCGAATCACATGATATCTTTCAGTTTGTACCGAAAAAGGAAAATGAATCATAAGAAGTTCGCAATCGAAAAAGACTCGTTCCTTCCAATAGGAATGAGTCTTTTTTGTGGTACAATTATCCAGAGCGGATTCACGCTCGTCTATGATGAAAGGAGTGGTCAGTTATGAAAAAGGACATGAATCAACGTTCTTATAAAGCTGTGCGTGTACCAAACAACCAAAAAGGGGAGCACCAGCACTAGCCCCCTTTCACCTAGGAGGAAATGAATTGATTCGGAAAACAGCACTACTGATTATTGATGCGCAAGTAGGTATTATCGAAGGGCAATTTGGTCCTGTTTTTCAGCCGGCTACACTTGTCCAAACATTGAAAAAAGTCAGAGAAGATGCCTATAGCAAGGACATTCCTGTGCTGTACGTTCAGGATGCGGATGTCGGAGGAGTCGGTTCAGACGACTTTGCCATCCACCCTGAGATCGCCCCTCTGCCATCAGAAACGGTGGTTCAAAAACTAGCGACAGACTCGTTTCACGGAACAGACCTGCACGAAAAGCTACAAGCGCTCGGAATTAACCACCTTGTCATCATGGGGTGCAAAACCGAGTATTGTATCGACAGCGCCTGCCGCAAAGCGACGACACTCGGCTATGATGTGACGCTTGTCAAAGACGGGCACTCTACCTCGGACAATAAGGTCCTGTCAGCGGAGCAAATCATCGCCCATCACAATACATGCTTGCATGGATTAGGAAATATTGGGCCATTTATTTTGGTGCGGGAATCAACGGAGGATGTCTTCGCCCCTACCCATGATTCTTACCGGTAACGTTTTGCTAAACCTCTCGAAACCGTCTCTTCAGGCGGTTTCTTGTTTTGTCCGGCTAACGATTGGACCTTGCTATAATGGAAGAAACGAATCTGCCTATCGAAGGAGAAACCATGACGACTACGATAACTGTACCAAGATTGGGCGTAGGAGCTGTCATCCTAAACGACAAGAATGAGATTTTGCTGGTATTACGAAACAGAGATCCAGAGAAAAATACGTGGAGCATTCCCGGGGGAAAAGTTGATCCCTATGAACAACTGGAGACGAGTGTTATCCGCGAAATCAAAGAAGAAGTCAATCTCGACGTCGAGATAAAGGCCCTGCTGTGCACCGCAGAAACCATCCGCCCGGAAAATGCCGAGCATTGGGTTTCGGTTATTTACGAAGTAACGATCCTGAGTGGAGAAGCACGCAATTTAGAGGAAGGCGGGGCGATTGGCGACATGCGCTGGTTTTCGCTCGATGCACTTCCGTCGAATCTGGCTTGCTTTGCCGTACCAGCTATCGAGCATTTGCAAAACCGGAACCGTTCATGAAATGCAAAACGGACAGTTGCCCATGTGGCCTGTCCGTTTTTTCGTAAAGAAATTTAGTTCCCTTTTTGGATAATCTCTTGCACTCTCCCCACTTGTCCATCCGTCAAACGAACCTTGATTCCATGAGGATGTGTACTGGAGTTCGTCAGGATATCCTTGACAATCCCACGGGTGCGCTTGCCAGTGCGTTGGTCCTGTTTCAATACAATCTCGACTTCAAGACCTGCTGCGATGTCTTTTCGATTTTTTCCGTTCATTTTTCCCTTCTCCTTCTTTTCGTTCTATGTCCCACCTATGATATAATCGACAAACAAATCCATCTCACCGGAGGAATCCATGCTTACTTTTGAAGAAAAACTAGCGATTATTGAATCTTTTCCACAACTGACTCGGAATGACGTCTCCCTGAAACGGGTTAATTTTCATTATGAGGAAAGCCTTCATGACAAAAAGACAGTGGTCTATCATCTGCATCCGAACGGCAACGGCTTTGTGTTTGCCGCGTTTTTGAAGGGCTACCAAAAAGACGACAAGGGCTATGTCAATATCCGTGATTTCTCGGCGGACGAGCTGCGCAAGGTAGTCGAGGCTTCAATCCAATCCCTCTCCATCAAGCGTGAACCAGCGCCAAAGGCTACTTCTGAAGCTGAACAATTGGAGCAAACTTGGGTCGACAAGCAAAACCGCACGCTCTTGCTGCAACAGGAAGACGCGCTGTGGAACGTATACCACGGGATGAACCTGGAAGCTTCCTTTGAATCGTACGTGGAAGCAGAGCAATATCTGATTGAAGAAGGATTTTCCCTGCAACAATAAGCCCTTCCTTCTCCCTGCTACATGTACCATACCAAATTGTAGATGTTTTGATCAAACTGGCGCAAGCGACCCGACTGCTTGCGCCATCCCAACACAGGGGGACGGTACGACATGATGAAGTACAGAGAAACGCTTCTTGCAAATATCCATAAACAGATTGAGACGTGGTACGACCAGGAGGTTCCCGTCTCTCATGATGATCTATATCGTTTTCTCCATTCGTTGAAGGGAACTGCGGGGACGATTGGATTGACCGATTTGTCTGATCTGTCTCAGCTCCTTCTGGATCGAATGGATGACATGCCTGCCAAGGATTGGTCCCTAAGTGAATGGCGATTGTTTTTGCAAGAGTTGATCGGCTTGTGTTACGAACAGCGCCCGGAACAGGAAGTTTTTATCGAGAACCCCACTCTCCAACGGGAATCCCCTTGTGAGCAACAGCCTTTGGTCCTCATCCTGGATGATGACGTCACCCTGCTTATGTATCTAAAGGAATACTTAGAAAATCGCAATTGGTCTGTCATCGCAACGGTCTATCCTCATAAGGCTCTCGACTATTTTCACGACATAAATCCTGACTGCTTCATTCTGGATTTGAACATCCCGGAAACAGGCGGCTTTCAAGTGATGCAGACGATTAGCGAAAAAATAAAGAAGCAATACGTGCCTACGACCATCATCAGCATCGATTACGAACGGGAGACCCGTCTGAATGCCTATCGTTTGGGCGCAGATGACGTCATGTGCAAACCGCTTGATATGGAAGAGCTTGTCGTACGCCTCGAACGCCAGCTTCGCCGGAAGCGCTGGATGAACAGTATCTTGTTTTTGGATGAGCTCACGGGCGTCAACAATCGCAATTCTTTTGTTGATACATACTATCGGCTTCTTTCTGATGCCCAGCGAACCAACACCCCTTTCTCACTGGCATTTTTGGATATCGACTTTTTCAAAGGGGTCAATGATACATACGGTCATCTAATCGGTGACGAGGTGCTGACTCGTTTTGCTGCTTTCATCGGGCAGAGCGCGGAAAAACATGATGTTTTATTCCGGTACGGCGGAGAGGAATTTATCCTGCTGATGCCGCGTACGACTGTACAAACAGGAAAGATGCGCCTGGAGCAGATGCTCTCTGCTTTTTGTTCGCTCACGTTCGATGCTCCTGAAGGAACGTTTTCATTGAGTTTTTCCGGTGGAATCGTACAAATTGATGATCCTCATAAACCGCATACGTATTGGGTAGAAGCTGCGGACACTGCTTTGTACGCTGCCAAAAATGCAGGGCGGCGCCGGATTGAAACCGCTCATATCACAGAGACGCATGACTCCCCTAAGGTAAAACTGAAAGTCGCTATTATTGATGACGATCCGATGATTCGCGTGATGCTTGCCGATTCCATCCAGACCAGTTTTGACGGATGGATGCACGTCGACATCCAGACTTACGAAGAAGGAGCAGCATTCTTTGACTCTACCTGGCATCAGGGACAAGAACCTTATCTCATCATTTTAGACGGGATGATGCCTCAGATGGATGGCCTCGAAGTTCTCCAGAAAATCCGGAATTTGCCGAATGCCAAGAAATATACGGTGATTATGCTAACGGGTCGTACTGAAGAGCAAGACATTGTCCGTGCCCTTCAGCTCGGTGCTGACGATTATATGACCAAGCCATTCCGTACACGCGAACTGGAAGCCCGCATCAAGCGACTGGTTAAGCGAATGCTGTAAGGAGGTAGCAAGATGGCAATGATTATGCTGGCCGAAGACGAAGCCGTGTTGCGCATGCTGATTGGCGACACGCTCGAAGACGAGGGACACGAGCTCGATATCGCTTGCGATGGAGAGGAAGCCCTGCAAAAAATCGGTCAAAATGAGTACGACCTGATTATTTTAGATTATATGATGCCAAAGCTGACAGGCTTTGAAGTATTGCAGCAGCTCAAACAGATGGACGATAAAAAAGCAGTCAAGGTCCTGATCCTCTCTGCAAAAAGTCAACATGCCGAACAGGAGAAAATGCGTGCTGCTGGTGCTGATGACTTCATGCCGAAGCCCTTTAGCCCGATGGATCTTGTCCGGAAAGTGGAGGAAATGCTCGCATGACGGGGTTCTGGGCGTTTATCAGAAAAAGCATCACACGTCGCTTCATGGCGATGATGCTTCTTTTTCTTTCACTTCTGATTGTGGGCGCTTCCATCGTTCAATATTTGAATAGCAACGCATTAACCCATTATCAGACAGAGATATACAATACCAAGGAAAAACAAAATTTGGTCGCAGACATCGCTGAGCACACGAACCAGATCTTTTTTCGCGCAAGGGGTTATTACGCTTTCTTGAGCCCATCTGAGTACAATGAGCTATTTCTTGAGAAAAAGAAGCTGGAACAAGCGCTGGATAATTTTAAGAAGCTTCCGCTCAATGATGAGGAGCAAGCGCTTGTCGCTTCGATCGAATCTTTCTTCACGAACTTTTTCACCAATGTGTTTCCTACTTTTTCGAGTTATGCAAAGAACGGAGACTTTGAATCCCTGCGAAAAGCTTCGGCCAGTGGCGTGAATCAGGAAGTGAACAACCTGCTTACATACGCCGGGCGGTATCAGGAACAACACGATCAGCTTTTATATACGAAAAACCAACTACTGTTCGAAGAGTTGTCACAGCTAAGCACCTGGTTTCTCGTGTACTCGCTGATGGTGCTGGTGATCATGGTAGTAGTCACCATTCAAACTACGCGGGATATCGGCAGGCCGTTGGTTCGTCTATCCAAAAATGCCGAGCAGTTTGCCAATGGCGTTACACCTCTTTTGCAGGATTTGAACAGGGTTGACGAAATCGGCAGGCTCTCCCGCTCCCTCGACTATTTGATCAGGCAGATTCAGGCCAAAGAAGAAGTGCTCATGGCGCAAAACGAAGAACTGCAAGCCCAGCAGGATGAACTGATGATGCAGCAAGAAGAGCTACAAGAAGCATTGGGCAAGATGGAAGAAAACGAACGGTATTTGGAAAAGAAAAACCGTTTCATCCTCTCTTTGGCGAATACGTTGGATAAAGATGAGCTGCTTTCCAGTATCATTCGCAATATAACTGGAGTCATGGATGCCGATAAAGGTGTTATCGTCATGTTGAACACTGACAGGGATGCCGCTAGCTTTGGTGTTTCCCAGAACGTGCTGGAGCAACTGCGAAAAGGATTGGACGACGGTCCGCTCGTGCGAATCAAGGAAACGAACCTGCCGTATGTCCTGATCCGTGAAAGTACAGACGCTGAGCGCGGCTACAGGGAGGAAATTTCCCGAACTTCCGAGCTCTACCTTCCTGTATTGGATGCACATCAAACTATTGTGGCATGTATCATCCTCTCCCGTATCGATCGCAAATTCACGGAGCAGGAGCTACAAGTCATCATCGGGCTCGCCAAGCAGATTTCCTTGGCGCTCGACAAGCTCGCGATGTTTGAAGAGACAGAGCGACAGCGCAAAATGACACAGGATATGCTCGATTCTGTTCAAGAAGGCATTCAGCTCATTGATCCGAATGGAGAAACACTGCAAGTGAACCGAAATTTTTGTGAGCTCTTGTGCTACGACCATCAGCTCGCTTCGCAAGGATTTGACTTGGAACAGTTCCTTTCCCATCTACAGAGTCGAACCTCAGAGCCTGATCGCCTCATTCAGTATGTCAGAGCTGTCGTTTTAGACGAAGATGCCATTCCTTCTGGCAGCATTGTGTTTCAGATGACTGGACCGCAAGTACGCTATATTCAGCTCTATGCAGAGCCACTGTACCGGAATCAAGAGAAATGGAGTACCTTGCTCGTCTACCGTGACTTCACCAAGGAATACGAGATCGACCAAATGAAATCGGAATTCGTCAGTACGGTCAGCCATGAGCTCCGTACTCCTCTCGCCAGTGTGCTTGGCTTTGCGGAGCTGCTGTTAACGAAAGAGCTCAAACCCGAACGTCAACAGCGGTACATAGCGACCATTTATCAAGAAGCTACTCGCCTGACTGCGCTCATCAACGATTTCTTGGATTTGCAGCGCATGGAATCCGGCAGACAGACGTATGAGCTAGAGAATGTTGCGCTTGATCAAGTCATTCGGGATATTTTCGGACTTTATCGAATCCAGTCCCCTCTCCATCGATTTGAACTCGATTTGCAAACAGAGCGAACTGTTGTTTATGGAGACCAGGCCAAGCTGCGTCAAGTATTTGTGAATCTGATCAGTAATGCCATCAAATACTCCCCGCATGGTGGTCATGTACGGGTGGATTGTCGACAAGATGGGAATCACTTGCTCGTGGAGGTCCAGGATGAAGGGCTAGGCATTCCTTCCGAAGCCATCCCTCACCTGTTTACCAAATTTTATCGCGTAGATAACTCGGATCGCCGGGAGATCGGCGGTACAGGATTGGGTCTCGCCATTGTTCAGGAGATCGTCCATATGCACCATGGAGAAGTTGCCGTTACGTCCGAATTGGGCAAGGGTAGTACATTTACGGTTACTCTTCCACTGGCTGAGAACGCTTTGGCTCCTGGCTATCCAGCGGGAAGTGAAGAGGCAGTTTCTCCAACTGGTCAATGCAACGGAAACGTTGTGATCGTCGAGGACGATTTAAACTTAACCGAGCTGTTGCGTCATGAGTTAACGAGCTCTGGATTCCGCGTCAATTCCTTCTCTACGGCTTCTGAGGCAGTAGCAGCAATCGAGGAGCTGCGGCCGGATGCTGTCGTCCTTGACCTCATCTTGAAGGACGGCGAGAGTGGTTGGAAGGTCATTGAGGAGATACGCAACAACCCGGATTTACGGACCATTCCGATCGTGATCTCCAGTGCTTTTGAGGAAAAGAAAAAGGCATTTGATCTGGGAGCAACCGGCTATCTGATCAAGCCTTATCATCCAGATACCTTGTCGAAAGCGATTTTGCTGGCCATCACGAATCATGAAGCAATGGGACAGATCTTCATTCCCGACGAACAGTAAAGATGACAATGGACCAAAGAGGCTGCGGCGATGAAAGCGCGGCCTCTTTTTTTTACCTTCTACCAAAGAAAATCTTGGTATATTCATGAGCTTTCCATCACACATTAATAGAGGTTACTTTGTGCACTTTTGCCCTGCAAAGGAGGAGTTCATGTGTATTTCTCAAAAAAAGCAGTCGTTCCAATCGAAGAAGAGGAAACAGATGTATGGACGTGCAGTAACGAGGGCTGTACGTGCTGGATGAGAGATAACTTTTCCTTTGATAAGAGCCCGAGCTGCCCCTTTTGCCATGCCCGTATGGTAAAAGACACGCGCATGCTGCCGGTCCTAACCAATCACAGCAGCAGGCGGAACTCTTGAGCCCTTCTTTTCTTTTTTCTTGCGGGTATTCTTTCTCTTCTCTACAATAAGCTCATGACGTACGAATGTTAGAGGAGTATGCCCATGAACCGAAAAGAAATGGAAGATCAAGTGATTCAAGCCTACCAGCGCGACGAGGGCATGATGATTCTCGTTTTTGCCCAATGGTGTGTGAATCACGGTCTAGATGCACGCGAATTATACCACCGCGCTTATCCCGCTCAAGGGGAAAATACGTTACTCGCTCAAATGCTGGACAATACCGTTCCCAAAGAAGAAGCAGAGGACATTCCTGATGCGACTCTCCTTGGTGTATTGTCGCTGTTTGGCAATGACGATTTGGCGTTTGTGGTCAGTGAGACCATCGATGAAATGAAAAAGAATCCGAAATAATGTATGAAAGCCATACTCGTGCGAAAGCTACGCGCGCGGGTGTGGCTTTCTTTCTTTTTTGCCTTTCCAAAAACTCCCCTCCCCTGTCCAAATACAATTCAAAGAAAACTTTATTATCATAAAACCATTCACAGTTTATTGTTTGAGCGACAACGTCAGCCGACAAACGATGAAATGGAGAATATCGAAATGTATACAGATTCAAAAATCTTGAAATCTCTGTTTTACATCCAGCTCTTCTCAAGTTTTCTCGTTGTAGTCGGTCATTTCACGGCTTCTGCACTTTCTTTTACAGATCCCTTTTGGATCGTGGCCCTCAATCAGATCAGTCGCTACGGCACTGTCCTGTTGACGATCGCCACAGGTTATTTGACTGCTTATTCTTTTGAAGCCAAGAGCCCTACTGCTCGCGAGTTTTTTTCAGGGAAGCTTCTGTATATTTTTGTCCCTTATTTAGTCTCTGGTGTCCTGTACCATTACTTGTTGAAAAAAGGGATGCCTCAAACTGCCCAGGACTTTACGAACATTGTTTTAGGCAAAACGGGTGACCATCTGTACTTTGTATTTATGATTTGCCAGTATTACGTTTTTGCCTATCTGTTTCGTCGTGTGATCACCAAACGCAACATTTTGTCTGTCATTTGGATTCTGCTCGGTATTCAGTACGTGTACATCAACTACATCCATCAGGGCTGGTTCGGGCTCACCACGCGTCATATGCTCCCGAGCTGGATTTTTACCCTGTACATGGGGCATGTGTTGTATTGGTACCGTGAATCGATTCTATCCTTTTTGCGAAACAACCGTTCCATCCTGACACTGATGACGGGTGTTTCCACTGCGGCTGCGCTGTTTTTTGTTGTCTCAAACAAGCTGTATGTGGCTGTGCATTTGACTTTTGTCTTCGCCACGCTTCTGTCGTTTCTTGTGCTCATGGTCTTCTTTCTGGAACGCGTCGATCGTTTGCACATCAAGTTTCGAAAAGGGCTGACGTATTTTATTTTCTTGTTCCACTCTGCTTTTTTGATCATGTTCAAAGATTATCTGTTTGCGAAATACGGCGAGGTCGCTTGGCTGTTTGAAAACACGTGGTACTCGCTCTTGTACTTGCTCCTGATTATTGGGTGCAGTTGTCTGTTGGCGCTCATGCTGGTTTGGCTGGTAAACAAACTGGAGCGTATCTCCAAAACCATACGCCAAACTCGCAGGCAGCTTCAGGCTAGCAAATAAACAGCTTTTTCACAAAAAATGACCTATTCATGGTGCACGTCTGTTAACGATCGTGCCTTCATGGATAGGTCGCTTTTTTGTCCCGTTAGATAGGATGGCTCATCGACATCGAGCCACTTTTACATGTGTCACAGGGCTTGAATTGCATGGAAAATTTCGTCAACTGATCAGTAGACTCGCACGTAATCGTTCCCCCATGCCGCTCAATAATTTCTTTGCAGACGTATAAGCCAATTCCAGTACCGAGCTCCTTCGTCGTGAAAAACGGTTCAAAAATAACCGAGAGCAGATCAGGTGGAATTGGCGATCCATTGTTGGAAACCGTAATCAAGGACCTGTCAGGCGTTTGGGACACCTCAATGACAATCTCCTTATCGCCTGTTTTTTTATGTAACGCATCCAGTGCATTGGAAATGATGTTGATAAACACCTGCTTCATCTCATCCTTGTAGCCTTTTAGTTGAAAGGTAGGATCGATACTGCATTTGATATCCACATTCACGTCAACGATATTCGGATAGAGGAAGGAAAGAATCTCATCGAATAACTCCCAAACGCTAAAAACCTCCATTTGTTTATAAACCGCTCCCTTTTTCGAGACCAGCAAAAACTGGGAAACCCGGTAATTCAATTGCCGCAGCTCATTTTCAATGATCTCTACGTAAGGGAGATTCGGATAATCTTCTTTTAACAAACGAGAGAATCCCATAATGGAAGTAAGTGGATTTCGGAATTCGTGGACGAAGCTCGATGCCATTTGCCCCAGGATCGTGAGCCTGTCTTTGTGAGAACGCTCGATAAATAACTTCTTCTCTTCCAAATCGTCGTCCTTGAGATCGGTGTATTTAAAAACAGCGTGTACCAAAAAGACATCAAAGCATTCGTTTATTTTTAATAAGGCAGGCATCAAAACGGCAGGCGTAAACGGACCTTTTTGGAGAAGATCGATAACCATTTCCCGGCCCATGCACACGTTGGAAACAAAATCGCCAATGTTGGTCTCTGCCCGGTTTCGTTCATATGCGACCTTGTAAGCCAATTCTTTAATATCCTCAAGAGTGATTTCCGAACGAAAATATTCAATAACCATACGATACAGTGCTTGGCCATTCAGATGGATCAATCCCTTGTATTGATCACCGTCCGAAACCGCAATTCGTCGCTTAAATTCTTTTACGATCATTGCCTCGTGCTCGTCCAAATATACTGCCAAGTCATCCATCGGCATCTATCCCCACTCCGAATAATAGGCAAATCCCCTTCCAACCTATTATACTATCATCACTGTTAATTAACTAAATATTTTTACTACTTTAATAAAAAAGAATAGGAAAGGGGAAAGGAGCTACTTGTTATCGTAGCTCCTTTTTGCCTACTACGTGCTTATTTTTATAATTGTCAAGGTCGCTCCAGCCCCTGTCAGAAGGGTGGTTGTTCCCAATAATCCGAACAGTTGCAGCGTGATTGTGGCTCCAGCGGTGAGAGGAGCGTTGGCGTGTATGGCGTCCCATTTAGCAAGATCCTCGAGCTAACCAGTAAAGCAGCCGTCGTATTGATGGAATACAAAATCAAGTAGTTCCCTGCCGAAGGAACCGTAAATACCGTATTTGGGGCATTCACCGTAATGCCACCTGCTAACACCTGGTTGTTCGGTAGAGGGATATTCGTTCCTCCTAGGACTACGGATATGAGTGATCCTGAAGTATTGGCCCCGAAGGCGTTGATGTTGGTGAAGACTGTACCTGTCGATTCGGTGGGACCGGTTTCTCCTGTGGCTCCGGGAGTGCTTCGTCAGGCTGTAAGTGCGAGCAAAGGCGACATCGCAAACGAATTTTTTCGCGCTAAACAATTAGAGCATGCATTTACACTGGTGAATCAAGCAATGAAAGGCTTCTTGACCACCAAACAACCTCCTCCGTCTATTTGCTACAAGCTGAAATTCGATATTCTTTTCCAACATGGCAGTATGCGCGGAGCATGGCCGGGAATTGCACGAGCTATTCAAATCTACCCCAATTACGTAGACCTTCATTTTTACAAAGGCGTTTTCCTGATGGAGCATGGTCTGTATGCCGAGGCGGTAAAAGCTTTCGAGTACTGCTTCGAGATCGGGGACACTCAGTGGGAGCATTTTAGTGAACAAGGAATGGGAAGCTTTTACGCTTTTCACTATTTGGGACGATGCATGGAGCGCATGGGGAAGGCACATGAATCCCTTGTCTACGATTACACAGCGAGCTCCATACATGCTTCGTACTTCGCACAAAAGCGAGAGGTGGTGCTATGAGCGTGAAAACGCGCGTGCTAATCGGAAGTCCAGTTTGTCAGAAACCAGATGTTCTCCGGATGTTTTTGTTTTCGTTAGAAAGGCTATCGAGTTCAAGCTTGACGTTGCACTATTTGTTCGTAGATGACAATAACGATCCGCTTTCGAGCAAAATGCTTCAAAACTTTGCAGATAAACACACGGGACAGGTCGACATTATCCCCGCTGCTGGCAGCCTCCATCCTTATACATGCGATGAGGCGACCCATTTCTGGAGCGACGCACTCGTTTGGAAGGTCGCTGGATTCAAGGACGAAATGATCGCCCGCGCCAAACACCAAGATTACGATGCCCTTTTCCTCATCGATTCGGACTTGCTTATCCAGCCAACCACTTTGGAAGTTTTGCTTGCCTTTGAAAAAGAGATCATATCTGAAATCTTCTGGACGAGCTGGACACCAGATACCGTCCCTGTCCCTCAGGTGTGGCTCAAAGATGAATACACCCAATTCGAATGCGCTCGCAATGAACAAATTTCCTTAGAAGAGCAATACCTGCGGAAGTACGCCTTCTACGGACAACTCCGTGTCCCCGGCGTATATGAGGTAGGTGGTTTAGGGGGGTGCACCCTCATCCGCAGAAAAGCACTGCATGCTGGCGTCAGCTTTAAGCAAATACCAAATCTGAGCTTCTGGGGAGAGGACCGTCATTTCTGCATTCGGGCTCAGGCTTTGGGCTTGTCACTTTTTGGATGAAGCAAATCTACGGCTCCGCCCTCCTGTGATCAACAATACGATCCCCCTTGGAAACTAACCCATTATATGGTATGCTGGTGCCACGTCTATTTGGATGGAAAGGTACGGTAACTACGTATGCCAACAACTACTTTGTAATGGCCTAAAAAACTGGATAGCTTGCCCTTCGGAAAACAAACGGTTTTTCGCACAGGAGCAGTCTGCCCTTTTTTCCCATTACAAAGGAACGTAACGAAATCTGTAGGTGTAGATCCTATCGGAGGTTCGCTATGGGGAATCTCCGTTTTTTTGTGTTCCAAAAAAGGCCTACCCTACAGGACATCCAAATAGCAAGTGCGTTCCTTTCACTTTTTACACGAGGTGAAGGACCATGCATACCATCGAGCATACGTGGGTACTACGTGAAAATCATGAAAATCAGCCAGTACGGCGATATTGCAGCAATTGCGGGCGAACCGTTCTCTTTTTCGATACAAACGTCCGGCGCCACAACGCAAATGGCAAAAACATCTATCGCTTCGCTATCTATAAATGTGAAAAAAATCATACGTGGAACGAAAAGCTGGCCATCTACAAAGCCTTTACAGATCATCGGGAGGTACCAGATACGGAGTTCAGCGAAGAAATCTCGCCGCTCCCTCCTCTCCCCTTGCATGAATACCAGGAAAAAGGCGTTCAGGAAGTGACGATTCGGATTGAGCGCGCAGAGGCTCGGTTCAGACTCGACAAGCTGCTGTCTGAACAGATAGAAGGCTGGAGCCGCAGCGAGATTGTCCGCAAAATCAAGGACGGTCACATTCGCCTGAATGAGCAGCAAACGAAGCCAAGCGCTGTCTTGAGTGCAGCGGATATCATTCAGATTTTGATTGAGTAAAAGTATGTATGGGAAAAGTCGCAGACGAAATCTGCGGCTTTTCTTTTATTTCTTCAATACGACCGCTTTTCTCGGCTCGTCCCACTCCACTTGCAATCCAAGCAAGTCAGCCAGCTCTCTTGTTTTCGCAAAAGTAGTTCCCTGGTCGTTTACATAGGAGACTTCCTTTCCGTTTACGGTCACTTTTTGCGTGGAAGGCTCCCATTCCACTGATCCGCCAACTGCCTCCACAATCATCCGGATGGGTACATAGGATACATCATCGATTAGTTTCCCTGTGGAAGTAAGTGTCAGTTCAACCGCGCACTTATCCACATCAGGCTGTGGTTTTTGTGGATAAGCTGTGAGAAACCTGTGGACATCCTGTTGAAACTTTGCCCATGCGTCCTTCGCTGACATTCCCGTATAATTTTGCGCGGTCGTATTGACGACAAAAAAGGCCGGGCAGTTTTTCCCCGTAATGTCGTAATGACGCCACAGGTGCTCGACTCCCCAGCCATGTCGTTTCAAGATATCCGCGGTCAGTGCCACCGTTTGCTCGTACATTTTCGCAAAGCTTCCATCTGCATTGACGCACATTTCAATCCCAATCGTGCAGTTGTTCGGATAGTTGCTCAATTTGGTCAAGGCGGCCTGTGAATAAGTTTTCGCCCCGACGTGGTAGCCCATCTCGTCCTCAGGCAGACAGCGAATGATTTGTTTGTCATCCACGATGTAGTGGGCGCTCGCTACTGTCGTTGGTCTGTTGAAGTAGTTTCGGTTTGCGACGGCATTTGCACCGCTGCGTTCGTTGGCCGTCCAGTGGATGACGACTCCTTTTGGGACGATCTTCTTTTTGGGGCGGGAATTTACGTTGGTCAAAAGCATCTCGGTGATTTTCATTGTTTATTAGGACTCCTTTCGTTTGGCTCGCTCAGCCTTTGCCTTGATTTCGGCACTGACTAATCTCTCGATAGATTTGGGCATCGGCCAGCCTGCGCGGTGGGCATTTGCGGTCAGGCTTGTCCACGTGTGGTAGATGAGGCCGAAGGTGACGCCGTAGAATAAAAAGCCTGGGGTGCCCATGACGTGGTCCAGGAGATTGGCTACGGCTGGTAGGGCCATGAGGAACAGGGTGCGGAGAATTCGGGAGAGGCCGTAGTCGGAGGAGTAGGATTGGTCTTTTTTGGCGGCGGAGATGCCTGTGATCCAGTCGAGGGCGATTAGGAAGAAGAGGACGATAAGGATGTCTTGGCGGTTGGTACCGTATAGATAGTGAAAGGCGGGCGACACGATTGCACCTGCTGTTGTCGCCCAGGCGTTTGCTGGGGTTGCGATGTTTTCTAGGCTGTGTAGGGGTTTCATGGTGTGTCTCCTCCTTTTAATCCGTTATGAAGGAAAAATAGCCCCGCTAGGAACGGGGCGAGATGTTGGTCTTCGTGATAGATAGCTGAGTTTTTTCCATGAAAAAGCGCCTCTCCTGAGTAGGATAAGGCGCCTTACATGCTTTTTTGTGGTTGAGTCATGATCTCTGTTTTTTCTGTATCTGTGATGTGCTTCTTGGTGACTGCGATTGTCAATTCAGCCTCTGTCCAAACTCCGTCTTCCCAGCGCATTTTGCAGTAGTTGTACAGTTTGCTTGTCATGAATTATCCCCTCCTGTTTTATCTTATTCTTATGCAAGCAAGATAGCGTCTAGCGCGTCCTGCGTTGCTTTTAGTTTGGCTTCTAGTTGCTCGATCTTCTCGTCTTGCGTCAATGGGCGGTCTACGTACTCGTATACGAGTTTTTTTGCTGCTGTGTCGACCTTCAAAATGGCGTTCTTTTGTGGGATGTTCTCTGGTGTCGGGATAGAGCTAACTTTGAGGAAATCACCCTCGTAAGCCATTTCCGCGAAAACCTCATCGTTATAAGCAATCCTGTCATGGTTTACAACCGTTTTACCTGTTTCCGGCGTGTACAGTACATAAATCATAGTATTTTCACTCCTGCTCTGAATAAAGTGATTTGATTCGAATCTTGGAAAACGGCGGCAAAATTACCTTTGTTAAATACAACGGAGTGCAAGTTGCTCGATTGGGTAATGTTAGCGAGCCGCGCTACGTCTATTGACGCTGACAACTCACTATCTTTATATACCGACATCATTGAGGGGGAGTAAGAGTTTCCGGAACTGTATTTCATCAACCTTATCCCATTACTTTCCACACTCCCTCCAGCCCTAAACGAATTTAACCCATTGACAGATATATCTTTGATAGTGGTTAGGTATGTGACGGCACCCGTTGATGGATCGACAGTTGCGATCTGTCCTGAGCCCGTAACAACGTACAACTGACCAACGGTTTTGTCGAAGTAAATATATGGGGCGTTGGCAATCGGTGCCGACCACAATTTATTACCCAGCTTGCTATACTTGTGTAACTGACTATTTCCAATTCCATAAAAATTTTCTTCGTTATCAACTTCGAGCGTCGAATAACCAGATATCAAGATCGTTGTAGGGTTATAGTTATCGAATGCATAGGCCAATGTTTCTGAGTCAAACTTTTGCATTCTGCACCCCGGCCCTTGGTTGTTACTCATAACGTGATACAAATACTTTCCGCGAATGGCATAAATAATCCAGCCCATCCTGTTCGGTTGATCGGGGAATGGTTGATTGTAAAGTATATTCAATGAGGAATCCAATACCATAAGCCTAAATCGATCAAAGCAAAAAATTCTATCTAGCGACGGGATGTACTCCATTCGTATTTCTGTGGGCACATTCATTTCAGGCGGTAGTGTAATGGAGAGGAGCATAGCACCAATTTTTCTATGTTTCCTTAGTGTTCTAGTCTGATCAACGGTGTAAATATTACCTGCATTATCCATTACCAAACCACCATTGAGAGGGGTTGATCCGCTCGAAAAGGTCGTGACCCTCTCTGACATTATTCCGGCATTTCCTAAAGGGACGAAGCTGTTTTTGTGAAACCCTCCACTTCCGACTCCGTGAGATGTTAGTAAATTAGCAACGTTCATTATTTTCCCTCCTTTTCATCCGAATGATGTGTAATCTCCGTCGCCATCGTAAGCGAGTGGTAAATTGTTGGAGTATGCCTCTGTCACTCCATCATCCTTATATCGCTTGACCGTCATCGACGGGTAGTTTCCGTTTTCATCCGGCGTACCGTTCAAGATCGTCCGCATAAAAAGCGTCGTCCCGTCCGTCCTGTAGTAATCAACTTGCCGGAATTTTCCGTTTGCATCCTTGAGACTTCGGACAGTCTTGTTCAAACCCAGCATATCGAATCTCATAAAACGAGCCGACGCCGAATTTTCGTCCAAATCCATTAAGAATCTCCGTCCGTCCTCGCTAACCACATCGAAGCGATTTCCATTTGCGGCGAACAATGATCTTATGTTGGACTCTTCGGCTATTTTCGTTCCGTTTTTGAACTGAATTTCTTTGGTATTTACAACAAATTGATCTCCAATATCGACAATCCCGTTGAAATTTAACGTCAATAGACTTTTGTCCCATTGTCCGTCGTCTTTCAACAAGTGAAAAGCAACCATACCTGAATCGCTTACGATATTTACTAATCGTTTGTCTGCCGTACCATCTGTGTCGAACAATTGGAATGCCGGAGCTGTGTTTGCAACTCTGATCGCAATGTCCCCGGTCTTTTTCGCGTACTGTGTGTGCGGATCGGCAGCTCCCGTATGAGCATCCAGTTTCGCCTGAGTACCTGCAGCCTCACCAGTAATACTAAAAGCTCCTTTGCCTTGGGCATCCAATCGAGGTATTTTGTTTGCTCCACTCGTACCTACTTCTGTTTGCTTAACAAACATATCCTTCGACACGATGTTTCTCCCGTCAACCGAAGTAATGATAGAACTCGCATCGGTGGCAAAGTACCACAATTTGCATTTAGCATCGGCTGTTGCCTGAGATGTCGTGTTTTTCACCACACCATCAGAATCCAAGTAAATATACTGACCTTGCGTGGCACTTAACTTAATACTCCCCGAATTCACTCCAAAACGCACACCATTTACATAGGCCACCCCTGCTGTCCATTGAGCTGTTAATCCGCTTGCTGAAAACTCCAATCCTGAAACCACGGGACTACCAATCACTGTTTGCGCCAAAGCCTCAGTAAGTACTTGCGCGTCAGTAATCCCCTGCTCCATTTTATTCATCCGTGCTGCCGTTACCTTTGTTCCCTGCTGTACAACATCCCCTGTTACGGGGTCAACAATATGGTCAACCCAGGTCGTCTTTTGATAAGCCACTTATACCACCTTCACTTCCAGAGAAAATTCAAAAGCAACCAAAAGCCCGCTGTCACCCTTTACCACCTGCATGTTTTTCATTGCTAGAGCATTGCCCTCACTGTCCACTAATACCGCCGACTGAATGCGCCCTTGTGCCTGTACATCGTCTAAGTAGATATATTTGGTTACTTTGAAGCCATTTTTAATTGTTTTGTAGATCGGATAAGATCGTAGCGTACCGTCTACGTTAATCAATGCCCCTTTAATCTGATTACTTAAATCATCTCGCAACAATTCTAGTAACCGATTTTGGATGATAGCCAAGCCTTACACCTCCCCTTCTGGATACATCATGTTTGTTAGCGGATAGTTCACCGCATGAAAGCGGGTAGCCTCAGCAACCTGCACCGTTTCTCGGAAAATGCGTCCTTCCATGTCGTCTTCAGGATAGAACATCCCACAGATTGGATATTCAACCTCAATAAAACGAGTTGGTGCCGAAATAAGGATATCTTCACCTCTGCTGTTAACTGCCACCCTGCTACTGTTGACATGCAAAGGCCTAACCCACTCAAAGTCCTTGGACAATTCAACAGCATTAATTGGTTGTTCCGCTGAGAATTCGAAAACGATCTCCTTATTCGGGAAATCCTCTGTTACTTTCTCTAGCTCTCCAGCAGCTTGTCCCATTGCTTCTAGTACAGGTAAAGTAAATGGCGACCGAGCCCAATGCTTTCTTTGAATGTTTTTACGTCGCTCTTCAATGGACTGCAATTGCTTACTGCCAAAGTAGATCCAATCCCAAACATCCAGTCCCCAGGTTGCTGACCATGGGCTAAACTGTTGCAGGATATCCTCACGCTGAGAATGGAAAGCATCTACCGCTGTTCCCGCACCTTCCAAGTGGTATTCCGCCACTTCATTCTCATACCATTGCGGCGGTAGCATCCGCCGATAGCGTTCTGGAATCATGTCGTCACCACCACGGTTAACGTCGCCACAGAATCAGCAGGCACCGTCAAGTTCACTTCCCCATCATTTAAGGTGTAGCCTGTAAAATCCGTCACGCCATCCACGAAAAAGAGCGCACCGATCTGCTGGTATACGATCTGCGAACGCCCTTTTAAATAGGTTTGGATTTGCTTGCTGATCTGTTCTTGAATCTTTGCCAAATCGGCATCTGGACGTATAATCACTTTCACGTTGACGGCTACCGGAAACACTTTTGCGGGATGGATTTGGAGATCGTGCAGTGCTCGTCGCTTGTCTTCCAGCTTCGTCCGTACTTGCTGTGCCAGCTCAGGTGTAGCTGGCTGACCAGTCAAGTCCGTAATGTACACATCAATAGACAGATCGTGCCGCGCTTTCTCGACGGCGATTGCTCCACCTACGCCCTCAACATTTCGGGTCCAACGCTCATAGTCTTGCTTGCGTCCATCCCCTTCTTCTGTTCGGGCCCTATCGATCAACCTTTGTCTGTAGACATCGTCCTCTTCTGCCACATTCCTTTGCAGTCCAAAGAATACGCCAATTGCGTCCAAAAACTTCCCGTCCGCCCAAGGGAGGAATCTTTGGAGAAAGCCATATTCCAAAAGCTGCTGCTGATCGCTGATTTCCTCCGCAATCGGGTAGCTCAAGTCATAGTAGATTTCCCCTTCCTCCGTAGCAGGTGGCGTATCTCCTCGCTGCTCAGCCAATTTCGCCATTCTGTTCGTCATCCGTTGATAAATCTGGTCCGGCGTCTCCCGAAGTATCGGCATCTCAGGCTTCTCTAACGTTGCCATGCATCCACCTCCATTCTCGTCGATCCACGCATCCCGGCAATCTCCACATGCAAAATAACCCGATTCCCCTCGTAATGGATATCGAGCACCTCCGCATGCTCAATCTCACTGTGCGCCTCCAACGCTTCTTGCACCTGTGCCTTAATCACGGACAAGGACAGCGCAGACCGCATTCGCCCTTTGTCTGACAAAAAATCCACACCATACCGTTCCGAGTAGATCGCATAGCGGAACCGCCGTGTATGGAGGATCTTTTTTACAGTTTCCTCCAAGTACTCCACGTACGTTTTGGTACGTAAATATCTGCCGTCTGGTCCCTGCTTCAGCTGCTTCGTTTCCCAATCGAACCGATATGTCCACGGAATCGGTAATTCGGTTCCTAGCGCCAATATCTCTTCTGTCCCTTGCAACTGCGGAAACATCATTCCACCACCCCAAGCAGGAGGTATTGTTCGTTGTTGCAACGCAACAGGGCTACTTTTTTACCCACATCCTCTGGCTTTAATTGGGCAGATCGTAAAGCCGACAGCTCATACGGCTCCAAGGGGGTCGGGTCCTCGTCCAGCTTTACAGACAAGGGTGACAGCGACAAAAGCTTGCCGAACTCCCCTCGCGTGTTCTCGATGCCGTCCTGTGAGTACCCTCTCAGTTTTGCAATAACGGAATGCATCCCTCACGTCCTCCTTTCCAATTGGAGATCCATTGTGTATTGACCGCCATGCCAACGCGCTTGGCAGCTAGTGACGATCCAATCTGTGATGGTTTTATTGTCTTTTTCCATGATTTTGATGAGCCACCCAGCACGCAGCCGCGCTGCATTTTCATCCTCGTGCCTAACCGATATCGAGCGTGTCTTGGGGATTTTGGACAACTCTGCAAGCTGCTTGGCTGCCATTCCAGCTACGTTTTTATCCTCACCTGCGTCGATGACTTTTTGCATGCGCCCGATTTGTTTGACTAGGCTATCATTTGATTTCGTTGCACTGCTCACAACCCGATCATCTCGGTAGCGCTCTACGGTCACGACGGTGTAAACTTCTTCAATACTTTCGCCCGTCGAACTGCTTGCGAGTAAACTGGCCTTGAACATCGGGATGATACTGTTTTTCCCCTCGGGCAGTACCATCAGCTTTTCGCGCTGGTATTGTACGAAATAGCGGATGCCTGTCTTTTCATAAGCTTGCTCGGTCAGCGAAGTAAAGAGAGACGTGTATGATTGGGATGGGATTCTCTCCTTAATCGTGAAACCAAAGGGAGGGCAGCTAAAATTGATACCTGCCGACTTGATGATTCGTGCAAGCTCTGTCCCTGCGTCCCCGTCCAGCTTGAGTCTGGAGATTTCGTTTTTTTGCAAATACCAGCCCAACTCGTATGCTGTGGCGGATAGATCGCCTGTCCGATCGTCTCGGTCAAAACGAACGAGCGGGCCATGGAAAAGCTGTTGGGATTCTTTTAGCTCCGCACCCGCAAAGAGCATCAAAAAACCCGCCGATTGCAGCGGCGGGCCTTCCTTGATTCTCACATCACTATTTTGAGCGATTTGTCCCCTGGCCGAGGACCAGGAAAGCTCGGTAACGGCCGGGGTCAGGTCATAGCGGGTCTGTTCTTTTCCGTAAATGACTTTCATTCCATCCACTCCGTTACTTAACTACTTTTAGCTTTTCATTTATCTCTAATTTCTTGTACTCCGATTTTTCACTGTCTATTCGAGGAGCAGCTTGTTGCTTCAGTGTCTTCTTAGCTACCTTCCCGCTGGTGTTCGGGCGAGCTGGCTGCTGTTTCGTGATGACTGTACCTGGGGATAGAAGCTGCGTTTGATTACTCCACGTAATAAATTCATCTTTCACAAACAATGGAAGATCAATGGAGCCGTGAAAATCGACGTTTTTCCCTTGGAATTTTCCGTCACATGGCCCGATGAGCACATTCCACGCCAAATCAAGCTCGTCTATAGTCAAAAGTGCTTCGGAGCCCGTTAAGCGATCCAATCCAGCAAGCCACTGTCTAGGACCTTGATAGCCCTGCACCTCGACATAAGGAGCCGTACTGTCTCCGGGTAAGATGAAGTCAAAAGAGATAGACTTTGGGCGTCTGGAAGAGATCCGATTGCCGGACAATAACGTGATTGAAGTCGTACTTTCGATGTCGTTGCCGTAGCCGCGAAACTGGATCTCTGCAGGTGTGACTGGAAATGTCAGCCTATATTTTCCTTGCAAGCGGATCATGTCGTTACTCCTCCCCTCGTCTCTAGTGCATCCAGCAGCGAGCGTTCGATGATGTCTTTGATGCGTTGAGCGACAGACGGGTCAGTAAGCATTTTCAGCATGGTCGGGATATCCTGTAGCATGCCTTGTACATGTAAAGGTATCGAGATTTGTGGAATAGTGATAGAGACAGGCTGCGATTTTACTGGATCGTTGCTTACAGGTGAGAGATTGGGAATAGGAGGACCTGCTGGTATTGGTGGTTGCATCGTCGCAGATTGTGCAGGAGTATTGCCCTGCCACCACGACTTGATCCCGTCGTATAATGCTCCACCCACAAACGATCCCCCCATACCTCCAATCACCCCACCTACAACACCACCAATAGCTGTACCAATCCCAGGTAACACCGAACCAATAGCTGCTCCAGTAGCCGCTCCCGCTGCTGCCCCTCCCCAGCCACCAAGTGCTTCTGCTCCCACTTGTGCTGCAGTATCCAGCTTGTTTTCTGAACCTGCAATAGCAGTTACACCTAGTAAAGTTCCTAAAAGAGGCACCCTTCTAAGTCCCCCTTTGAGCATGCTTTTCCAGCCGCCTCTACTTGCAGCTTTGCCGGTCTCCGCTAGATTGCCGGCACTATCTGGACCAGGTTGGTTACCTGCTGAAGACGTAGCTGGGGCGCTGTTCTTGCTTTTTCCGTCTGTTTTGGCGATTTCTCGTTGGGAACCACCAATAAGAGTATCAGGTGTGTGTCCTGCTGTAGAAGCAGTTGGAGAAGCGTTTCGGCGCTTGCGGTCAGCTTTGGCCCCTTCTTCTGGCGCACCTCCAGTATCCGAACTAGGCTTATTGCCTCTTTGAGAGCTATCTGAAGCACCTTTTTTCTTAGATTTATATTTAAAAGAAGGTCTCAGTGTTGTCTTGCCATCACAACAGCAGCAGCCTTTGTTCCCACCTGCCCCCAAATTGCCTTTTTTAGGGGCAAGCGATGCGTTCTCGTTGGAAGAAGATTTCTCTTTTTTTCTGCTGAAAAAATCTCGTGTTGTAGTCAATAGACCTTTCATGGCCGTAACTGTACTGGCAAGCATGACACCAAGCGTAGAAAGTGCTGCAAAAGCGCCACCAACATAAACTGCAGCTAGCCTTGCCTCTGGGGACCAAGTGTTAAACCAGTTAAAGAATCCCGCGGTCACATTCGAAATCGTTACAGCTACTCCAGATAAATCACTAGCAATCTGTGTGACCGCGTCCATTGCTGCATTTTTCGCTGTGTTTTGCGCTTGCATCATCTTCATGAACTCATTCTCATTGACAGCGGCATCATAAGCCAACTGCGCCTCCGATGCATTCACTTTCGAACCAGTCGCACCTGTAGCAATTTTCTTTATTTCTTCCAAGCTGGACGATAACTCTCCTTCACTCCCTCCCAAAGCCGTCATTATATCTTGTTGTTTAGTTGGATTTTTCGGATCATCCTTCATCAAAGATGTGGTTGTCAGTACTTTTGCTAAGGCAATGTTCTGAGCGTCTTTATCTCCAGTCGATAGAGCTGTTGTTAACCTTTTCGCTTCTTCTTCGGCTCTGATCTTTGCTTCTTCCGCGCTCATACCTTGGTTTTCATATTCGGTCTGGAAGTGGCTTGTCAATGCTCCTTTAGCGGTTAATTGCTTCAGCGCGCCTTCGCGTAGAATACTAAATGACTTTGTATCATTCAAAACCTTCCCCATGGCCTCGAAACTCGTCGCCATTTGTTCAGGTGTTTTGAGAAAATTGCCTTTTTGAGCATTCAGTTCCGCCATCGCCTCTACGAACTTGAGGTTGACACTCGCCCCACCATTATTGCTCATATGCTGAAGCGCATTCGCCAGATTTTCTGCATTTTGTGTTTGAGTAGATGCCCCCATCGCGGCCATCATTTTCACGGTGTCCTCTGGAGCAAATTTGGTCGTAACATTGAGCAGTGCTGCTTGCTTGGCGTATTGTGCACCATTGTCAGCATTGGCCAGCTCACCTTTGGAAATAAGATCCATTGCCTTAGAAAGGCTCATGTACGGATTGAGCGTGGTCATTTGTTTTGCAGTCTCTTCAAATTTCCTGATTTTATCTTCGGATTTCCCGCTAGCAGCATACAACGCACGCTCTCTAGCGACTAACTTTGCTTCGTCTGTTACTGACGCCATACTAGTTCCCAAGGCTACCCCAGTAACCAAGCCTCCGAGCCCGACAAGTTCCTTTTTCACTTCGCCCAGCTTGCTCATCATGTCCTTGAATTCAATCTTTGGCTTCGCCGTCACCTTGTCCAACTTGTTGGTTTCCTCACGCAGCTTCCGCATATCCTGCTGCATCTGCGACATACCATCCGAAAACTCTCTCGCCATCTTTTGCATCACTTTACTGGTTTCGCCCATGGCCTTCGTGAGCTTTTCGGTTTCCTTGACCATATTGGTCATTTCCTGACGAGCTGCTTTTAATTTCGCTTTTTCAGTTGCCATTCTTTCACCCCCTGTCCTCCCCTGATGTGTCTACATCCGCAAAACCGAGAAAAAGCCGGGAGACCTACCCCCCAGCCCTTTCCTCGTCCTCCGCCTCAATCATCTGACAAGCAAAAATAAACAGCTTCTGCTTGTACAAATCGACTTCGTACTCGAGTAGATCCGACGGGCGGCCTCTGCCTTTTAGAAAAGCGCGGCAAATATGCCAGGCCTCGCCGTCAGATCGGATTAGTTTTTTGCTTCTTCAATGGCTTCTTCTTCTGTCTGGGTTGCATTGACTTCACGGACAGCATTGAGCAGCTTGGTGTAGCCCTCTGGATTGTCGCGGAAAATTTTCTCGACGAGCTCGTACTTGGTGCCCACCTTGTACGCTTTCTTCAGCTCTTCCTGATTCCAAGGGAAATCGTGCTCAGTGGCCTTCACTAAACGAGCATCGTTGTACAGGAACCAATCCGTTTTCTCGCCTTTGTCAGCCATACGTTCGCAATCGCGCAGCTCGGACAAATTCAATTGGCGAACCTTCCACTCGTCACCGTCGATGGTTACAGTGATTTCTTTTCGCGAAGCTTGTTCATTGGCTTTGGCCAAAAATTTCTCGAGTTTGTTTTTGTTCATAGTCAAGCACTCTCCTATTCCGTGTAGGTTGGTAATTCATCGAGGTAGTCCGGCTTTTCGATGGACATCCCTTTCAGGTCGTATGTCGCGTGATCGTTGCCATCTGCTTTTGCTTCCCACAGCGTAATTTCGTCTGGGTTCAGCACGATGTTGGAAATGCGGACGCGTTCGGAGTTGCCCGCTTCCTTGTCCAGCGTCTCGCCGATCAGGAATGGGAGGACTGGGGTCTTGCCTTGCGTCAATTGATCGACGCAGTAGTATTTCAACGCAGCGTTGGTTGCGGTAATTTTCAATGTCACTTCTACATGCCAGTCGTTGACGGTCTGGATTTTTCCTTTTTGCAGACGATTCGTATCGCCGTACTCCACCTTGAGGACCATTTTGCCTTCCAGGGTACCGAAGATTGGGTCTCCGTTTTCATCGTAAATTTGGCAGTTCTTCAGTTTAATATCGCGTGCAATAGCCATTACAGCACCTCCCAGTCAATGTCAAAGTATTCGATGGCATCAAGCGGCTTCGCAGACAAGAGGAAACCACGGCGATCCCCAATGCCGTTCTTTTGATCCGTAAACGTCCATCCCGTATCAATCGCGCCTTGCTGCTCGCGGACGGTCATGTACGCGTTGACGGCAGAGACAAACACCGCGCCGCCCAAATCGTTGTTAGCGAGCTTACCTTTGTATTTCTTGCCGACTTGGCTGATGTCGTTGACAATCTGATCCAGCGTCATGCTGACACGAATTTTTCCGTAGTCCTCGCGCTCATGCGTGCCTAGCACCGCCAGCGTATTGACGGCGCTCTCGATGATGTACACATCTCCGTCTCGGGTTGCGATCAGCGTACCAGAGCTCAGTGCACTCAAAATATCGGTGTGGCCCCAATCCTTGAGCGCTTTTTTCAATGGAACGACGACGGCCGTCAGCGATTCATGCGCAGGTGTCGCGGCGATCATACCCGCTACCCATGCGGCCCACTCGAGGCTACCGTATACTTTTCCGTTGTTGTGCTGACCAGCGATAGCACTATTGACGACAAAACGGGCATTTTGCGCCACAGAGCGTTCGATGTGCTTCGCCATGTTCTCGTCTTCCGCCGCTTTGCCACCGATCACCAGCGTGCTGAGCTTCTTGTTTTGCGTGCGACGATCGCTCATGAATTGTTTCGCTGCCGCTTGTACAGCCGCATCGTCAAAAGGCAGATACATTGTGTCAAAATCAGCACCAGACACAGCCATGAACAGCTTGGTCGAGTCAGCTTGGGTAAGCGCTACTGTGCCACTTTTCGCTCCTGTCAGCGCTGTTTCTGGCACGATTGTAACGGCAGTCTCGCCCAGCTTTTTCACTCGTACATAATTGGATTGGCTCGTCTTTGCTGCCAGCTCATTCGCATCCGCAAACGAAAACTTCTCGGTTTGCAGCGGGCCTGTTACCTGGAGTTCTTTTTTACCTAGCTCAGATGTCGAGGCTGTGATGACAACCTTCAATTCGTTACCTACCAAACCCGGATACAGAGCCTCGACCCTGATTGCATCAGCCTGCTCATACGCTGCTTTTGTGGCTGTGCCATTCGTCATGCGGTACGCAAGAATCGATGCGCCGCCTTCTGCTGCCAGCTCCACGGTATCGACCTTGCCAAACGTTTGCGCTAGTCGCTCCTCAAAGCTCCCCAGCTTGACGAGCTCATCTGGCGCACCCCACTCTGCTTGATACGGCACCAGTACGACACCGCTCTTCGGTACTACACGTTCTTTTGCTTTTGCGATCAGTTCGACCGTTACACCCGGACGTTCACGTTGAATGGTCATGCTTACACCCCGCCTTTGTATTTGGTCAGTCGGCTCTTTACTTGTCCTTCTGCCAGTAGTTGATCATCTGCTTCAGAAAAAAGAGCACCTGCTACCTCGAACCGTTCGGCTCCAAGGTAAGCGGCGCTCTTGATCCACTCTTGTTTGGTTTGCACAAGCTCTGGAGCCTGTGCTTGTTGTTCTTTTCGTGCCACTATGATCGGACCCCCTCTACATCAAATTCGTTGATTTTGTCTGTGGCCGCTCTCTGCACCGCCACGTTGTAGGTGAACTGGAACGCGATTTCCGTCCGGTCCTTTTTGTCCCGCCAAATACGCAAGGTGGAACTGTCGATCTCGATGGACAATCCAGACGTCTTGCCTTGATAGCTAAATTGCCTTTGGCGAAGATGCTCACGCAGCGGCTCAACTGAAAGCGGCTGATAGATACCCTCTACCTTTGGATAGTGGAGGACGATGGCTGCTTCTGAGACCACCTGATAGGAAGTGAGGCTTCTTCCTTCTTCACGGACCCCTTGCGTTAAAAGAAACGCGATAGGCGGCTGGAATCGCTGCGCCATCCAGTCGTCCACGTTCACAACAGTAGCCAGCTCTGGATACGCTTCATTCACCAGTTCTATGAGAACGGCTAGCTCACGATCCATCCAGCTTCCACCTCCCATACTTGCGGTATTCTCTTCTGTCTTCGTCACATGTCTCTTCCCCCCACTACTTCACTTCATTTGGCAAGGCATCCACGGCAAACACCCGCCGAGCAGGGAGCGAGTAGCCTTTTGGCTTCGAACTCGCAACATCGTGTGGCACCAATCGCCGTTTTCCCCGCTCGCCGGACATTTGAGTCGACGGCGTACATAAAAAGCCACCCGACAGCTACATCGGATGGCTCGTATCTCTCTTACTTGTTTCGCTTGACTCAAGTATAACCGATCTGGAGGAAAAACCGGGAAAATGACCCGATGTGTCAGGAAGTGTCAACCTTTGTCAGTTTCAACATACTTGTGAAAATGAAAAGAAGCTGTCATCATCAGACAGCTTCTCGTCTATCGAGCTGGGCTCTGTTTTTTATTATCCAGTCTGCTGAACCTGATCGCCATACATCGCCCACGCCATCTTCATGACGGCACTGCGCTTGATTTCATAATACCGCTGACGGGACACACCGATTTCTTTGGCAATCAGATTGTTCTTATCGCCATCCAGCAAAGCTTCGACTACCAAGCGTTCCTGCTCCCCCGGAATCGTCTCGACCGCTTTGTTGATCCGCTCGATTTTATCCTGCAAACTTTGCAGCCTCTTCCACTTTCGTTCCCGGCGTGCAACCTCCGCATGCGTCCTATCTCCTGTGGTGCCCTTTCCTTTTGGCAAGCCTGCATCCAATCCGTACTGAGAGACCATCCCTTCCCCCGCCTCGCGCAAAAAACGCTGGATACGAACGATCTCGATCTGCATGTAATTGTAGTCGCGGATTTCTTCCTCGGCCTTTTGCAGGAAATCTACGATGGGTGCTTTCTCATTCAGCCGGACGAAGCCTTCTTTTCTAGCACATACTGTCTTTTGCTGCCCTTTTGCCTCTTGATCCCGCATGTACTTGTCCCACTCCGGGCAAGAATCGATTTTTCCTACGTGCTTATCATGAACCTGGCAATGTGATTTCTTTCCCCAGCACGTTGCCGGACACACCTCGCATACTGCTTCCATGAAAACATCTTTGCTGATCAAGGCACTATTCCCCCTCGGTCATATATATGAAGTCCGGATGATTGCTTAACGGTTTTCGTTGACTCTTGCGCCTTTTCTTAATCTTTGAGACAAACCGATCTGTCCGATAATGACTCCGATCAATAAGACAACTGCTCCGATTAATGCTGCTTCTATCATTTCGTACGTATCTCCTTTGCATCGTCATTTTCTTGTATAATGAAAGGGGGCAAAGAGGATACTCACCAGTTGTATTCTTTGCCCCAAGCAATTAATGGGGATTCCGATCGTCAGTCGGAGTCTCCTTTTTTTCCAGTTGCTCTTTCTTTTTCTCTTTGTTTGCCTTTAATTGCAGATTGAACAGATTATTGATCCGAATCTGCAAATCTACCTGCTTAAACGTGACGATTAAAGCAAGGAAGCACACGACAACCGCGAGAACCTGAACGTAATCAATCGTCATCATAGCATCACTTCTCCACTGCGGATCGCTTCGAGCATCGCGGTTTTCATTTCTTGCATACTCTCTTCGCGAGGTTGTTTGATAAAGGAAGCAAGGTACTCCATGTCAGGAAGCAGATAGTCGAGGATGGTCAATACGGCCCGATTATCCCCTGACTGTGCTTTTTGGAGGGTCAGGCTGAACGAGTCAGCTTCTCGGCCAATTGGCGCAAATATTTGTTTTTGCATTTACTCACTCCTTGTCTGGTCATATTCAGTTTTTTGGCTACCTGTTCTTCTGTCATTCCTTGAATGACGACTTGCTTGATAATGATCCGGGCTTTTTCCGGGAGTTGCATCAACACCTCCTGAACATACAGGTCCGACAGGTTGTCCTCGATTTCTTCCGTTCCCCGCATCCCCTCTGTGATCACCGTCTCCCTGTACAAGCGCTTCTTGGCGGCGTACTGCAATCGCCAAGCAATCCTCTTGAGCACTTTTCTGCAATGCTCTTTCAACTGCTCATCTGTCATATGCTTCACCTTCTGTCGTTTCCGAACATCCAATCGTAAAATAAGAACACTCGTTCTCTTTGTAGTACAAGTATCTCATACTATGGTAATAAGTTCAAGTTCTTTCCACCAGATTTTCGGAAATGATTTTTCCTGTTGATCCACTGCATAAATCTCAAAGAACACATCAAAAAACACGATCCCAAATGGAGATCGTGCCTGTGTAGAAGTATTACATTATCCTTACACAACTGATGTCCCTATTCTACAAAAGTACATCATTCTCATACTTTTTGAGTTTTATCTGCCCATCACACAAGAAACACGTTAAATGAAGAAGGAGCTATTAAAAATAAAAAAGCAAGCCCCTCTCGCATTCACAACAGGAAGAGCTAGCTTGCTTTTCTATCTTTCGCACTCTTTTAATCCCAAATATTCGGACGTTCTACACCCATCGTTCGCATATAATCTAGCAATTGTCCGGTATGTACTGACTCATGATAGGCGATTCGCAGCAGCATGTCTCCAAGCGTGCGAACATAGCCTACATCGGATCGATCGATGCGGACACTCTCCAGATCACTCTTGGACAGCCCTCTGACGAAGCGGAGAAATTCTTCTCGATACGGCTTCGTAAAGGCCAAATCTTCTTCTACGGTCGAAAACTCTTTGGTTTCATACGGATTGGGGATGTCAGACAGGGCGGCGCTTCCCCGTTGGATCAAAATTTGGTGATACAAAAACTCACCCTCGATGACATGGCGAATCATTTCCCCGCACGTGAACGCTTTATCGTCAGGCTTCCAGTTCAGCATTTCTTTGGGAATTGCCTTCCAAACTTTGATGCTTCTACGTCTTACTTCCTCAAAGTTTAAGATTAAGAGATCATTCTCGTTCATGCCATTCATCCCTCTCCGTAAGCTCGTCCTAGTTTTTTTGATAGAGATCACATGTCGCTACGTGATCATTGACCATACCGACTGCTTGCATATAGGCGTAGCAAATGGTTGAACCGACAAATGTAAAACCGCGCTTTTTCAGGTCTTTGCTCATCTTGTCGCTGATTTCGGTAGAAGCAGGCACATCCTTCATTTCCTGAAAATGATTATGAATCGGCTTCCCACCAACAAACGACCAAATATAGCTGCTAAAGGACCCAAACTCCTCCACAACCCGCAAATACGCGTGGGCGTTCTTCACGACGCCGCGAATCTTCAGCCTGTTTCGAACGATGCCTTCGTCTGTCAGCAATTGCTCGATCTTGGCTTCATCGTATTGAACGATTTTATCTGCTTCAAAGTTATCAAACGCTCTTCGATAATTTTCCCGCTTTTTCAAGATCGTGTACCAGCTCAGTCCGGCCTGTGCGCCTTCCAAATTCAAATATTCAAAGAGCAACCGATCTTCATACACAGGAACTCCCCACTCGTGATCGTGATAATCCATATAGATAGGGTCCTGATTCACCCAGCCGCACCGATTCATGGAAAGAAGCCTCCTCTATGTAATGCGAACATATATTCTTATATAAAGAATATACAATCATTGGGTATTCTGCAAGTTTTTCTTCACAAAAAAAGACCTCATCCATCTGAGGTCTCTCTGCAATCAAGCTGTTAAAATAATTGGCTTCCCCTTCGTTACAACGATGGTGTGCTCGTATTGAGCTACGTAACTCTTATCAGGCGTAATGAGCGCCCAACCGTCCCTGCCATCATCCACATATTCCGTCCCCGTTGAAATGAATGTTTCAACTGCCAACACGAGACCTTCTGTGAGCAAGCGTCTATCCTTTTTGTCATAGTAATTTAAAATGTAAGCAGGCTCTTCATGCAAGCTTTTGCCGATGCCATGACCCGTAAGGTTTTTGACGACTGTAAAGCCCTTTTTCCTGGCTTCCTGGTGAACAATCCGACCAATCTGGCTTAGCTTCGATCCCGCCTTTGCCGCATCCAATGCCTTGTACAGCGACTCCTCGGCGCATTGACATAAGGATTGCTTCTCAGGCTCGCCTTCCCCTACCACAATAGAAGCACCTGTATCGGCAAAATATCCATCCAGCTCTGCCGAGACATCAATATTGATGATATCGCCATTTTTCAGGACAGTTTCATCAGGGATACCATGCGCAACAATGTGATTGACACTGATGCACGTATGCCCAGGAAAATCATAGGTGATATTCGGTGCAGACCGCGCTCCGTACTTTGCCAAGATCTCTCCGCCAATCTGGTCGAGCTCTTTTGTTGTCACGCCTGCTCGCACGGCCCTGATCATGGTCTCTCTTGCCTCCGCCACAATACTACCAATCCGCTTCAAGCACAGCAAATCATGTTCATTTTGAATCGACATGTGTTTCCCTCCTTTTTGCATATATCAGTGTTTACCCGCCATTTTTTCATTTGAACATTTTTCTTCACCAATCGCAACCACAGAAAAAACAAAGAACCCCAGAAGCATCCTCTGCGGTTCTTATCTTACGAAGCTATGCTGGATTCAATGCATACATTCCTTGCGCTATGGTCGACTGTTTTTGAATAAACCCGATGGAAATTCGGTTAAATTCTTCTGGCTGATCGACATTGACGACATGACCACAGTCAGCGACTAGACTCAACTGTGCAAATTGTCTTTTTTTCACACGCATCTGGACGAACGGCAAAAACATATGGTCTTCGTCACCCATAATGAACAAGGTAGGGATGGGAGGCTCTTTATCAAAGAGGGTTCCTAGGAAGCCATTAATGCCTTTTGTCAGCTTAAACCACCTCTTGAATTCTTTTTGACAAAGCTTTTTGGCTTCGCGGATAAACAAGGAGCGCGATTCTTTATGACGCTTGCTCGGCATGATCACCCATGCAAACAGTCGATACAGCCACATGTACGGGATGAAATGCTTGACCATATTCCCCAATGTGATCAGTACCTGCGACCGCACGTTCATGTGCGTCACTGCTCCTGCCAAAACCATAGAGCGCATTCTCTCCGGGGCCTGCTCCGAAATAATCTGCACGATGATCGTTCCCAAGGAAATCCCCACAAAATGGGTGGAAGTGATTTTTAAATGATCCAAAACCTCAATGATATCTCTGCTGACATCATCAAAGGTATATGTTTTGAACAGCTTGCCTGGGATGTTCTTAGATTTTCCGTGACCACGCATATCTACTAGAAGAACATTGAAATTCTCTTTGTATGCCTTCAGTTGTTTATACCAAATCGATGAGCTGCCCCCTGCCCCATGGACAAAAGTCACCCATTCGCAATCTTCACCACGTATGTATGTCTTATAATGGATCACTAATATCCCCCCACCAGTATTATATAGGAGGGATGTCCCAGGTGAAAGGATTACCATAAAATTGAAATTTTTGTGTACATAGAGTCAGCTCGGTTCACTTCAATTTCTCTACCAAAAACCAAACGACATTGGAAATGAGTAAAGACTGACCAATTCCAAAACTGAGCCCTGTGAAAAAGCGCAGCTTGTTATTGCTTGTCCGCCACTTCCATTGTTGGGTATAGCCATCAATGAGCATTGGCATTAACAGGAATCCAATCAAATAGTAAGAGGTCACGATATGCATCCCTACAAAAACAGGTGCCAGCAGGTATCCAGCTAGGATCGAAACACATCTGGCACAGAGCGGCATTTTTTTACCCACTATATAAAAGGAACGATCTGGGCGCCGATGACATGGTATCCACTGCAAATTGATCTTCATCCACTCCCTCAATGTGAGCAATCTGGCTTGCAATCGCAATCGGGTGTATTGCAATCTGGAACCGGACAATCAATGGGAAGATAGTTGCAATCCGGCGAACAATTTTTACGCTTTTTCCGGTTTGTTGAATAATAGAGGATCATGCTAATCAATACAAGCAGACCAAGTATAATCAAGACTGCTCCTGTTACATAATCCCCTTGATACAGAAATACGCCTCCCGCTATCCATGCGATCATGCAAAGCGTTAATCCAACAAAAAACAGATACATCCTCTCCCTTCATTTCTTTCTACGTCAAAGAGTATCTGCAGTTTCACTGGGCTGTATGATCGCAAGCAAAATCATCTGCCTGGCAGGCTTGTCATTGCGTCGAAATATTTATAACGCTTTGTACATGTATATTTGAGCCGATAAACCGGGAACGGAACAGGAGCTTTTTCTCTTCTATTTGAATCTCTGTTCTCCACTTGTACATATTCCAGTTCCATGTCAAACAGGCGTAAGAAGCTCTCCGCTACCCTCCGAGTAGAAACAACAGAGGCGGGATCGGGAATCTCCTTGTTTTTGCGGGCATCGTGCTTGTAAAAACCCGTTACCTGGCCTGTCCAAGGATTGACTTTTACTGTGTAGACTCTATTTGTGAGTACGATTCCTTGTCGGCGCTCATAGAAGTAATAGGTATTTCCGGTACCACGTAAAAAACACAGTTCGTAATAGTGAAGCTCGGTAATTCCCCGCTCGATGTATTTCTCCAAAAACCTCTTTGCAATTTGCAACGCATCGTGCTCCGAAAGCCGTGGCGCTATATATTCTATTTTTTGGTTAACCGTAAAGGCAAGCAGCTCGTTAGTCGTTCGATTGAGTGTAACCCATACAACATCAGGATCGTAAACAGTTTCAGCCTCCTCATCTTCTGGTAATGGCCAGAAATAATGGATAGTAGAAGGCCAACCAGGTTCCCGCGCTTCGGCAACGAATCTGAAATATCCGCTCATTGGATTGAAAGTTTCCCCATCCTCATTCGGAGTCACAAGTGTTTCTCTTTTCATCCCTGGATGAGTCAAATCTATTTGAAAATGTTCCTTTACCCACACCTCAATCTCCTGCAAGTTTGCGAAAACAAGAGGTTCCCCTTGGGCTATGATTGGGATGACCTCTGAGTGTTTTTCTACAAGCCGTCTTCCCCCTATGACCGTCTTTGCTATTTGTCCTGTCTTTGCATGAATGACAACATAGTCCAGCGCTGCCTCATCAGGGATATACTTGAGCTTCCCTTCTTCCTGTTCATCGTATATGAGCATCATGTTTTTCTCCAATAAAGCAACGTACGCTTGTTTCGCCTCCTTCTTTGTTATCACTTCTGGCTTGGGAGGCTTATGTTTGCGATCAAAATCGTGAAATCCGCAGTACTGTATGTCTACCAAATTTCCTGACTCGTCTAAAGCTATTCTCAAAAACACATCTGAATGCGGAATTCCATGAAAAAAATAACGATAATATAGTTCCCATTGCTTTCTCTCGCTACACTCTCTCAATTTTGCTACATGGTCTCTTACCATTTCGTTCAGATGATCTCCGTATAATTTTTCCGCTACTCCTATGGCCCGCTCCGTCGCTGACTCGGCATCGATTGGTTCGCCAGAAGGTAACCATTCTCGATCTTTTTTATCCAAGTCGAAATCCGTCACATAACCAGTTTCTTTGTCTATCTCCAGTTCTGTATGGTTATGACCTACTCTGATCTCCCAAGTTCTCCAGTTATCGCGCGTTTTGATTCGCTGCTGAGACAATTCAAGCATACCGGGAAACATCGCAAAACGTCTCTCCATCGTCTCCCGAACTGCTTCTGTCGGATATGTAATCATCGCTTTCCCTCCCGAACGAAAAAACCGTCAATGCAGACACTGACGGCTTTCTCTATTTAAACACTAGATCTTAATCATCATCACCATCATCCAGGTCATCATCGTCGGTGTCGATGTTGCTCGAGTCATCACTTGAAGATGAATCCGCCGGAGCACTGCCATTTTTATCAGCCGGTATCAGATCATCATCGTCATCATCATCGGTAGAGCTGTTGTCGATGGTGGTCGTCGAAAGTACTTTTCCAGTAATGGCATGTATGCGTACATCTACCGTTTTGGAGTCTTTTATTGTGATCACCCGATAGACTGCTCCACTCTTTGTCTCGATTAAATCAACATCATCGATCTTGCCGCCGCTTGTTCTTTCCGTCGCAATCTGTTTCGCTTGCTGTTCGGTAATTTTGGTCTGTGGCTGCGCTGGCGGATTCGAGCTTTGATTCGGCTTAGGCTGCTGCTGTGTTGGGGTTTGGGTTGTAGCTGGCTGTTGTTTTCCTGGCGCAACAGTCCCCACCATCCCCGTACCTGCTGGCTTGGTCGCGTTGCCCGAAGCATCCTTCCCGCCGTTATTCGGTTGCGGCGTTGTACTGGCTGTCGGATTCGAACCCGGCTGCGTTGGATTCGTCGCCGTTTCATTTGCCTTCGGCTGCGCAGTGGCTGCGACCAAGGAGAGCTCCTTCAAATCAATAATTTCGCCCGTATGTGCATTCACCATCACACTATACGTTCCGCGCTCATTGAGGAGTTGGAGATTGTAAATGCTGTTTTTTCCTACATCCGTCATGGAAATCGATTCAATCTTCCCCGGGTAGCGGGCCGTCACGATCTGTTTGACTTCCTCCGCAGACAATGACTGCAAATCCATGCTCGCGAAGATCCGTTGCATGCCAAATGCCGTAGTGACCAGCAGAAAACTCGCCAGCAGCCCTATTTTCCATTTTTTATTCATGCGTACCTCCTGCTATTTCTTAGCCTGCCCCGGCAGAAAAACGGTCACGAGCGTCCATTTCCCTTCTTCGCTATCCAGTGCAATATCGCCTTGATGGGCATCAACGATCTGTTTGGCAATGGAAAGACCGAGTCCTACGCCCCCTGTTTCGCGGCTGCGGGCTTTGTCTACACGGAAGAAGCGATCAAAAACATGCTGCAAATCTTCCTTGGGAATCCCCATTCCGTAATCCTTTACCGAGAAATAAGGACGGTCCCCTTGAAGCCCCACCCCAACCTCGATTTCATTGGAGCTGTATTTCATCGCATTGTCGAGTAAAACGACGAGCACTTGTTTTAGTTTTTGTTCATCGGCTATGACGAGAACCGATTCGTGGTTTGCGCCCAGTTGAAAGGATCTGCCATACGCATTGGTCAATTGAGCAATGGTCGTTTGGCACATCGGAATCAAGTCGATTTCTTTGACATCCAGATTCCATTCGGCGCTGTTGTTTGCGAGAAGGAGCATTTGATTGGTCATATCCTTCATACGCACGGCTTCTGAATAGATTGCTTCCACCGACTCTGTCAGAACCTCCGGCTTTTTCGTCCCCCAGCGCTTCAATAGCTTCGCATAGCTTTCTACTACGGTCAGCGGCGTTTTCAATTCATGGGAAGCATCTGAGACGAACTGCTGCTGCTTCTCGAAGTTTTGCTGCAATAAATCCATCATCTTGTTAAAGGTACTTCCTAACGCATGCAATTCATCTTTGGATGTGTGCTCAAGCGGTATTTTCTTAAAAATACTGCGCGCTTGAATGTCTTCCATCGTTTGAATCATCGAGTTGACTGGTCGCAAAATCAGATTGCTCAACATGCGCCCTGCAAAAAAAGCAGGAATTAGCACGAACAGCGAAGCAAACAACAGAACGTTTTGCAGCAGGCTCAAATTTTCTTGCAAGCCCGCAATGCTTTCCATGACTTCTAACGTGACAATTTTTCCATTCGTCCAAATGATCGGGACCTTGACGTAGGCGTATTTCGCTCCGTTAACATCGAAGACACCGTCACTCGCTTTTCGATCAAAGATGGGCTTCGGTGCCGGGATTGGCTGCGTGCTGTCTACTTCCTGCGTGACGATGGCCCGCGATTGCTGATCGATAATCCGGATCATCCCGTTCGACGGCAAATACGGCTGCAAGAGCGTGGCCGGGTCGAAACTTTCTACACCGATCTGATTGAGTCCACTCTGGATGTGCAGGACTTCTCGTTGCAGACGATCCAGCTCTCCGTCTGTTGTCACTTTGTAGAACATGAAGTAAATGAAGCTGTTGACCATGAGCAACAAAAGCAAGAGTGCGACCGTGGAGAACAAATGAATTTTATTTTTGATTTTCATAATCTACCCCTTCAGCATATAACCAACGCCTCGAACTGTATGCAAAAGCGGGGTTTCATACCCTTGGTCCACCTTTTTACGCAAGTAACGGATATACACGTCAACGACATTTGTGTCTCCGAAATAATCAAATCCCCATACATGTGTAAGAATCTGTTCACGATTCAGAACTTGGTTTTTATTCTGCATCAGATAAAGCAATAAATCGAATTCACGCGGTGTCAGCTCGATCTGACTGGAGCCTCTCGTCACTTCCCGCGATTTTTCATCCAGACTTAAATCCGATACCTCTACTTTGGAGCTGGCTTCCACTTTCTTTGTCATTTGGGACAAGCGGAGGCAGGAACGGATGCGCGCCAGCAGCTCTTCGATTTCAAAAGGTTTCGTGATGTAGTCGTTCGCGCCTTGATCGAGTCCATTTACTTTGTCTACGACAGCATTTCTGGCCGTCAACAAAATGACTGGCGTCGCGGAGTCCTTTACCCGAATCCGACGAAGCACTTCTATACCTGACAAGCCTGGCAGCAGTACATCGAGCAAAATCAAGTTCCATCCGCCTTGATTGTATTGTTCCAGCGCCTCGAGCCCTGTTTTGGCGATCTCGCTTTCGTATCCTTCGTATTCCAGCTCTAATTGAATCACACGAGCAATCTTCTCTTCATCTTCCACAATTAATATTCGCTCCGACATGTAATCCTCCTAAACCTTGCATCCATTATCCAGATGAGTTTAGCAAATATTGGCTGTGGATCAAAGAGTAATCCGTACGAAAGATATAATTTTTTACTTATATTGATAAACCCACCCACTGCCAGTACGCGTAATAAAAGACAACCATCAGGATCGCGTGGGCCACACCAGCATACAAGCTCAACCGCAGCAAATCCTTAGGCAAAAAGGTCTCCATGCCGCTTTCCTGGAACATGAGCAATGCTTTGGAGCTGACAGGGAAGGTCAGGCAGTAGTTCATGCCGACGATTCCTACGAACAACACGGTCACTTCATTTAAATCGAGGCTACTCGCAAAGTAGAGAAGCGGCGGAACCAGAATGACGGCTCTCGTTGTATGCGATGTAATGTACAGATGGGAGGTCAGTGTCAGCAAAGTAATGACCACAATGATCAACAGCGACGATTCCCCTTCCAACTGCTCGGTAATCGTGAACAGCTTCTTCATGATCCACTCTGCCGCGCCGCTCTCCAACAACGACTTTCCGAGTGCAATGGCTGCCCCTACAAACAAAATCAGGTTCCATGAGACAGACTGAACGCCATCCTTCCACTTCATGACGCCCACATTGGGGAGTGTCAAAAGAAAGGCACCGACGACTGTCGTGGTAGCAATCTCGATTCCGTGAAAACGCTCTGTCAGCCAGAAAATGACCATCGCCCCGATCACAGCAAACGTATATTTTTCGTTGCGGGACAAGGTGAGAGAAAGCTTTTTGCTCGCGAGTGGGCGCTGCATCTCTTCTTTGGTGAGAAACAGAGCCAGCACAATCCGGCATGTAACGATACTGGCTACTACTCCGAACGGCAGTCCCCACAACAGCCACTCTGCGAAGCTAATCCCTTCCCCATTGAACTCCTTCAGCATATCGAGGGCGATAAAATGGGAACCCGCTCCGATCATAGTAGAGCTCGTCGTTACTAAAATAATCGTCGGAATCAGGATCGCCATGGCTTTCGTAATTTGCTTGTTCCCGATTTCTGAGGTCAGCGAGTGGAAAACAGGCAGAAGCACCGCTGCACGCCCAGAAGTAGACGGGATAAAGAATCCGAGAAATTGAACGACGACCGTCAAGAGCCAAAACAAGCTTTTGACATTCTTTGCCTTGCTTACGACCAGATCTGTGAGTTTGCCTGCCAAGCCTGTCACTTGAAGAGCGCCACCGAGAATGAATGAGCCAATCATTAACCAAATAACATCGGAGGCAAGCGAGTCGAACAAAATTTCCTGGTCAGCCGTACCTGTCACGACGAGGAGTAATACGGAGCCAATCGCTACATAGGCGGAGTTCAGCGAGGTGGTCGTCCACAGAATCACGGCGACACAGAAGCAGAACAAGCTCCATTTGGCTTCAAATGTCAGGGATGACGGCAGCATAAGCAGTAATTCCACGAACATAATCAGGACAATCGGAAGGACCCAGGCAGGTCTTTCCTTTGCAACAGTCTGTGCAATCACGATACTTGCTCCTTCTCCATTAAACGATTTGCGAGTTGTAGGCCGACCATGATGGTTCTCATGGAGCTTTCCGAGCAATCGGTCAGCCATTTCTGCGCATGCATGAACGCTTCTTCCAACGTAGACGGCATCGGCAAAATACTCGTGTACGCATCAATTCCGTGCTCATAATTGAGTCGGGCACCTTTCCCAACAGTCCCCACCAACGCCACTACTGGCAGAGCATGCTTCTTCGCTCTCTTTGCCACTTCCACTGGAATTTTTCCTCGCGGTGTTTGAAAATCAATACTGCCTTCCGCCGTAAATACAAGGTCTGTCTCTTGAAGCATCCGATCCAAATCAATGTACTTCATGATGATGTCGTAGCGTGGATACAGATTCGCACCCGTCAGCGCATGCAAACCAGCACCCAAGCCACCTGATGCACCACTGCCCGGCATTTCTCTGACATCGATACCGAAATCCCGCTCGATGATAGCCGCGAATTGTTCGAGTGCTTCCTCCAGCTCAACGACCTGCTCAGGCGTTGCTCCTTTTTGCGGGCCAAACACGCGAGCGACTCCGTTTTCCCCACACAGCTTGTTAAACCAGTTGCAAGCCACATCGATTTGCACCTGCTTAAGTCTTTTGTCCATGCCGGAAACATCGATTTTCGTTACGTTTGCCAACGAGATTCCGCCTTCAATACGGATTTCTCGACCGCTTGCATCCAAAAATTTAGCGCCAAGTGCTTGCGCCATGCCTGCCCCACCATCGGAAGTACCGGAATCGCCGCAGCCTAGCAAAATACGATCTGCCCCCATGTCCAGCGCCGCTTTGATCAATTCACCGACGCCATGTGTCGTCGTTTTGCGCGGGTCACGCAAGCTTCTTGGAACCAGTCGTAGTCCCGCTGCTGCCGCCATCTCGATCACAGCCGTTTGACCTGTCGTCTTTGATCCGAATATCCCAAAATGGGAAGGAACCTTTTCTCCTACGGGGCCCGTTACTTCCATCTCGATAATCGAACCATTCGAAATTTTCACAATCGCTTTTGTAAAGCCTTCTCCCCCGTCTACCATTGGCAGTGTCTGCACTTGGGAGAGCGGGAGTACGCGCAGGATTCCTTCTTTCATGCACTCTGCTGCTTGCTCGGCATCTAAACTTTCCTTAAAGCCCGAAGGCACAACGAGTATACGCATAAAAACAACATCCCTTCTCTTTATTTGAATTTGCTTTCGCATTAGTCTCACTTGAGTAAGACCAATACTAAGCTTCAAAAAAGAGAAGGGAATAATAGGAAGATGAGAAATTGATGAGAGAAAAGCGAGAAGAACGTTACGATTCTAAGCGTTTCGTTTTCTGCGCAGTTGATAATAGGTCACAGCCAATGCGAGCGCCAGTACCGTCCCCTTGATAATATCGTAAGCGTAGTACGGCAGATTGAGCATCGTCATCCCGTTGAGCAGCACCCCGATTAGGATCGCTCCCACAAATGTACCGAATACATTTGGCTTTCCTGCGCCGAAAACGGAGAAGCCTACGAAAGCAGCCGCTACTGCATCCATCAGCATGGAGCCGCCACTACTCACCTGTCCGGTGCCAATCCGCGCTGCCAAGAGCATCCCGCCCAAGCCTGCAAAAAGAGCGGAGAGCACATAAGCCAGGGTACGATAACGATTTACAGGAATCCCCGACAGACGGGCTGCTTCCAAATTACCGCCTGTCATGTACAGCATCCGTCCCTGTCTCGTATAGGTCAGGTACACATGCGTGATCGCGACAAGTAAAAAGGTCAGGATAACCGGAACCGGTACGGAGAGAATTTCTCCTTGGCCCAGCCACAGGAACCATTCCTGAAATTTTCCCGGAGCCTGTGAGCCGTCCTGCATCGGCATGTTTGCGTAGATCGAGTAGCCTTGGGAATACGTCATATGAATGCCATTGACGATGTAGAGCATCGCCAGAGTAGCCAGCAAATCAGGAATGCGAATTTTCACGACCAGGAAAGCGTTGACCAGCCCGACGAGCAAGCTGAGTACAATCGGAACAACCAGTGTCATGAAGACTCCTTGTTCGTACCAAACCATCATCGAAGCAGAAACGACCGTGGTCAATGAAACCGTCGATCCTACAGACAAGTCAAAGCCTCCAACAATCAGCGAGAACGTAACGCCAATCGCGACAAATGTCACAATCGAGATGGAGCGAAGAATGTCCGTCAAGTTGTCGTACGTGAAGAAATACGGGTTGGTCAAACTGAATAACAACATGACAATGACAATAACTGCAACCGTTCCGTATTTATAAACAAAATCAAATAAGCTAAACTTTTTATCTGCCACGTTACTCACCTCCGCTTGCGTAGTACATAATCAGCTCTTGTGTTGCTTCCTCGCGACTCAATTCCTTCACGATCCTGCCCTCGAACATGACGAGAATCCGGTCAGCGATCCCGATAACTTCCTGAAACTCACAGGAGAAATACAGGACACCCTTTTTCTGCTCGGCGAGCTTTCCGATCAGGCGGTAAATATCGCTTTTCGCGCCGATATCCACCCCTTTTGTCGGCTCGTCAAACATAAAGAGGTAAGCGTTTGTGTCCAGCCATTTGCCGATAGCGACTTTTTGCTGGTTTCCGCCGCTGAGAAAACCGACCAACTGCTTGATATCGGCTGTTTTTACACCAAGACGCTGCACGAGCTCTCTTGCGTTAGCCGCTTCTGTCCCTCTTTTGATAAAACCAAGCCAGGACTTCTTTTTCAATGAGGCGACAGACAGGTTGTTCTGCACGGACTCCTCTACGAAAATGCCTTCTTTGCGCCTTTCCTCCGGGACGAGCACGATTCCTGCATCGACGGCGTCCTTTGGCGAGCGCAGTTGGACACGTGTTCCATGCAGTCGAACGGCTCCAGCCTTTGCCTCATCTGCACCGAAGAGCAATCGGGCGAGCTCAGTCTTTCCTGCCCCAACCAGACCGACGACACCCACGATCTCTCCCTCGCGAACCTGCAAGTCGACTCCGTGTACTTTGCCGCCAGCCACTCCTGATACCTCAAAAATCGTTTCGCCAATCGGCACTGCAAGCTTTGGGAACTCCTCGTCAAAGCTTTTACCCAGCATGTTCGCGATCACTTCGTCCATATTGGTCTTCGCCGTGTCTGTGGTCACGACATGCTGTCCATCGCGCATGATGGTGATCCGATCACAGATTTCAAAGATTTCCGGCAGGCGGTGGGAGATATAAATGATTCCGACCCCAGCTTTTTTCAACTGCGCAATGATTTGAAACAGCCGCTCGCTCTCCTTCGTGCTCAACGGCGCTGTCGGTTCATCGAAAATGACGTACTTCGCCTTTTGAACGGTCGCCCGTGCAATCAAAATCAATTGCTTTTCTGATAGCGTACATTCTTCAACGAGCATCCTCACTGGAATAGAGAAGCCGAAGTTTTTTAAAATCTGCTCTGATTCGTTGTACAAGCTCTGCCAGTTGATCAGTCCCTTGGTTTTCGCCTGGACGAGTTGATCGAGTAAAATATTCTCAGCGACGCTTAAATACGGGATCAAGGCGGTGTCCACTTCCTGATATACACATTGAATGCCCTGTGCTTTGGCGTCCTGCGGCGAATTGATCGTCACGACCTGTCCATCGATGGTGATCGTACCGCCATCTGCCTGATACGCTCCCGTGAGGATTTTCATCAGGGTACTCTTTCCCGCGCCATTGGCACCGAGGAGAGCGTGAACCTCTCCTGCGCGCACCTCGAAATCGACGGATCGCAGAGCAGGAACCCCGGAAAACTGCTTCGCCATCCCTTTCATCTGCAATGTGGACATTTTTCACACCTCCTGTTTACCTGCGTATTCCAACCTCTATAAGGAAAAATCCCGTTGACGGATACAGCTCAACGGGAAAAGCCAATTTGGTTCTTACTTGCCCCACTCTTTTACGTATTGGGACAGGTCGCCCATCGTTACTTTTTTATCCTTCGGCAGGTCTGCCTGTTTCACCAGCACTGGATTCAGCTTCACGTTATCTGGTACTTGCTCGCCTTTGATTTTTTGGAACACGGTTTGTGCATGAATGCGTCCGATATTGGATGGGTCTACCGCTGCCGTCGCTGTCCACGGAGAGTTTTCCGCCTGGATCATTTGCAGATCTTCATCGCTCAAATCGATGGAGTATACTTTGATTTCCGTACGGCCTGCTTGCTGAATGGCACGTGTCGCCCCTTTGGCAAATTCATCCCACGCCGCCCATACTGCTGTGATGTCGCCTTTGTTCGGATACTTTTTCAAGATCGCTTCCATCTGCGTTTGTGTATCGAGTGCCGTATTGTTGGTAGCAGAACCGAATGCCGCAATCTCTTTTATGTCCGGGTATTTCTTCTGGAAAGCTTCATACGTGACTTGGCGTTTTTCCATCGGCGCAAAGCCAGCTACCCAAATTTTTACGATGTTGCCTTTGCCGTTTGTATCTGCCGCCAGCTTCTCCAGGCTCAGCTCTGCCAATTTGTTGTCATCCTGCGCCACTACTGGCACGCCTGGAATGTTGATGTCTGTATCAAACAGAACGACCGGGATTTTTCTATCCACGGCTTTTTGCGTGCCCTGCTGCAACGCTTCTGCCGTACCATGGTCGATCAGAATGCCATCAAACTTTTGATTCACAGCCGCATCGAGGTTGGACGCCATTTTTGCCAGATCGGTATCTGCGTTGAATACAGTCAACTCGCCGCCATTTTTCTCCACCTCTGTCTTCACGCCATTAATGTATTGAGCGGAGAACGTCCCTACGTTTTGGCGCATGATCAATGCGATTCTCTTTGCGTTCTCTCCGCCCTGCTGGTTCGTGCTGCCGGTTCCGGTGCTTGTTCCTCCGCCGCATGCCGTCACGAGAACAGACGCAGCCACAACAAGTGAAGTCAGTAATCCCAGTTTCTTTTTCATCACAAATGTTCCCCCTTTTTCTTTTTGATAACAGATGACAAAAGCAAAAAATCCTCTTTCACAGAGAAAGAGGACAAAAATCGACAAGATTCTCGCCTCTTATCTGTCAGGTATTCTACCTGTTGGAGTTAGCACCTTGGCTCGAAAGAACGCATTCTCTCGTGCTAGGTTGCCGGGCTTCATAGGGCCATTCCCTCAGCCTTCTCTTGATAAGAGTAGTTTCTATTTTCAAAACGTTTGTATAAGTATATACAGAATATAATCTGGCAATTACCTATCTGTCAACTAGGTTTACCGAAAGAATTTTCTTGATAAATATTCCAGTTTCTTATGTAACATCAAGAGGGATTTTGTTGTGTCTTGTCGAATTATCGTAGATTGATACAAGCCTAGCAAATATTTGCGATGGGGATGCTACATGAGTCTATTAAAAGAAGTCATTCTTCAATGGTTTTTCGCCATTATCCCGTTTGTGTTTTTCAACATCTATTACCGTGACAAAATGAGGAACTACAGCCGTTCCTTTATTGTCATCACCAGCTCAGCCTGCATGTTTCTCGCGATGACCTTCGCCCCGAGCGTCACGAATGGCATGTTTTTTGATATCCGACACATCATCATTCTTTTCGGACTGGTTTATGGCGGAATCGAGATTGCCTTGCTCCTTCTGATTGAAGCCTTGGTTTATCGGTACTACCTAGGTGGCGAAGGAACATGGGTTGCCATGCTGATCCTTACAGTCAATTTTGTCTTGTCACTCTTTTTGTATCGACACTATAAAGCCAGTTATCGGAAAACACTGTATCTTTTTATGACGAGTGCGATTTTTTCAACGGTTGCTTTAGGGACTACTTATTACTTTTTTCCCACGTATGTAACTCAACACCTCGTTTACTACACCATAGTGATTCCTATTCAAAACTTTTTCGGCCTCTGGTTATTAATGTCGCTTTTCAGCAAATGCGTTTCGGATAAGGAGCTGTTTATTCGCCACGCGCAAAATGAAAAAATCCAGACGATGAGCCATGTTGCTGCATCGCTTGCACACGAGGTTCGCAATCCGCTGACAGCTGTCAAAGGCTTCTTGAAATTAATACAGGAACGTCCGGAAAATTTGGTAAAAGTCGATCAATACATTCGCATCAGTCTCGACGAAATCCAACGGACAGAAGCCATTTTGACCGAGTACCTTGCGATTTCCAAGCCACTCAAGGAACGGCATGAGATCATTAATGTGAGCGAGCATCTCCATGCCATCCGCGAAGTGATGCTCCCCTTTGCCAATATGCATAACGTGGAGCTTACGCTGCAAGACTTTGAGAGACCTGTAACGATCAAGGCCAATCCAGACGAGTTCAAGCAAGTGTTGGTGAATTTCATCAAAAATGCCATCGAGGCGTGCTCGGATATTTCGGACGGAAAAGTCTCCTTGGACTTGCTCATCGAGCGAAACAAAGCCGTTTTGGTCATCAAGGATAACGGTATCGGTATGGATGCAGGACAGATCAGCCGCCTCGGAACGATTTACTTTTCTACGAAGACAACTGGGACCGGTCTTGGATTGACGTATTCCTATCATGTCATTCATGCGATTGGCGGAACGGTCAATGTATCAAGCAAACCACGAGTAGGAACCAAGTTCACCATTATGCTCCCGTATAAGGCACAGTAACTTCATGCAGGTTTTGCAGAGGAACTGTGCCTTTTTCCATTCGATAGCTAATGATGCAACGGAGGTACTTGTGGTTCTTTTTCGTTTTTTAAGGTGTACAGCAGTTTATTTTTGCGATTGATCGTTGCGAGAAAGACTTGTTCGGACGCGATCCCCTTTTTCTTCAATTCGTGCACAAGCCATTGCTCATCGCGGTTCCGGTATGACAGCACATCCGGATAAATTTTGCCTTCCACAATGACAGGCAGCGACATTCCCGCAGAAGATGTCTGTATGTTTATATCCTGTTTCGTTACGACCTGCTGCTCTACTTTTTTAAGCACTGTCAATCGACCGTTCGCCTCGATAATAGCCAAATCAATCTCTGCCAGATCGAAAATGTCTTTCTCGCGAAGCATATGGAGAACATTATCGAGCGAGTAGCGGATTTTTTTCATGCTTTTGACGTGAAAATTCCCGTTGGAGAAAATGACGGTCGGTTCAAATGTCACCATTCTGCCAAACCAGCGAAAGACAATGGACAACTGCGATACGACCCGTTGCAGGACACCCAACGTCAAAACTGCTACTGCAATCGAAATATGCCGGACATCTGGCTCTGCAATGTCAGCCCCTGCCACTGATCCCAAAGTAATAATGATGATAAAGTCAAAAACAGGCAGCTCCCCAATCGAACGCTTGCCCATGAACAAGGTGACCAGCAGTAATAAAGGAATAATTGTACATACGCGCCCGATGACCATCATGCTTTCTCCGAATCCTTCCACATTTTCCCCTCCCCTCACGCTTTACTATGCAATTTCTGGGAAGGCATTATGCAAAACAAAACACCAGGAGTCTCCCCCTGGTGTGTCTTTTTTAGTATGGCAGCCATTCTCCCGTACTGGCATCTACATCCCCGTTGCTTTTCAATATCTCTGCCGAATAGACCAAGACCGGTTGCTCTTGAATCCTATTGTTTTCAAGCGGGAATACATAGCGAGGACTGAGCGGATTTTGTTGGAGATAAACCCGTGCCGCCGCTTCCGCTGAAATCACCTTGGACGCATCTGGAAAGGTCTCCTGCTTAAGCGGGAATGTCAAATTGACCCCGATAATTTCTCCTGTTTGCCCGTCAAGCGTGATTTTGTAATACTGATCCGGCACCATTACGCCGTTTACTTCTCGGACAAAGTTCAATTCAACCTGTCTGCCCATCACATACATTTGCTCCTGCATCCGAACAGTATTCACCTGTGAATCCAAATACGGCTCCAAAAACAAGATCGCTCGCTCCTGTAATTCTGCGACGGTACGTGTCGGATCACCTTCTCGCAGCTCAGGATAAGATATCTTGAACGCTGTTGCACGATTGTTCACGGTGGTCAGCTGCATGAATCGCTCTTCTTTTTTGGCCTGGTATTCCCGTTCGTTGTCTCCCATCATGTACTCGGGCACGTTACTCCCGGTAAATGTGAAGCCCTCCACTTTCTGACCGAAGAACTCCATAGCAGCCGCAGCCTCTTTTGCCGATGCAACCATTGTCTTCTTGCCTCCTGGCTTGACGGCAATACTGTCGCTAAACGACTCCCCGCGCCACAAAGTCGTTTTCACTTCCTTGCCAGTACGAGCGTCGAGATACCCGGAGAAGTTTTCCCTGTAGCGAAGAACGTAGTCCACGTCCTTCTTCCCAACTCTCTGGTACGTCAGTTGCATGACTTCTGCAAGTCCGCCCTCCGTTTTCTTCGGTAAAGACCGCTCAGCTATGGAAGGAAACTGCCCAATGTCCAGGTTCATTCCCGTTGAATCCCCTGAATTGATATAGCGAATATGCCCGACATCGCTCAAGCCGATCACATAGTTATCTCCTTCTACCTGCACGTCATTCACGTAACGTTGCAATCGGACGGCTTCATGCGAAACGGTATCTGCTCCCTCTTGCCCATCTAATGGTTCAATCCGATACTGTTCTAACTTTTTGCCCAGGAACGGTTCCATAAATGCCTTCGCCTGTTGCTCTGTTCTCTCCTTAGAAGGCGCTCCTTCGACTTTCTCTTGCTCTGGAATCTTTTCCAGGTCGAGTCCGAGTAAGACCCCACTTTTGGTGTCCAACTTCACTCTGGCATATAGAGACACTTCTGTTCGTTCTTTGTTGCTGAACGTGCGAAAATCTATGTCGTACACCTCTCGAGGAGCTTTCGTTACGTAGACCTTCTTTTCCGCTTCCCGAAAAGGAGGATATTTCTCGTACAGCTTTTCCAGCGTTCTAATCGCCGCTTGGCTTAGCTCGCTTTCTGGTATTTCTGTCGATGAGAAGGAGCGCGGTACCAAATGGGCTTGCGATTCAAAATGAGATTGCGTGAATAACTCCGGGGTTACACCCATCATCCATACTGCTGCTGCCATCGTTGCAGCGGAAACCGTCCATGTCACCAGCTTGAGGACGATTCGTTTTTGGCGATTCGTTTTTGCCCGCGCCCGTTGCACCAGCTTTGCTTCCAACGCTTCGACGAATTCACTACTCGGCTCCGCATCCTTTGACCGGGGGAGAGCCGCGAAGAATTGCTCGTCATTTGGAGTATTCATTAGCCATCCCTCCTATCCAGTCGACATGCAAAACTTTTTTGAGTTCTTTTGTGGCCCGGTGAAAATCTACGCGGACCTTGGTTTCGCTTGTTCCGAGGATTTCTGCCGTTTCCCGAATACTGTAGGCCTTGATGCCACGCAAAATCAGTACATTCCGATGATGTGGCTTCATTTTCTGCATCGCCTGCTCAATTTCCATCTGTTCTTCCTTGGAAGCCAGCTCCGCTTCCGGCCTTCCCAGAAGAGAAGGCAGCCCTTTTAACAATTCCACGCCAAAAAGCGTTTGCACCCGCCTCTTCCGGTAATCATCGATGGCGACATGCTTGGCAATATGCAAAATCCATGTCTTCACACTGGAACGCTCTTCATATCTGGCCAAAGCGTCCAAGACCCGGATAAACACTTCCTGCGTCAAATCCTCCGCATGCTCGCGCTTCCCCGTAAAGTAGTAGAGATATTGATAGACATCGCGGTAGTGCTCGCGATAAATCGCTTTGATCCGCGCTTCGTAATCAATGGTGTCCTGCACTGGAATTCCTCTCCCTGCTCCCTACTTGATGGATTGACCCGTTACCGCATCAATCCTTCCGTTTCTTTCTTTTTGTTCATAGACAAGGACAGGTGTTGCCTGGTATCGTCCGTTAGCAGAAGGAAATACGTAGCTCAGTGTAAGCGGATTAGCTTTCAACAATGCTTGTACGGCTTGCTCGGGGCCTACGACATTGGAGGCATCATCATAGGGTAAATTACCAGTAGCTACAGGAAAGCTGGCGGATACAACATCTCCCGTATGCATGTCCACTTTCACCAAATAGGTCTGGCCCCCTACCATAATCCCTTGGTGTACAGGGAAAAAGAGAAACGTTTGCTGGCCTACTTCTCTGTTAATCATTTGTGGTACCAGCTCCGTTACTTCTGCGTCTACAAACGGTTGCAGAAACGCCACTGCTTTTTCCTCGGCAGCTGCCTCTGTAAGCACCTTCTGCTTTGTTGAGTTTTCATATACATGGAAGTACACAATCCGATCATTCATTGTCCTCACCGAGAACTTTTTGTTGCCAACCATGGCATCATACTCCTTTTCCCCTTCGACAACTGGCGCACCTTTGGTCATTTTAAACACAATTCCTTCAGGCAACGGAATAAAAGTAGAGAGTGCGGTGGCTATCTCCTCATTTGTCTTGGCGAAGACCCGCTGGTTTCCAGGCGTTACCATGATTGGTTTCCCGTACTTATTTTTCGTGGTCCATCCGGACTCTACCTCGGCTCCTGATCGTGCATCCAGATATCCAGAGAAATTCGGGCTATAAACAGGGCGAAAGCCAGCGTTTATGTCTCTTGCTTTTTGCTCATAGCTGAGTTGGAGCATGTCTTCTAATTGTTTGCTGATTTCGTCTGGCTTCTTAACCCCTGACGGAGCGCCGAATTTACTTGCGTCCATCTGCAATCCTGTCGTGTCTCCTGCGTTTATATAGTCTAGCTCGCCTGCTCCATTGATCGCTACTACGTAAAAATCATCTTTTACCGGAATCTGATTCTCGACACGGACAAAGCGCACGTTTGCTACGGCCTCTGCACCCTCACCATCGACTGTGAACTCATCCATTTGGTATTGCTGGATGGCGTCACCGATGAATTCCTTTAGAATAATCGGCGCTTTTTCTTTTCCCATTGTTTCCATAGGACGTGCAGTCGGTTTCTTTCTAGGAATATCCCGTGCAGAGAAAGATAGCAGCGTACCGTTGTTTGCATCGATTTTGGCGTCCGCATACAGCGATACCTTCGTCCGTTCCTTGTTGCTGAAGATCCGGAATTGGATGTGGAAGACATCTCGCATCTGATTGTTACGTGAAATAGTTTTTTCCGCATTTTTTAATTCCGGGTAGTGTTTGCTCAGCCTGTCTACGGTTTTTTGAACGACTTTGCTCAATTGGGATTGCGTCGATTTGGCTGCCGCGGCTTGTACAGTTACTTGTGGTTGCGAAACCCACAATGGGCTCGAGAAGAGCAAAGCAGCAGCTCCTACTGTGATCATCAGCTTTTTGGTTGCGTATGGTTTCATTTTGAATTTCCTCCTGGCTTCCTCTTTTTTTACGTTCTTAGCCCAATAGTCGGAAGTAAAAGGGAAATGTTACAAGCAAATCAAAATAAAAAAAGGCCAGTCAAGCCTTTGACAGGCCGCCTAGCCGTTGCGAGGTTTTGTGAGCGACATCCTTTACCCGTTCAATCAAATACTGGAGCCGTTCTTCCTTCAAATCATACGTGACAATTCCAATGCTTAATGCCCCGATTACTTTTTGGGTGTAATCAATCACAGGTGCAGCGACGGACGCCGTATTTTCCGTCCGCTCCGCAAAACTGACCGCATGACCGGCTGCTCTGATCTCCTGGAGCTTCTCCATAAAAGCAGGCACCTGCTCTTCACCCACGAGCTGCACTACGGTTTGTCTGGCTTCTTCCACAGGCATGTGGGCCAGCACGACTTTATTAGCCGCACCGATATGCATCGGAATCCGCAAGCCCAACTGGTCGTAGATGCGGATATTGTGCTGACTGTCTACGCGATCGACGACAATAGATTCGAGACCGCTAGGCTGACTGAAATAAACACTTTCGTTCACTTCTCTGGCAAGCTCCTCGATCATCGGCTTGATCACTTTGCGATAATCGATCCGATCGAGCACCCGCAAGCCGAACTCCATCCATTTAATCCCCAACGTATATTGCTTGGTCGCAGCATCCTGCTCTACCAGTCCATGCTTCATCAACGTGTACAACAGTCGATAGATGGTGCTGACCGGGAGCTGGCATTCCTTCGCTAAATCATTGATCGTCCACCATTTTCTATGTTCATCCGACGAAAGTACCGTTGCAATCGCCATCGCTCGATCAAACGATTGAATCACGGTCATCCCCCCTTTTCTATCTATCTTCTCATATGAAACTATGTTAAACCATTTGCTCCAATTTTGTGAATCGCAAAAAAACTCCAGGAAGGAATCACAGATTGACAGTCAGAAATCAGAATGTGTAAACTAATGGTGAACATTTCGAAATATGAATAATATTCTGCAATGTGGAAAAAGGGAGGCAACTATGTTCCAAGGCAGCCAATCCATGGTCAAAAAGATGAAAACCGTCATCATCAAGCATCCCCATCAAGCATTTATCAGCCAAGAACATCTCGATCAATCGTGGAAAACCTTCAATTATACAGACCGACCTGACTGGGACCGCGCTCTGCATGAATACGCCAAATTCGAGTCGATTTTGCGCGAGCATGTAGAAAACGTCTTGCACTTGCCACAATCCGATAAAACCGGACTGGATTCCATTTACGCCCACGACCCGGTGAAATTTACTTCCAAAGGGGCAATCATCCTCAAATCTGGCAAGGAGCTTCGTCAGGGAGAAGCAGAAATATACAAGAGCTTTTTAGAAGAAAACAATATCCCGATTCTGGGACAGCTCACAGGCGATGCCTTGTCAGATGGCGGCGATCTCGTCTGGCTGGATGAAAAAACGCTCGCGATCGGACTTGGCTTCCGCACGAACGAAGCGGCAATCGCTCAAATTACGGAAATGGTCAAGGATTTCACGGATGAAATCATCGTTGTACAGCTCCCGTATGATCGCGGTCCTGCGGAATGTCTGCATCTGATGTCGATTATCAGCATGGTCGATCATGATTTGGCAGTCGTCTACTCCAAGCTGATGCCTGTATTTTTCCGCCAACTGCTCATCGACAGAGGCATACAGTTAATCGAGGTACCGGATCATGAGTACGATAATCTCGGTAGCAATGTTCTCGCCCTCGCGCCGCGTATGTGCATGGTCGTGGCAGGCAACCCGATTACCAAGCAACGCCTTCTCGACGCAGGTGCGACTATATACGAGTATGAGGGCGAGGAGATTTCTTACAAGGGAACTGGTGGGCCTACTTGCCTGACAAGCCCGGTGGAAAGAATCTAGCCGTTAGATAAACGCGATACACCATCAAGAATGAACTGTACCTCCATTGTTAGATACCATGAACAATTGGCGGTGCAGTTTTTCTATGACCAAAAAGTTTCCTTAAGCAAAAACTTTGTTGCCCAGGAAAGAATCTTACCTTAAACTAAAATCATGAAGATATTGACTACGTGTACTTTTTTTTACCTTCATTTTTGCCCTAAGCCAACAGTTTGTCCTTAACGAAAAAGGAGAGTGAACATCATGCCATCTATCAGCATTCCTTTGTCTGATGCCTTGATTGGTAGCCACATCTGTCTGGATCGTATTGACGTTCAGGGTATACTGCGCAGGCGATTGCTGGACCTCGGCTTCGTCCCCGGCAACATCGTGGAAGTCATGCAAAAAAGTCCGCTAGGCGATCCCATTGCCTTTCGGGTTAATAACACGATCATCGCCCTGCGCAAAGAAGAAAGCTCCCTCATATTCGGAGAGTACGTGGGGAGTGAAGAAAAGTGACTTCTTACACGATTGCCTTGGCAGGAAATCCGAATACCGGTAAGAGTACATTATTCAACACATTAACGGGACTTCGCCAACATACGGGAAACTGGGCAGGAAAGACAGTCGTAATGGCTGAGGGAGAATTCACTCGGGGAAATACGACTTTTCGAATCATCGATTTGCCAGGTACGTATTCCTTGTATTCCAACTCGGCGGATGAAGAAGTGGCGAGAGATTACATTATCTTCGAGCAGCCTGACGTCACCATTGTGGTACTGGATGCGACTTCATTGGAACGGAATCTCAATTTGGCCTTGCAGGTGTTGGAAATGACCCCCCGCGTCGTCGTATGCGTCAATTTGATCGATGAGGCGAAAAGGCTGGGCATTCGTATTGATCTGGAAAAAATCTCGCAAAGCTTAGGCGTTCCCTGTATCGCCATCTCCGCCAGAAATCATATCGGGATCGAGAATTTGCTCGATCAGGTGGAGAAAGTAGCAAACGGAACCATCGTGCCCAATCCTGTACAGATAACCTACAGTGAACAGATTGAATCCAAGCTGGCGCAGTTGGAGCCGCAAATCGAGAAAACCTTGGGCAGCCGTTTTCCGACAAGATGGATCGCTCTGCGGTTGTTGGATGGAGATGAAAGTTTGTTGCGCACATTGAGAGAACGCATGCAAGATCCGGCTACAACGGCAAGAAAGGAGCCTTTGACCCATGGCCGAACCGTTTGCCACTAATCCGTCTGATTCCCTTGATGCACTTCTTTCCGCGGCCCAAAACTCAGTGGAAGGAAGTGCCATTCGAGACACGATTGTGAGTGACATTTACCGCACCAGTCGCAGTATTTGTAAGGAAGCTGTGACATACGAAGACAAGCAAAAGCTTTCTCGTGCATATAGGCTGGATAAAATTGTGACGTCAAAAATATGGGGCTACCCCATCATGCTGGCGATTTTAGGCGCAGTATTCTGGATCACGATCGCAGGTGCCAATGTTCCATCCGGAATGCTCGCCGATATGTTCGGTGTAGTCGAGGGTTATCTAACTGCTGGCTTTCAAGCTGTACACGCACCTGATTGGCTGCACGGGATTCTGGTTCTCGGATTCTTTCGCGGTACCTCATGGGTTGTCAGCGTCATGCTGCCTCCGATGGCTATCTTTTTCCCAGTCTTTGCCCTGCTCGAGAACTTCGGATATCTGCCGCGTGTGGCATTCAACATGGATCGTCTGTTTAAAAACGCCGGCGGACATGGAAAACAGGCATTGACCATGTCGATGGGGTTTGGCTGTAACGCAGCAGCCATCCTTTCCACCCGGATCATCGAATCACCCCGGGAGCGAATGCTGGCGATTCTGACCAATAATTTCGTCCCGTGCAATGGTCGCTGGCCCACATTGATTTTATTGTCTTCGCTATTTATGGCGACCAGCGCGACAAGTGGATGGCAATCTCTGACTACTGCTCTCATCGTAATGGGTATGGTAATTTTCGGAATCATTATCACTCTTACGGTTTCCTGGACACTATCCAAAACAGCCTTGCGCGGGGTACCGACACACTATACGCTGGAGCTGCCTCCTTACCGTCGTCCGCAGATTTGGAAAACGATCCTGATCGCAAGTAAAGATAAATCGTGGAGCGTGCTGAAAAGGGCCGTCATTGTGGCCGCCCCCGCTGGTATTATCACTTGGATATTAGGCAATATCTATGTCGGTGGGGACAGCATCCTCGCCCATATGGCTGCCTTTTTTGATCCGTTTGCGCAAATCATTGGTCTCGATGGCTATATTCTCATGGCTTTTATTCTCGGTTTGCCTGCTAATGAAATCGTGCTGCCGATCCTTCTGATGGGGTACATGTCCTCCGGTGCCATGGTTGATGTGGAAGGCCTCGACAACATCAAGGATGTCTTCTTGCAGCACGGATGGACTTGGTTGACAGCACTCAATATGATGTTGTTCTCTCTGCTTCATTATCCTTGCGGCACAACCTTGTTCAATATTTACAAGGAAACGAAAAGTGTAAAGTGGACGGTGCTTTCTGCACTCATTCCGCTAGCCATTGCGATCGGAGTAACGTTCTTGACTGCCCAGGTGGCAAGAGCACTCGGTTGGGTGTAAAAAACAGCAAAAAGCCTTTGCACAATACCAGACCTCCTGGTTCGTGCAAAGGCTTTTTCGTTAATCTTCCAGTGGAATCCTATTTATTTTGTAATGGGTATCACGCCATCCAAGGCGAATCTCTCAAACTCCAGTCCACTCATCTCTACTTTGTACGTATCCTGTTTGGGTACCTCGAAGACAATCGAAACGGTCTCCAGGTTATTTGCCACAATAAAATCCTTGTAGGCCTGGCCTTCTACGCGCAAGTTAATTTCTTCCGGTCCCTTGTTTGGAATGACAATAAAAAGCTTGCCTTTGTCGTAATAGACCTTTTCTATGTTCAACTGTTTCTTCTTGCCAAACGGAATGCTTTGCGGATATTTGGCATTCAGATCCAGCACAAAGTGATCCTCTATGCTCTTGAAAGCAGACACCTCATCGAATCGAAGCTCCAGCTTTTCCGGTATGTCTCCAAAGAAAAGAGACGGCATAAACTGCATCGTATACTTGTCACTGCCTCGAACCCGTTCCAGATTCTCATTGATTCGGTCATCCATTGCCGGATATTCCTTTCCATTCCCATCTACCAGCTTCACATTCTCCAAGCGATGCAATTCGAACCCATCCTGCAAAGCAGCTTCCAGTTCCGCTTCCATCACAGTCGGAGAAGCTACAATCTGGTTTACTTTCAGACTCGTCAACAAGCTGTCTGTTTCTAGCACAGCATCTGCTTCTGCGTCCGATTGGATGACTTTCTCTGCTACAGTGACGGACTTTGGCAGGGGCAGCAACAGTTCAGCTACCACTTCATCTGGTCCATTCTTGCGCATATCTACAATTTGCACAGGCAGGACGGGCTTCGTCTGATTCATGATCTCCCGCATTTTTTTCTCGTCAATTCGGTAATTCGGTTTGAAGATAAGATAATGCACACCATCGATTAATTGAAAATCCTTTTGAGCACCGCCTATTTCTTTCAGCTCCCCCAAATCTACACGAAGACTCCCATAGAGCATATCGCTTCTTTTCGATTCGTCCGGAATCCGTGCAATCTCCTCCATCTTTTCACCGGAAATTAACAGCGTAAACGTAATCCGTCTGTGATCCACCATGGCATCCCTGATCTGATAAACAAAACCGTCCTTCTCCAATTTCACCTCGGGCAAAATCGGATAGCCGTTCTTTAAAGCATGCATGAAACCTTCATCTGGTGTGATCCATTCAAATACTTCCTGGCCTCGCTCTGCACCAGTCAGTCCCCACAAACTTTCATCAAAGGGCTGAACAATCTGGAAGCAAAAAGTAGCAGCAGCAGCCAAACCGGCTGCCCAAGAGGTTACCTGCCAGCGACGGCGACGCTTCTCACGCTGAATTTTTGTGAGTACTTCCTGCTCGAATTTTTCCAAATGAAACGGATATTTTTCACGAACGGTTTGCTTTGCTGATTGACTCCATTCCCTCCACATGCGATCGTCGCTCATCCTTTTACCTCCTTCGACATGATCTCCTTCAATTGCTTCCTGGCGCGATGCAAACGTGTACGGACGACCTCCTGCGAAACCCCGAGAATGTCCGCCACATCCGCAATCGACAGGTCTTCATAATAGTGCAGGAGAATAACCTGCCTGTACTTCGGTGCGAGGGATTGAATGTACGTGACGACCTCTTCCCGCTTCACCCGGTTTAAAATCTCTTCCTCAACCTGATTGTTTGCCTGCCGATCCATCAAGTCGCCCAGATGATCATCCATCGTCGGAAAAATGTTGCGGAACGACCACGACCGAAAATGCTTTTTGCTTTCATTCATCGCGATCTTGTAGAGCCAATGCTTGATCTGTCCGTCCCCGCGAAACTGATCGAGATGCCGATACGCTTTGATAAACACGTTTTGGGTTATATCGTCCGCCAAGGCATGATTCTTTACCGTGAGACTCACCAGATGAAAAATCTTCTCCCCGTATTGCTGCATCAGCCATTTCAGTCTGGCTTCCCGTGTTACCTCCAGACTCGCTGGCATTGTTTCTGCTTCGTTCAACCCGTTCACCTCATCCGTTGATTGCTTGCTATTAGGTATGATCCATCCCACGGCAAAAAGGTGACAGAAAATGCAAAAAGAAACCGCTGTGGTTACCACAACGGCTACTTCGCTGTTTGTTCTTCGCGCAATGCTTCGGCTCCACTGATGAAAACGTTGTCGCTCGGATGCCGTAATGGAGGCCATCAGGAGAACGAATTCCTGTTCGCTCTACAAAACATGCTGCATCCAAATATTCGGCTCGATATATACCACTTCGTCCTTTTCCACGTCAACCTGCACGGGAACTAATGCGTCTGGAATGATGTACGATCCGGACTCGGGGAATTTCATTCCTGTCCAGCTTTCCCAATCTTTCAGATTTCCTCTGATCAGCATGGATTCCGGCGCCACCTGCATGATCGTCGCTCCCAGTTTCCAATGCGTGCGCACCCACGGATCAAACGGAGCGTCATCGGCCGTTTTCCACTGAACATACTTGTCCATTGGCGTGAGCGGGTACTTGTGCTTGAGCGATGGACGTACAGGTGCAACCAAGTGCACCAAGCCACTTTCCTTGGCGATATCCTTCATCGCTGTAACCATCTGCTTGCTCAGACCGAGTCCGCGATAGTGGGGATCGATGGAGATGGAGAGTGCTGATAACGCGTTTGGCTGCTTTTCTTGGCGGTAGTCTTCAATCCCTTGCAGAAATACATCATCCCAGCCTTTTGGCAGCCCTTCCGCAGTGCCATCCCAATAAAATGGAATCGCATTTCCTACAGCCATCAGCTTGTCAGCCTCGTCCGTCAGCATGAATTGATATGAAGAAAACCAGTCATACAGATGACCGTAATATTCATTAGCCACTTCGTCATTCAGCATGAAGGCAGACCAGCTTGCTTCGATTAGTTCATCAGCTTGATCGTTTAAATCCGATCTTTGTGCGAAAGTGTAGATGTTGTATGACATGCTTGGAATCCTCCTACGAACTCAGATGTCTAGCTTCTCATCCATCCTATTCGATTTTCTTCGACATTTTCCTCTTGCGGCGTGTCACACAATCTCCCCCTACCTCGTTATATGGTCAATTCCAAACGAGGAGCTGATTGGCATGAAAGAACGAACATGTGTGATTGTCGGAGGCGGTTACGCAGGTATCCACGCACTAAAAACCGTTCGCGATACGTGCAAAGGACTTCCGATCCGCTTCATCTTAATCGATAGAGAGCCTCATCACCTTCGCAAAGTCCTGTTGTTCAAACCGGCTGCTACCAAAACAGATATCTCGATTCCGCTAAAAAGCCTGTTTCCAGACGGCGTCGAATTCGTCCAAGGTACAGTCACATCGATCAATGGGAAGGCGAAGACCCTCTTATTCCAAAACAAAAACGGCCAAGAACAAGCGTTGCCCTACGACATGCTCATCCTGGCAGTAGGAAGCGTCATTCGCCAACCGGAGCCAGAACAAGGTGGCATCGCTTTGACGGGCATTGAGTCGGCCGAGGCGATTCGGGATAAGTGGCTTGCCAACATGCGCCAAGCTGTTCATGAGAAGCAGCCATCCGAACGAGAGCGATTGTTGACGATCGCCATTGCGGGAGCGGGTATCAGCGGGATGGAGACCGCTGCGGAGCTGGCTTTTGCTATGCGCGAGGAAGCGAAGAACCTCGGCATTCATCCTGATGAAGTCAAAGTCTATCTCATCAACGCCCAAAACCGATTGTTTACGGAAGGTTCTGCCAAAATGGGGCGCAAGCTGGAGCGTGCACTCACGGATGGCGGCGTAATCATTCTCCATGGTCAAAAGGCCCTTCATGAGCGGGACGGAATGCTGACGCTAGCCAGTGGTCGCACGCTTGCTGTCGGGCTGTGCGTCTGGTCGCTCGGACTCTTGCCGAATCCCGCATTGCGCAGCATGGGCTTGCCACTGACCACATACGGACAGGTGGTCGTCGATGAATCCTATCGTGTAGCGGGAATGCCGGGAGTGTACAGTATTGGCGATTGTGCACACATCGTTGATCCAGCCAGCGGGCAAGCGGACACGATGACATGCAGGGAAGCCTCCGGCCAAGCGATACGTTTGGGCAAAATTGTACTGGCTGACTTGGATGGAACCCCTGCCCCCACACACAAAAGCTTCATGGACATTTACTGCGTCGGACTCGGCCCTGAACGCGCAATGGTTTGGACGAGAAAATGGGGACTCGATATCATTTTGACAGGGAAATTGGGGTGGAAGCTTCGCCAGCTCACATGGAATATTGCCAGCATGATAAAATAGGAAAAAATAGGGACGTACGAAGACAAAAGAGGAAGTGACACAGCCATGGAGGCTCTGTACAAACAATACAAGGGGCTCATGTTCCGCCTCGCCTATCAGATGCTCGGTTCGGCCACGGATGCGGAGGATATCGTGCAGGACGTATTCGTGAAGGCCTATGATGTCTCGCTGGAACAGATGACCGAACCGAAGGCCTACCTGTGCAAAATGACCACAAACCGTTGCCTCGATTTGTTAAAATCGGCCCGCAAAAAACGAGAACGGTATACTGGGCCATGGCTACCAGAGCCCATCTCTACCCCTGATGCAGACAGCTATGATTCTGTCATTACCAAAGATTTACTATCTTACGCGATGCTCGTCCTGTTGGAGCGGCTATCTCCTCCAGAACGAGCGGTATTCGTCCTGCGGGAAGCCTTTGACTTCCAATATGACGAGATTGCCGAGCTGGTTGGAAAAACCGAAGCGAATTGCCGCAAGATCGTTAGTCGGGCTAAAAAGAAAATGGGGATTGACCCAGAGGAACCCAACTTCAACCAAGAAAAAGAGCTCGGCGAAGAATGGATCAGCCGTTTTCTGTCTGCGCTGGAGCACGGAAATGTCGAAACATTGCTTACTCTGCTTGCCACAGACGCAGTCATGCTCTCCGACGGCGGCGGCAAGGTCACCGCAGCCCTGCATCCGATCTTGTCTGGCGAACGAGTGGCTTCCTTCTTACTCGGCTTGATGCGCAGCTTCTCGAAGCGTTCAGATTTCTCTGTAGAGCTCGCACCTTTAAACAACCAGACCGGGTTTGTGATCAGACTGGACGGCAGAATCGACACCGTGGTGTTTTTGCATATCGAACAAGGAGTTATTCGTAACCTCTACTTTGTCAGAAACCCTGATAAGTTAAGATTCATCGTGTCGTAATCGGCTCCTTCCCAGCAAACGAATCACACAAGAATCTCACAAACAAACCCTCTTTCATTTCATAGTGAAGGAGGGTTTTGTTTCGCTTCATTCGCGTTCTAAAAAAGTGTGGTCAAAATAAGTTTTGAAATTCGGATACAAAAAGATCAGTGATTCTTTCAATTCGTTGCGTTCTGTATTTTCTTCATCCATTTCAAACAAAATTTCATGGTCAATTTCATAGATTCCACACTTCTCTTCATCCGGACTTTCTTGTAAATCGATACATCGTAGTTTGCCGTACTCTGCATCCCATGAAAAAGGAAGGTAACCTAGCTTGCAAAGCAATGGATTGTACATATCCTTTATACGGTCGAATGGCTCATCCATCCCTTGTTCAGGAATGACGTCGAAATAATGATGGTAAGTAGAAATAAAGGCTTTATACCACTCTGGAAATTTTAGCCCAAATTCTTCTTCGAGCGCTGCGACATCATCGTGACTTACGCTAGAAGGAACCAGCTTCCATCTGGACCATTCTTCATCGACATCAGCTACCTTCATGACATCAGGGACGTCTGGTCGCATCCATCTGCAAAAGCCCTCCTCTGTCACTTGGTTATATCGGGCATAGTAAGCTTCAAAACCATTCTTGATATACTCTCCTATATCCATTAATAAAGCCTCCTTTTTCCTATAGCAAGTCTGTTCCCCATAATCGTTTTGTTTCTATGAGCACTTCATCCTGAAATTCCATTTTGTATATATCGGGCTTTGACGTCTCCAATAAAAACTCCAAGTCGTACTGAGGGTCAAAGTAACCCATCATCAATGTCATAACTGCGCCATGCGTTCCTATTACAACTTTCTGTCCGCGATATTGTTCCAAAATCTTTTGCATCGTTCTTACCACACGATTCTGGCAAATTCGAATAGATTCCCCCCCAGGCAGCGAAAAGTCTGGCTCAGAAAACATCTTCTTTACTAATGGGTACAATTCGTTATCGGACATAATCTGATCATTTTCAATAAAAACGAGCTCTCTCAACTCTTCAAAAACGACGATCTCTTTCCCTACGGACTGTGCGAATTCTTCTATTGTTGCCATTGCCCTTTTATACGGACTCGAAATGAACGCATCTATCCCCTCGTCTTTCAATATGTGAGTGATGATATGGGCATCTGACCTACCTTTTTCCGTCAGCCCGCGCGTTCTCTCGTCTCCTTCGGTTTTCAGTGATTCTCCGTGCCGAACCATATAAATAAAGGTTTTCATATTTATCCTCCCTTGGACTTCTATTAGTGATGTTCTATATATACGACGAAACCCCCTTTCCATTTTTCACTAGAAAGGGGGGCCACTCTTAGATTTTGAACCTGTGGACGATCTCTTCCATCATCTGCGTCAAGCCGACATTTCTCTCTGAAATAGCAGCGACCTGTTGGTTGTTATCCGCAATAATGCGAGATTGCTCTGTAATCGCCTCTACACTGTGGGCACTTTTCTCCATGGAGTTTGTCACTTGCTCTACGACAGAAACCACACTGCTGATTGTGGAATTCAACTCTTCAAAAGAGGCATTGAATTCAGCCAGCAACGTATAGAAACGGTGTGCATCCAAATTGTACTTCTCCGATGTTTCCATCATGCTATCATAGTCAGGACTAACCTGTGTATCGATGAAATCCAATACACTCGACGAATGAGTCGCCAGATTGTCTACGGATTCACGCGCGACCTGGATAATGCGTTGAATATCAATCACGACCTCAGACGATTGCGTCGCCAGTCTGCGTATCTCATCCGCTACGACAGAAAACCCTCTACCGCTGTCTCCCGCACGTGCAGCTTCAATCGCCGCATTCAATGCCAACAGATTCGTCTGCTCAGAGATTGTGAGTATCGCCTCGGCCAACAGGTTGATTTTTTCCATCGATTCCTTCGAGTCGGTGATCGCAACTTCTGTTTGTGCCTTTACATTCATATAGAGCTCTGTCGTCATTTTATCCGCAGCCAATGCATGTTCCCGCAAAGCAGTTGCTCGCGAGCTGACATCCTGTGCGGTCGCAGCCGCTACTTCTGTTCTTTTCGTAATCGAGTGAATGATGGTCTCCATATCATTCAAGGTCGCATTCATCTCTTCTGTGGCCGCCATCGTCTCCTGCATATGGGCGAGCAAGATGCCCGTAGCCTCCGCGGTTCCGCTGGACTGCTCGCTTACTTTGTTGGTAGATTGCTTCGCGCTCTGCGCATTTTCAGAGACCGAGTGAGACACGGCTGCCAGCTTGCTCACGACCTCTCTTAATTGCTCACGCATGACAATGATCGACTGTGCTGTCAATCCTATCTCATCCTGCGTGCCCTGCTCGTTTACCGCCATTTTTTCCCGCAAATCAAATTGGGCCGTCTGCGTAATGATCTCCCTCATTTGATCAATCGGGCGGGTAATCCAACGACTCAGCAGGAAGGAAAGAAGCAACGCTCCTGCCACGGAACATACCAGCTTCCAGACAACGGACTCCAGATTGTCCGCCAGCTTCTGGTTCAGCTCTGTATTGTCATACACAATCTTGATAACACGTGATCGGCTGAGATCATTGGGATCTTTGCCTAGCTTGTACGGTACGAGGCGATAAGTGAGATCTTTCTCTTCTGTTTTTTCATGAAACTCTCTGATCTCTTGAGATTGGTATGCTTCCGTAAAAATCGGCAAGTGACTTTCGATCACCCGCAAGGCTTTCCCGTCGCTCCCTGTTCTCCCCAAAGCATAACCATCATGAGAAAAGACCAGAATGTCTTTTACCATGTCGTATTTCTCCGTGATCCCCTGCGACACAGCCAAGAAATTAAAGGTCTGGAAAAGAGCGCTATCCTGCAAATTCACACTGACTTCAAACAGGTACTTCTGGTCAAACGTAGGGAGATAAGCGAACTTTTTAATTTGACCTGTATTGACGGAAACCTCCATGCCATCAGAAGAAAACTCAGTTCCATCGATCCGCTTTTTCAACAGCTCCGTAAATGCCCCGGCATTGCTGAAATCAAGTCCAATATCGGTTTTGACGCTGGAATGAACGACCTTGATATTTCGGTCAATGATGAAAATATCCATCCCATACTGCTCACGCAGGGCTGCATAGTCCCACGACCCCACCGCTGGATTTTGCCGATAGTTGTTCGTTAACACTTGCAGTGTTTGCTGCATCCGGGTTTCCATGTCTTTCTCAAAAACACCGTATGCCATATCCACATTTTTCACTGCATTCGTGACATGATCCTCTACCAGCTGGTACTGTATCGCTTGGTCAGAAATAATATTCGCCTTGAACTGAACATAGTCAATAATAGACAACACAATGGCTACCAGCATCGTAAATAAAGAAATCATCAAGGTAAGCTTAGTACGAAAAGACATCCACATTCGTTTCATAAGTCTGCTCCAAGAGGTTTTATTTTTTAACATAACTTAACATAATTTACCACATCTTAACTTGTCAATCCTTTCATGAATTTACTGTATTTTGGCAATATACACACTAGGATTTACCATTAACACCGTGCTTATAGTGTCAATGAACACCGTATGAACTTATGCCCAAAACCGCACTGCACCGCCATTTGTTATGTTAAAATCGGCTCGAACAAAGATGTGCAAAACGTATGTAGGAGGACACCCACATGCAAAATCGTCAAAATGAAATTATTATTCCTGAAAATCCTGTTTCACACTTCCTGTTCACCAGCACAAAATCGGCTGCGATCTGGTTACTCATCAGATTGTATGTCGGCTATGCATGGATTACTGCCGGATGGAAAAAAGTCCAGTCCGATAGCTGGACTGGAGATGCAGCTGGCGGCGCAATTCAAGGGTTCGTAAAAGGCTCCCTGGCAAAAGCAGCCGAAGGAAAGGACGTAACAGGGTGGTACGCCTGGTTCCTGGAAAATATGGTATTGCCAAATGCCAAGGTGTTCGGCTTCCTCGTTGCTTGGGGTGAGGTACTGGTCGGACTCGGCTTGATCCTCGGCTGCCTGACAGGGATCGCAGCGTTTTTCGGCGGCTTGATGAACGTCAGCTTTCTGTTCGCAGGAACGGTCAGCACCAACCCACTCCTTTTTGTTTTTGCCACTTGGCTCGTTCTGGCTTGGAAGGTTGCGGGCTGGTATGGTCTTGATCGCTGGGCGCTTTCTTATCTCGGAACACCTTGGACGAGAAAATCGCGCGATGGTGTTCTGCCGATGAACAAGTAATCCTTACTTTAACTCTCTAATGACAAAAGCCACCTTTTGCGGGTGGCTTTTGTCGTCCCTTCAGCTAGATAGTTAATGAAGTAACGGACAAATTGTATGAATTTATTCCGAAAGGTAACCGAGATTTCTAGTGAATATTTATACATTGTGTTGAATGACTGTCTGATTGCTGTGCATTATTCTTTTGAGGAACTGTAAATTTTCTTATTTTTCAAATAATTAAACAGGAGGACTGTATGAACAAGTGGCTACTAGGCATTTCCACTGCTGTTTTGTTGTTTAGTCTCTCAGTCGGCTGTAGTTCGAAGCCCGCCGATAATATCCAATCCCCTCCAGCGGAAACAACTGCAAAGCCTACTACTTCAGAGCCAATGGTCTTGCAATGGAGCATTACCGGGGAGCCATCTACGATGGATGCCGGCATCGCAACAGATTCGACCTCCATGGACATGATCAATCTCACCTTCGAAGGACTGACCAGCGTCGACCGTCAAGGCCAGATGATCAACGCCATCGCGGAGAGCTACACGCACACTCCTGACTTCACTCATTTTACTTTTACCATTCGAAAGGACGCGAAATGGAGCAATGGCGATCCCGTTACTGCTCACGATTTTGAGTACGCCATCAAGCGCAATCTCGACCCCAAAACCGCTTCCGGCTATGCGTATCAGCTCTTCTATATCAAAGGGGGCGAGGATTTTTATTCTGGAAAAGGCAAGCCAGAAGACGTCGGGGTAAAGGCAAAGGACGACTACACACTCGATTTCACCTTGCGCTCACCAACACCGTTTTTCCGTGAACTGACCTCATTTACTACCTACTACCCGCTTCATAAAAAGACCATCGAGAGCAACCCCCAGTGGGCAACAGAAGCCAAAACAATTGTCGGCAATGGCCCGTTTATCATGGATACGTGGGAGCATAAATCCAAGCTCTCCTTCAGCAAAAGCCCTACTTATTGGGACAGCGCCAACGTCAAGCTAGACCAGATCCATATTGTCATCATCGAGGATAACAACACCGCCCTGTCCATGTTTGAAAATGGCGACCTGGATTGGGGAGGCTACCCTTCCTTTGGCTTGTCGCCGGATGCGGTCGGTCAGATCAAGGCAGAGGGTAAGCTGCTCGTCGCAGATAACCCCGGCACCAAAGCCGTCATCTTCAATACAGAGAAGCCCCCGTTCACGAACAAAAAAATTCGCCAGGCGTTTTCGTATTCGATCAACCGACAGCAATTGGTGGATAACATCCTACAGACTGGTGTTCCGCCCGCTTATGGCTGGGTTCCCGTTTCCATGGGATTGAATCCGGACGGCTACTTTAAAGAGGATGTGGAGAAGGCGAAGCAGCTTTTGGCGGAGGGCATGAAAGAGCTCGGGCTGACTCAATTCCCTAAAGTCACGTACTACTACGACACCGGAGAAACGGACAAGAAGCTGGCTCAAGCACTCCAGGACGAATGGAAGAAAACATTGGGGGTCGACATTGACATTCGCACCTCAGAATGGAAAGTGTTCAACGAGGATGTCCAAAATGGCAAATACGACTTCGGCATCTGGCTATGGGGAGCCGATTTCAACGACCCAATCAATTTCCTCGAAATGTACAAGGACTTGGGGGGCAACAACGTCGTTCGCTTCGAGCACAAGGAATACCGCGATTTGCTCAATAAGAGCTACTATGAGACCGACGAGCAAAAGCGCAAGCAACTGTTGTTTTACGCTGAAAGAATTCTCATGGAAGAAATGCCGCTGGCACCGCTGCACTTCCGCGGTAATGCTTATGTGAAAAACGACAAGGTGAAGGACTTTGTGATCCTCCCTCTCGGCGGTTCCTACTTTAAATACGCGTATATTGAAAAATAATAAAGCGCGGGCATCGTCTCTATGCGAAACAGATAGAGAGAGATGCCCGCTTCTTCAATCACAGATACCTAGCGATAATTTGAACTAACTTTGCAGGGAACTCATGTAAATTGGTGATATCCAAAAATCTTTCATTCCCATAGATTTCACTTATCACATCCTTGTCTTGACCAATTGCGGCTGCAAGAAAGGTAACTCCTTTTCGTTCATACTCCTGTAAGGTCTGTTTCATATCTGTAATCGCATAACTTCCAGTATAGTCATCCATTGCCTTCGGTTGTCCGTCACTTATGCTAATCAACAGTTTTGTCTTTTGGGGAGAAGCGGCTAATCTTTCCGCCATAATTCTAAGAGCCATGCCATCGCGATTATTCCTTCTCGCATGAATCCTCATTAACCTGAAGCGATCATTGGCATCCGCTTTATCGTAATCGGCATAGGCAAAGATCGACATTTGCTCCAATCTGGAAACATCCGCAGTATCGCCGTAGATCAAAATGGGGATATGACAAAGCTGACAATATTCATATACGGCGATCACTGCTCGTTTTGCTGCTTCTAATCTCCCGTAAGCTGACATCGATGCGGATTCATCGACCCTAAGACCAACCACAAGAGAAGGGGATTCCGTTGGAGGACGTTTCTTGGCAAAATACTTGTAATCCCTGTAAGCAACGCTGTCTGCTTGAAATTTGCTGCCATAGTAACGATTCCTCGCAAAGTCGGAAGAGATCTCATGTTCCAGGTACGGAAGTGTCTTTCTGGCAATCTCTTGCACGATCGGCATGAGTCCCTGACAAAGACGAACATATTCCTGTTGGTTTTCCTCATCGTAGTCTGGACGGTAAACAAGGAGCTTTACTTTTTTATGAATCGAATCAGAAATGACCTCTCTTGCCTCTCGATTCAGCTTTTTACGGAAATCGCGTTCCTTTTGTTTCGCTTCCTCTGACATGGATTCAGGATTTGCCTGATGATATTTGGGAGAGCCATCTTCTCCCAAGCCTGAGCGTTCCATATGGGTAGCATCATCAGAGACACGGGAAGAGCTCTCGTCACTATTGGCATACTTCTTCAATGCGATTCCTTTTTCCTCTCCATGGTTGTCTTTGCCAAAATCAGTGTCGTCTATATCTCCCCATGTCCTGATCTCTACGGCGTCGTCAGATTTTCGTTTTTTTTTAACTCAATCTCGGCTTCTTCCAAGCTGGCAAACAAACCATGATTTTTTAGTGCTTCTTCCAAAAGCTTTATTTCTTCCGAGTCGGTTGTTATCTTGTAGATGACCTTATGATAAAGGGATTCTTTTGCGGAAGCTCCTCCGGCAATCGCATCTGCCCAGTAGAAAAAGGAACGCATTCCAGCCACGCCCTTGATCGCATTGGCCCGCGCTGTTCTGTCTAAAACCATAATCATGTCCGCTAAAATACCCAGCACCTTTCCATCTTGAAAACCAGTTTTGGCCATGACACGTTCGATCATGATTTCTTTGGTCGGCAGGTCCATCTTTTCCGTATGCTGAACCCTGTCGCGTAGCGCTTCGTTTAACGGCCTGGTTCCCGCATAACTACGGTTTGCTGTGATAACCGCGATGAAGTCTGGGTGCCTGCGTATGATCTCGGTGGGTAGATTGATGCTGCCATCCAGCTCCAGGGCAGAGTTTAATGCCATTAACACCGCAGCATCACGAATAACGTTTGGCTCTTGGATTTCAAGCAGGTAACCCTTTTGATAGGCTCTGACGATTTCGGAAGGGTAAAATCGGTACTCAATCGCTTCGCCATCGGTGTTTTCCGTTGCTGCAAGCTTCAGTAATTGCTTCATCTTTAAAGCTGCCTGTTCCTGTGTAATTCCCAGTGCGTCCATTACAATTTCAGCTATGCTTTGAAGCCCATCGCTTTCATATAAAGCTTTCCATACCGCTTGCTCGGCAGGCTCCATTTCCTCTAGACGTTCAGAAGAAATGACCGGCAAAATAGCGCCAATAATATCCGATTTATCCATATCGGCAAAACAAGTCACTTTCGTATACGGCAGCCCGAAATTAGCCGATAATGCTTTGGCTAGTTGTGTTTTCCCAGAGCCGGCGTCACCTTCTAACAGTATATTGGCGATTTTCATTTCCCCGCGATGCCAGTTGCGTTTGATTTCTTTACTAATGCGCTGTTCTTCTTCACTGACCTTATGAGTGGATGGCTTTTTCCAAACAAGCTTTTTTTCTGCATCCGTCAACTGTCTTTCGGGTGACAAATCATATTTTTCATTTTCCGTCATCACATTTCTACTCCCCTCATAGCGCTGGGCCACTCAGATCTTTGCTCTTTTTCTCAACAAGAAGAGGAAGCAGCAAAGACGCACCGATTATAATCAAAACACCGCTCACCACATATACCGCAACCAGCGAGAACGTCTCCTTCAGATAGCCGGATATAAACATGCCAATCACCATCATTCCCATAAAAACAGGCATGATCGTACCAGATACCCGACCAATAAATGCCCCTTCTGTGTTCCGTACAAGCAGCGTCTGGATTCCGCTTTGAATACAAGGAAAAAAGAAACCGCTGATCACTAATAGAGCGATGGTTAGCCAAATCATAGTAGACGCACCTATTCCCATCGTACAAACGGCCGAGACAAGTAAGCCTATCATGAGCAACATCTGTGGCCTCACCTTTTTCGCTATCCCGATTATGATAGCTCCTCCTGCCAGCATGGCTGCACCATTGGCCATAACCAGCCACTGCAAAAATTGTTTGTCCTGTCCCAAATTCTCGATGACAAGGAAGATTTGAAGCGGCTGTGTCAGACCTGACGCCAATCCGACAGCGGAGAAAGTCAAACAGAGTGTTCGTAAGGAGTGATTGGACCCGATATAGCGCATCCCAGCCTTCAACTCCATTAGGAAGCCGCCGGCATCGTCAGACTTCGGTTCCTCCGCGTCACGGGGAAGCGTCGCTAAGATAAGAGAAGACCCCAGGAACAGAACGGCAGTCAAAATCAGAGAGACTGTAATTCCAAACTGGATGAAAATAAACGTGCCGATGACCGGACCTAATACCGTAAAGACAGCGACAAGCGTTTGGGACATTGCCATCGCGCCTTGCAGTAGTTCAGTTGGCACATGACGCTTGTACAGTTTCATGGCCGAGGGTTGGGAAAATTGAGACAGGCTGGCGGAAATAAATGTTCCGATGAGAAGTGCGATCCATCCACCATTCATGAGCGCAAGCAGCACAGCCCCGACGGACAGGGCAGACAGCAGATCGCTCCAAACCATTGTCCGCTTCGGCCGCCATCGGTCGGCAAAGGTTCCGCCAATCAGGCCGAATAGAAAAATAGGTGCGAATTCCGCAACCGAAATCAGTGATACATAAACCGAATTGTTATTCGTCAATTCGCTAACGAAAAGAAGAACGGCATAATTCCGGGTCCAAATCCCCAAATGCAGCAGCACGCGGGAGAGGACAATCGTTCGAACATAAACATTGGAAAACATTTCAATACCCCATATCCTTTAATAGTTTTGATAATGTGCGCAGACGTTCGCTGATCATCTCATCGTCATAGCTCAGCGCTTGGCTGAACAGCTTGATATCTTCATGAAGAGTCTCGTTATCCGTACATATCGCCACGTTCATTGCATCCCCTTGCAGAGCAACCCGGTCGATGACGGGCTCTTGCGGGTCATAATAATGCTCATATCTGTATGCGTCGCGAAAATGGGCCAAAGACCGACAAATCAGTATGGACATGTCAAGAACGCGATGGAGCGGCATTTCCTCCGACTGTTTTGACCATTCTTCTCCCGTGTATCTCCATACCTTGGCGGATAGATCAACCTTTCTTCTGGAGCTGCCCTCTGCCACTCCCAGAGAAAGTGCTTTTGCATCTGTGTTCCTGGCTAATCGGCCATCAACACGCTCATAGTTATCCGACACGACAACAGGCTTATGGTTCAAGTTCGTCGATATTTTCATTTTCTTTCCCTCTTTTCGTTGATTATTGTTCTTTCTTTTTTTCCTGGTGGTATCCGCGCTCTCCGTACGGCTGGAGCTGGTCGAGCCATTTTTGTTCCAATTTTTTCAGCGCATCTTTTTCATCAAAGAATCCGTCTTCCTTCTTTTTCAAAACCTCCAACACTTCAAAGACGAATGCCTCTTCTCCGTACTCATTCCATTCCCGTTGAAGCTGCTTGTTTATATGCGAACCCATTTTGAGAGTGAACAGCTTTCCGTTCATCGTCTTGAGGTTGCGGGTGCCACTGATCCAGATTTTTTGATTTTCGGTGTTTTTGATCTGATACACCCCTGCCTGCGTTTCCGATTCTTTATACAGTTGTTTCAGTTCTTCTCGATTCATCGTTTCTCCCCCACTTTTCAGCAACCGAATCAAATAGACAAAATAAGTTTTTGTTTATTATTTAATAAACATAATGATCTATCGTCTTTTATTTGTCAAGCACACAAAAAAACACCGGAACATGTCCGGTGCCTAATTTGGGTTGGGTTACAACGAGTACAAGGCCAATGAATCTCCAACAAACAATAGATAGAAATGTCTATACTTATGCTTGTTAGCGAATTCCCTTCTATAACGTTTTCACCATATAGTAGCGATCGTTTCCACTTCCATATTCCGCAATCCGTGTCTCGATAACCGCAAAGCCTGCTTTTTGATAAAGTCCGACTGCTCCAGTATTATCAGGGCTTACGGTTAGGCAAATCTGACGAAACCCATCCTCACGCAGTTGCTCCAGCAAATGGTTCAAGAAAGAGAACCCATACCCCATCCCTTTACGATCTGCTCGGATGTAATACCCATACATGTAGCACTTGTCCGGCTGACGGAAATCCCTCAAGAGCTGGCATACCCCGACAGGACACTCCTCCTCCGCTTCCATGAAAAGTGCAACGCAGCCATGTCTCGCGAGTGGCACGAGCACCCATTCATCAATCGCTCCATGTACGCCAAAAGCCTCCTGCTCCATAGCCTTGATCATCTGAAGCTGGCTTTCTGTCAATGCCTCGACGATTTCTACGCGCGTATTTTGCATTCCAGTCATCTCCCTATACGGGTTGCCGCCTCGCTCCGATGACTTGTTCTGACTTAACCGTTATGTCGGCAAGCACCGCTTCATCTAGCTCTACACCTAAGCCTGGCTGATCTGACACGACAATCTGACTTCCGTGAATCGCAAGCTGAGCCACATCCCGCGAAATGATCGTAGGTCCTGCCAGCTCGTTGGAAATGATGTTTTTCTTCGCCAGAGACAAATGTGCACCAGCTGCACTGCCAATCGAGGACTCCAGCATCGAACCGATCTGGCACTCCATCCCAGCCATTTCCGCCTGATTCACCAATTTGAGAGCAGGATAAATCCCTCCACTTTTCATCAGTTTGATGTTTACTTTATCTGCCGCTTTCTTCGCGATGACTTCCCGCATTTCCTTCGTGCCATGCAGTCCCTCGTCTACCATAATGGGAATCGTTGTTTGCCTGCGGATTTCCGCCAGCGCATCAAGATCATCTGCCAAGACAGGCTGCTCCATCCAATCAATGTGACAATCCTCGAGCTGTTTCAATACAAGCAAGGAGTTCGCACGGTTCTCCCACCCTTGGTTGGCGTCCACCCGTAGCCCTACGTTAGGGCCAACTGCCTCTCGAACTGCCCGGATTCGCTGGATATCTGTCTGAAGATCGGCTCCCACTTTTATTTTGATCGTGTCATACCCGGCTTCCACTGCTTGCCTAGCTTCAGCAGCCATGACCCCTGGCTCCAAAATGCTTAACACATAGGGGAAGGAAAGAGTCGTGTGATATTTTCCTCCCAAGAAATGATAAACAGGTTGACCAGCCGCCTTGCCCATCAGATCATAGCAGGCGATATCAATGGCGGCTTTTGCTGCTGGGGCTCCCCAAACAGCCTGGTTCATCTTCTCATGGATTCTCTCGATATCAAACGGATTCTCACCGATCATGACAGACGCCAGGTTATGAACGAGCATCGTATAGGTAGACTCCCACGTCTCTCCGGTCACATTTTGGTCCGGTACCGCTTCCCCTAGTCCAACCAAGCCATTGTCGGTCTCCACTTTTACAATAATGGACGGCATATCCTCATAAGAGGCGTACGCGATAATAAATGGGCGTTTTAGCGGCAACCTTATGGCATGAACCTTTACAGACGTTATTTTCATACTCGACTACCCTCCGTAGCTACTACTCGTGGAATGATTCGATAATAAAGGGACATGGCATTCACAGAGCCATCTTCGCCTTTTACAAAGCCAACTGTCAGCTCGCTTCCCTCTCTATCGGTGATAAATTGATGCTCCCCAATTGGTCGCAATAGATAGTTTAGTTGTTTTCCACCAAACGCATCCGACGTTTTATCTATCATCATCAGGACATCCTCTACCATATATACGATGATATCCACTCCTTCCCCACTAACGTATCGACCGACATACTCTTCTAATTGGCCAAGAGGGACACTGTATGTCTCGAATTGGTACTGTGGCGTATTCAATGGACGCCCTTCTACGGCATGAAGTGCTGTCAGAGTGGCTTTTTCGACGGGGCTTCCGATCAAATTGGCCAAGGCCATAGATGTAATACCCCGCTCGGGAACAATCGCTAAATGGGCAGCGACACCTTTGATCGCTCCACCGTGCTTGATCAAGGTACCCCCATAGTAGTCGGGTTGAATGGATAAGCCATATCCGTAGTACCTGCTGTAGCTGTTCTGGACATGCGGATAGATCATTTGTTTGACGCTCTCCTCGGATAAAATCCGTTCCTTGCCCACACATCCGCCCGTACGGAAAATTTCAGCGTAGTTCAACATGTCATTCACTGTTGAATTCAAATGCCCCGATGCCGCTACGAGTAACCCATCCTCCCAATTTGGATCAGGGTAAATCTCAGATACGCCATTGCTCTCTTTAAAATGATAGATGGTCGTTACATCCGGTAGGTGTGGCAGATCGCTCAGAAGGAAGGTGCTGCTCTTCATGTCTGCTGGTTCCAAAATATGCTCTTTGACATAAACGTCATACGATTTCCCACTCACTCTGGCAATGACCGCTCCCAGGAGAGAATAGCAATCATTCGAATAGCTGAACAATTGTCCTGGAGAGCCCACCAGCTCATATTCCGCCAGGGCAAGAGCTTCCATCAACTCTTCGAACGTGTAGATTGGTTTCTGGTACTCCTTTTTCAAGTAACGGTGTATCGGGTTATCCTCGTCAGCCATGTCTTCGAGCATGGAGTTGCGAATCGCCAAGTTATCAATGGGCAGCGGCGGTATGCCCGTCGTGTGCGTCATAAAATGATGAATCGTCATCTGCTCCGTCTTTTGACGATCCGGAGTACGAAACTCAGGGAGGTACTTGATCACCGGATCATGAACAGAGAGCTTTTTCGCTTCCTGTAGCTGCATGATCGCCATGCATGTAAAGGACTTCGTAACGGAGGCCAAACCCATCACGGTATCGGGAGTGATTTCGAGTTCCTTTTCCCGATCCCGGTAGCCAAAGCTTTTGCGAAACAGGCTCTGCCCATTCAGATTCACACCCATGACGAAGCCCGGAACTCTGCCTTCCTTCATTTCTCTTTCAACCAGTTGTTCCCACTCTACTGACCAGCCTTGCTGTCTCATTTCTTCCACCTCTTTCGAATGTTGTCATACCACGCCCTACTCGTTCACCCACATGTCCTGAATAATCAAGGATGCTAATGGATTTGGCTTGACGCCTTGAATCCGGTTACTGACGACCATGAATGTCTTTGCGGAATAGAGCGGAATCCAATAGGCCTGTTCCACGACTCTTTTTTGAATGTCTGCAAAAACCTGCTGCCGTAGCGCTTGATCTGTTGTCGTTCGTCCTTTATCTAGCAGGCTATCGAGCTGTTGATCACTGAGACGAAAGAAATTCAAGCCCCCGATCTGACTCGAATGCAATAACAAGTGCAAAATATCTGGATCGACGCTGCCATGACTCATTGAAAACATATCGAACTCGCCCTTCAGTGCCTGTTCAAGAGCTGTCGCTGATTCATACTTTTGGATATGCAATTCCACACCAATCTCTTTGAACATGCTTTGCACCAACTGATGTCCGGGATTTGTATCTTCGATGAGCATCGTCAGGCTGAACGTTTTCCCATCCTTTTCCCTTATCCCTTGCGCGTTTGGCTTCCATCCTGCCTCTTCCAGCAGTTGTCTGGCTTGATCAGCATTGTACCTGTAGCCGTACTGCTCTACTGCCGCATCGTATCCGATCATCGTTGGCGGGATCGGTCCGTAGACAGGCACCCCCTCTCCTTGCAGATCTGCCATGATCAATGCATCTTTGTTGATCGCCAGGTTCAGTGCTTTTCTCACGCGGACATCCTGCAAGATTTCATTTTCCAGATTCATCCCAATGAAGTACTCTGCAGGCTGCATTCCTTCCAACACCGTAAAATCTTTGTGATCCTTGTATTTCTTCGCGTCTTTCGGGGGTACAGTGGCAATATCAATCGTCCCGCTGTCGAGAGCAGCCATCATGGTCTGGTTGTCTTGAATAAATTTCAGAACGAACTTGTCTGGTCTCACTGGTCCTTGATTCTCAGCAAAAGGAGATGCCCACTTATACTCGTCGTTTCGTACCAGTGTGATCGATTCGCCTGTTTTCCAGCTCTCGAATTTCCACGGACCTACCCCGACAGGATTGCGCCCCAGCTCATTTCCGTATTTGTTTCGTGCCTCTATGGAAATGGGTTGCTGGTAGCCGCCATATGATAAGTTAGAAAGTAATGAAGCGGAGGGCTCATCCAAATGAAAGATCAATGTGGAATCATCAGGAGCTGAAATGGATTTGATCGAAGATACGTCCGGTCCCGTAACCGGTGAGGCTGTTTTTGGATCGAGTGCACGTTCATAGCTTTGCTTAAAAACTTCCGCAGTGAGCGGTGTTCCATCATGGAACTTCACGCCAGGGCGTATCTTGAACGTCATGGTCTTGCCGTCTTCCGAGATCGTGTACGATTCAGCCAGATGCGGCTTCAACTCAAACGTAAAGGGATCGAGGATCAGCAGAGCTCCCCCCAATAGGCCCCCGACAAAATTTCCCGCTGGCAACGACGTCTTTTGCGGGTCCAGCGTATCTGGCTCCATCTGGTAGCCCATGGTGATCGTCCCTCCCTTTTTGGGCTGGGAGTTTTTTGCTGGTTGATTTGCTTGCTTCTCGTCTGGAGCTGGAGCAGAACTGCAACCAACAATGGAAAAGACGAGTACACACATAAGTAAAACGCTGCGTATTTGGCCCTTTAACCGTTCTGGTAGCATGTCGGGACCTCCTTTTTCGAGTCATTTCCATTCGACGTCCATTCGCGTCGTTATATAGTCGTTAATTAGGTCGGATTGCTTCTAGGATGAGGGATGTGGGGGTCCCGGACTTCCTTCACAAACGGAAAAGCCGGGACAGGTTGATGTTACATGAGGAGAATCATGGATGATTAAGGCGATACACAGCCCGCGGGCGTCCTTGCTGATACGGCTGTTCTTCTCCGACGACCTCTACGACCTGATGCTCGATCAGCTTTTTCAAGGTTCTTTCTGAGCTGCGGCGACTGATTTGGAGGTACTCGGCTAAATCGGAAGCGGTGAAGCGGTTATCGCGGCGAAGCTTGACAAACTGCATGATTTTCGTGATGGTAGCGACACTTGCGCCAGTCTTCTCCGCGATTTCCAGCACTTCCTTGTTCTCACTTTTTAATCGGAACGTCTTCGATTCGGTATTTAACGGACCAATCACTTCTTTTTCATCCGTTACCAGATAGGCACTGCTTTCCTTTGCTTTCTGGGCATGATAAATCGCAATGCGTGCGTTGGCTTCGGCCTCTTTCGCGGTTAGGCCAAAACCAAACCCGATGACAATCGTCACTTTGGCAAGCAGATCGACATTACCCAATACTTGCATGATCTTCCCAGATTCAATCATTTGCTCGATGCTGCCTCTCGTGCCATAGATGATGAATTGATCCAGTCCCCATTTTTGAATGGAAGCATCAGTCTCTTTGACGAGCTCCAGCAGCTCTTGCAGCAAAATAATCGTCGCATCCTGCCATTGTGTCTCTACTGGCGGACCATCATTTTGCTGGATCGCTACAATTCCCACAGCGATCTGCGAATTTTTGCTAATTTTCAATTGACCATAAGCAACGGCTTGATTGACAGCATCGCGAATATTCTTATCGGGACTGACGAGCGATGCGGAAGGGATGTTCATCTCACGCAATCGACTGTATACGTAGTCAACGCCAGTCAGAGCAAAATGGCTCTTTTTCTGTTCCCAGCGCTCCTTGTGGAACTGGATAATCGCCTCTACGTCAAATCTCGTCCCGCCTTCTTCAATAATCTCACTGTAGTCTTTTACATACCAAGGCGTAGAAGTAATGCCCAATTCTTCACCCACCTTCTCAATATACGCCGCTTTTGGCAAATCTATCGAGATGCGGTCCAGTCCTCCCGGTACGTTTAGTAAGGTATGAAACAAAGAGAGGGAAATGGTATATTCATCGATCGGGATGTACACAGCAGGCAGCTTCTTTTGCTCTACCTTTTCCTTGGCAAAAAAATAAGGAAGTGGGCCAGCAAAAAGCAGCACGTCGCAGTCATGGATTTGATCAAGCAACGCAGCGCTCTCTTTGGGGTTTTGGTATGTATACGAAGTCAGTTGAATGTAATCGATGGATTGGGTATGCTTCAAGATCCTTGGCAAAAATTCTTCCGAAGAGATTACTGCTATCGTAATGGTCAATGTTCCACTCCCTCATCTCTCTATGATTTCCACACGTCCTTGAACACGCGGATGAAGTTTTTGCCCAAAATACGCTCAATCGCTTCATCCTTGTACCCTCTTTTGGCAAGGGCACGCACAAGCTCTGGAACCTTGGTATGTCCTTTTACGACATCAAAATCTTTGCGTCCTGCTTGGATAAACACATTGGGAGAATCATATTTCATGAATGGCTCGATGTTGTCCAGACCCAGTCCGACGTGTTCAACTCCAACCAGCTTCACGATGTGATCGACGTGGTTGATCAAGTGCTCGATATCAGCCTGGTCGTCTGTGTCCGCTACGAACAGATTGACGCCATTGATGCCGATTACGCCGTTGGTGAATGCGATCGCCCTGATTTGTTCATCCGTCAGATTGCGCATGGAGCTGGCTAATGTCCGACAGTTGGAATGAGAAGCGATGATGGGCTTACGCGCTACCTCGATCAGATCCCAGAAGCCTTCGTCATTCAGATGGCTGACATCAATGATGATGCCCATTGCTTCTGCCTCTTCGACGACGCGGATGCCGAACTCGGTGAGCCCTCCCTTGCGCCCTTCCCGTACCGGACTAAAATGACTGCCATCTCCAACGAAGTTCCGTCTGCTCCACACAAGACCCATAAGGCGCACGCCCAGCTCGTAAAAAACACGGAGCATACTCAGATCATTATATAACGGTTCCGCGCCTTCCAGAGAGAGCACAAAACCAATTTTCCCCATTCGCTTCGCGGTCTCGATGTCACTCACACTTTTGCAAACCATGATTTTCTCAGGCGATTCATCTGCCTCTGCGTGCAACGCGCTGATTTGTTGCAGTGCTTTTCTCAAGCCCATCTCCGGCAGAAATTTGTTGTCGATATAAATCGCTGCGACAACTGTATGCACCCCACCCGCGACGAAATCAGGTAAATAATCCGTTTCAATCACTTTTCGTCTGCCATGCTCCCGCTGAATGGCAACATCCAGCAAAAGGTCAAAATGCCCGTCGATTCCATGTGTCATGCCTCATGCTCCCCCTGTTATTTCAGGTTTTCCGGGTTAAGTGGTGCAAGCTCCGGTAAAAGAAAGCGTCCGTCTCTGCGAATCAAGTGGTCATCGAACCAAATCTCACCGCCACCGTACTCCGGGCGTTGAATCATGACCATGTCCCAATGGATGTTTGACTTGTTGCCATTGGATGCCTCGTCATAGCATCGTCCCGGGGTAAAGTGGAAGCTGCCGTCGATTTTTTCATCGAATAAAATATCCTGCATAGGCTCCCGAATGACCGGGTGAACCCCCAAAGCAAATTCCCCAATGTACCGGGCACCTTCATCCGTATCCAAAATGTTGTTCAAACGCTCTGTGTCATTGGCTGTGGCGTTAACAATCTTCCCGTCCACAAACTCCAAGCGCACCTTTTCAAAGGTAAAGCCTTGGTAAGGCGAGGGCGTGTTAAACGATAGGACACCGTTCACCGAATCGCGAACAGGGGCCGTAAACACTTCACCGTCTGGTATGTTATAGTGCCCCGGACACGGAATCGCTGGAATGCCTTTGATGGAGAAGGTCAGCTCTGTGCCAGGTCCCGTGATTTTTACGCGGTCAGTTCGCTCCATCAGCTCCTTGAGCGGCTGCATGGCTTTTGCCATTTTGGCGTAATCCATTGTGCAGACATCAAAGTAAAACTGTTCGAACGCTTCTGTACTCTTATTCGCCAACTGCGCCATGGAAGGCGTCGGATAACGGAGATAGACCCATTTCTTTTTGAGACGCACAATACTTACCTCTTTGAAAAAGGACGTAGCCAGCTTCATCTGCTCATCCGGGACATCAGACATTTCGTTGATGTTCAGCCCACCCTCGATGATGATGCACGCTTGCATTTTTTCCATTCGTTCTTTGTCCATCTCTGCCCCTAAACGGAATTGCTCCTCTGTTCCCGCCAGCAATAACTGACGGCTTATCGAGGATTCACGCAGGTTCACAAAAGAATGTCCACCTGCTCGCGAAACTGCTTTGATTAGCTCCTTTATCAGAGCGGTGTCCACCTCCATCGCATCAATCAGCACGTTATCTCCCGGCTGAACATTCGTAGAGTAATTCACCAAAACATTCGCCAGCTTCGTAAGACGTTTGTCCAACATCTATCTATCACTCCTGCTCCTTTATTTTTCATAAAGATGACAGGCAACCAGTCTGCCATCTGTTTCTATAAATGGAGGGGCTTCTGTCTTGCACACGTCCATGCACGCCCAACAGCGCGGGTGAAACTTGCAGCCCTGCGGCGGATTGGACGGAGACGGCAGATCCCCTGTTAACATGATTCGTTCTTTTTTCTCGTCAGGATCGGTGATAGGAATGGCGGAGAGAAGTGACTGTGTGTAGGGATGCATCGGACGTTGAAACAGCTCTTCTTTTTTCGCCAGCTCAATTACTTCTCCCAAATACATCACCGCTACACGATCGGCTATATGCTCGACAACACTCAAATCATGCGAGATAAAAAGATACGTGAGCGAAAACTGCTCCTGCAAATCCTGAAGCAAATTGAGAATTTGCGATTGGATCGATACATCCAGAGCGGACACAGGCTCGTCAGCTATGATGAGCTTTGGCCTGAGCATCAAGGCGCGAGCGATCCCGATTCTTTGCCTTTGTCCTCCGGAAAACTCATGGGCGTATCGCGACAAATGATTTTTGTTCAAACCGACGATTTCCATCGTTTCTTCGATCATGGCTGTACGCTCGCGCTTTGGGATACCATGGGCAATCAATGGCTCTGACAAAATGTGCTGGATCGTCAGCTTTGGATTGAGGGTATCAAATGGATTTTGAAACACCATTTGCATATCACGCCGCAGCTTCTGCATGTCTGCCTTCTGTAAGCTGCGGATATTTTGACCCTCGAACACGATCTCGCCGTCTGTCGGCTCGATCAAACGCAAAATGCATCTGCCCAGTGTTGACTTGCCACAGCCTGACTCTCCCACGATTCCCAACGTTTCACCTGCGTTGACAGTCACGTTCACTCCATGGACGGCATGCACGTAACTCGGCTGCTGGAACCACCCTTTGCGGACAAGGAACTTCTTATTCAGGTTCTTCACTTGCAAAAGAGGCGTCTTCATCCATTCACCGCCGTGCTTTCCCTATTCTCTCGATACAGCCAACAACGGCACTCCGACTGTTGATCCACATCCAGCAACGGGGGATTTAGTTCCAAACAGACAGGCATCGCCTTCTCACATCGCGGAGCAAAACGACATCCCTGCGGATAATTATCGGGAGTCGGCACACTTCCCGCGATACTGTGCAATCTCTTCTGGCCTTTGGCATTATGTGGCGTTGATTTGATCAAGCCCATGGTGTACGGATGCTTGGGGCTGCGCAGCAGTGTGCGAACATCAGCCGCTTCAATGACCTGCCCGGCATACATCACCAGTACCCGGTCACATGTCTCGGCGACGACGCCCAAATCATGCGTGATCATGATGAGCGACATGCCCAGCTCTCTTTGGATTTTTTTCATCACATCCAATATTTGCGCCTGGATCGTTACGTCTAGTGCAGTTGTCGGTTCGTCTGCTATCAACAGCTTTGGATGACAAGCAATCGCCATCGCGATCATCACGCGCTGTCGCATCCCCCCTGACAGACGATGCGGGTACTCGTGATAGATTTCATTGGCACGTGAAATGCCTACCTGCGTCAACAGCTCGAGCACTCTTTGTCTCGATTGGACTCTGTTCATGCCCTCGTGCTTTTCCAGTCCTTCGCTCAATTGCTTGCCGATGGTCAGTACGGGATTCAGCGAAGTCATTGGCTCCTGAAAGATCATGGCGATCTCTTTTCCTCTGATCTTCTGCATCTCTGTTTCGCTATAGCGCAAAAGATCGGCTCCGTTCAGTTGAATACGGCCTGCAATGCTTCCGTTTTTACCGAGCAAGCGCATCATGGATAGAGAGGCAACGCTTTTTCCACACCCTGATTCTCCAACGATCCCGACCGATTCACCTTTTTTGACCTGCAAGCAAAGATTGTCCACCACCCTGAAAGCCCTTTCATTTTTCAAAAAAGTGGTAGTCAATCCCGTCACTTCCAACACGTTTGTCACGTTACTCACTCCTTTTTTGGGAACGGAAGCTCGAAAACTATGATTTGGGATCAAAGATATCGCGCAATGCATCCCCGAGCAGATACACCGTAAAGACGACTGCCGTAATCGCAAGACCGGGAAAAGTAGCAAGCCACCAAGCTTCTCGCAAGTAATTTTTCCCTTCATTCAGCATCGTTCCCCACTCAGGTGTAGGAGGCTGGGCACCCAAGCCGATAAAACCCAGTGCCGAGGTTCCCAAAATGGCACTCCCTATGAACATAGTCGTATAGACGATCAGCACGTTGGAGATGTTCGGAATGAACTGGCGCGTAATGATCCACCAATTCGAGCTGCCGATGGAGCGGCTTGCTTCCACATAGCCGGATTGCTTAATCGAGAGTGCTGCACCACGAATCAGAATCGAAAAGGCCGGAATCGATGATATTCCAATTGCAATCATCGCATTTTCCTGACTCGGTCCGAGCACAGCTACAATGGCTAGAGCAAGCACAATGCCGGGCAACGCCAGCATGATGTCCATGATTCTCATAATCAAATTATCAACAATTCCTCCGAGGTAAGCACAAGTCACACCAATCAGCGTTCCTGCTACAAACGTCATGACAGACGCCAGCACAGCTACGGTCATTGTCACTCTTGTTCCGTACAGCATCCGGGATAAAATATCGCGGCCAATCGCATCTGTCCCTAGCCAGAAGTCTTTCGACGGTCCTTGCATAAATGCTTCGTAGTACGTTTTCGTTGGATCATGCGGAGCGATCCACGGCCCGATAATTCCCAGTAAAACAATGCAGAGCATCATCAGGAAGCTGTATTTCGCTTTCTTTTGCTGCATGATCTTCTCCCATAATTCGAAACGAGGCATAGACCATTGCTTGCTCCAGAACACGTTACGCCCCCTCCTTCGCGGCGTAGTCAATGCGCGGATCGAGAACCGCGTACAGGACATCAATCAAAATGATAACGAGGACATACACAGCCCCTATAAACAGTGTCGTTCCTTGAATCATTGGAAAATCCCGCGAGCTAATCGCTTGAATCGCCAAAGTCCCCACTCCTGGCCAGCCAAAAACCTGCTCGACAATCACAGCCCCGCCCAGCAAGCCAGCCAGTTCCAGGCCAATGACAGCCACAATCGGAATCATCACATTGCGAAAAGCGTGCCGCAGCAGCACAATTCGTTCATTCATCCCTTTCGCGCGTGCTGTTCGGATATAGTCATTGGACAAAACCTCCACCATGCCCGCACGAGTGAGTCGGCTGAGTGCGGTCGCCGTCAATATCCCCAAGGTAAACGCTGGAAGAACCATGTCTTTTAGTCCCGTCCCTCCCGCAATCGGAAACCAGCCCAGATGGACGGAGAACACAAGGATGACGAGTAAGCCCAGCCAAAAGCCGGGTATGGACATCCCAAAGGTGGAAAAGGTCATGATCGCTCCGTCGATGGGTGTATCCTTGTATTTCGCCGCTAGGACACCCAGCCCGATACCGATCACAACTGCCACCACGAGGCTGGCTACTGCCATTTTTGCTGTCGCGGGAAAACGATCGGCAATTTCTGTGCTGACAGGTCGACCCGTTTTCAGGGAAGTGCCGAGATCTCCTTTCAAAACGCCAGAAGCATAGTCGAGATACTGGACAACCAAAGGTTTGTTCAAGCCCAGCTCTCCTCGAAGCGACTCGATTTGTTCTACAGTCGCCCGCTGCCCCAGCATGATCCGCACAGGGTCTCCGGGGATGAGATGAATGAGCAAAAACGTAAAAACGGAGAGTCCAAACAGGACAAGGATGCCCGACAATAGGCGCTTCACAATATACTGCTTCATGAGGTCTTCACCCAGATGAGTGAAACCGTATAAACTAGCTTCTTCTTGTTGCGTTCCTGCACTTTGCTCTCCTCCCTCTTTCTTCACTAACGACACTTGTCGTTATAGTGTCGTTATTAATTAAAGATAGTCTATTCCAAATTCACAGAAAGTTCAACTCGTTTTTTCTCGCCCCATTCAAAAAGAGCATGGTCCCTTTTACCATGCCCCTTCTGAAGTATCGTTCCGTCGTCATTCCTTGCCGTGCCTCATCTGTAGCAATACGTTTGCCGTTAGCTGTGGATGACTGAGGGGAAAATGATGAGCAACGGAGAGCCTTTCAATCTCTACATTCGCTTTCCTGAATGCATCCTCTGCTCCTTTTGTCAGTTGATACGTTTTATCCTGAGTTCCCCATACGATCTGGGCTGGAAAAGGGAAAGGCTGTGTTGCTGCCGCCATTTGCCGGAATTCGTTCATAAAGTAGCGCAGCACGTCTGTATGCGTCTTGCTGATGCGCGGGGATTGCAGGAGCTTCCCTGCCTTTTCTACATAGCCTTTTGGCATTTCCTCCGTAGACTGAAATACCCCTTGCTCAAGCATTGCTTTTTCCAATTTGGCTGACGTTAACTGCTTTTGCAAAAAAAGCTGAAGGAGGGCTGGACTCTTCCCCAATCCCGCCAGCAGCCGAGAATACTTCGGGGCATGCAGGGGTGGCTGCAAAAGGTATAGCTTCTCGATTTTTTCTGGTACTCGCTTTGCTGCCTCCCATGCCAAAAACCCGCCAAATGAATGTCCTGCAAGATGAACCGGAGACGGCAGCTGTCGCAATGCCTCGGCCACTGCCTCGATAAAGCCCTCGAGCGGTTTTTCGTGATGGTGATAGGGCGATCTGCCAAACCCGGGCAAATCCAATAACCATACTTCCTGTTCACCCAACTGTTCAGCGAGCGGGAGTAAATCGCTCATCTCACTGAAAAGCCCGTGCACGAGCAGCCACGGAGTACCCGAGCCTTCTTTCTTGTACGCGGCCATGCCTGCGATTTGCTCTCGGTGAAAGCTAGGAGGTATTTTCTGATCCTTGACCGACAAACGGTAGTCCAGATCGGCAATCACACTGGGAAGATACGCCGCTACGTCGTATGCATCGATGCCTTTTTTCGCTTTCATTTGCTGAAAGGGAGTGAGCGGGAAGTCTTTCTTTACGAGAAAATCCATCGAATTGGCAGGTACCCCGAGCAAGCCGCTGCCGCCGTTATGCAAGATTTTTTTCAAGACCGATACCGGGAAAGGAATGGTTGGTGGCTTCATCCGTAATTCTTTAGCCATCAACGAAATCAGCTCTGAAAAAGCTGGCGTGGCACTCCGCTCATTTAAGGCGTAATACGTTTGATGCTCGATGTGATTTGTCTCTACAATCCCCACAATGACCTGGGCAAAATCATCGACGGAAAGCAAGGGCAGCCACCACTCCTTACCACCGGGAAGAACAGGGATCTTACCACGCCGCATGGAGCTGATCACGAGCCCGAATCCATCTGTTTGTTCTGTGTTCCCGGTGCTTCGCGGGCCTATGATCGTACACGGATTTACCACGACCAGCGGCATTCCTTTTTGATACGCCTCTTGTCTGAGGTATAGATCTGCCAGAAACTTGTATTTCTCGTAGCCCCCTGCCTCTTGATAAAAATCGGTTGGCGCAAAAACATCTGTCGCCAGCTTTCCACTCTCATCGTCAAACGGACTCATGTAGCCAACGATATGAATCAGCTTTTGTAGACGCTGTTGTTTATGCAATTCGTTCGCTAGTGCTGCAAGGTGACTTGCTCCTTGTAAAATCAATTCCCTCGCCACCGTTTCATCCAGCGAAATATCCATCGGGGCACCTGCATGGATGATAATAGTTGCGCGCAATACCTGCTCGTAATCGCTCGCTGATAATCCCAAGCCCTCCTTTCGCAAATCACCCCGCACGGCCTTGCAATTGGACCTCTCTGTTGGTGTCATCTGCATCAGCAATTCATCCCACTTCTCGGGCGAACGAACCAGCGCCAGCACGGTATGACCAGCTCGTGCCAGTTGTTTTGTTACTTCCTTACCGATAAATCCAGTCGCACCGGTTATAAAAACGACAGCCATTGTTTCTGCCTCCTTTATATTTATAGTACTAGTCAGTACTAATTCACTTCAAAAAAATCCTACACTTGAATCAAGTGTAGAAGTGTCTGACCTGCGCCTACGAGTACCTGTGCATGACCCTGCGATTCAGCCATGAGCATCGCTCCCTCCATAATGGTCACGAGCAAGACTGCCGTTTGCTGAATCGAGATATTTTCCTTGAATTCTCCACGGGCGATTCCCTCCACGAGCAGCTTTTCCGCTAGGTTCTGCCATTCGATCAGGAACTCGTTGATTCGCGCTTTGACCTCTGGTATTTGTGCCGACAGCAAGGAAAGGATCGGACAGCCTCCTACACAGGAGCGGCCCTCCAGTTCTTCTGCGATGGTGGTAAAAATCAGACCTACCCGTGCGGAAACAGACAGGTCTGTCCGTTGCAAGATGGCTTCCAGTGCTCCTCTCAGGACGTTGATTCTGTAGCCGAGTACAGCTACGACGAGCTCCTCCTTGCTTTTGAAGTGGTAGTAAATGTTGGACTTGGAGACTTTGCTCTGTGCTACGACGTCATCCATGCTGGTATTCATGAGTCCTTTTTGCAAAAACAAATCGGATGCAGTGACGATGACATGGTCACGGTTTGAGGTTCGTTTCATGATTAGTACTATATAGTACTAACAGGTGATTGTCAATCAGTGGAGGAGAAGAAAAAGCGCAGTCCTCTTCGACTCTGACACGCCCGCAAGGGAGATTGACTGTTCGTCTCCACTTCAAAAAGGGGACCGTCGAGCCAAAGCCACCCTACGGGCGGAAGGTTCTCGAAGAAGAAGTGTTCGACAAGCGTGGTCCCCTTTTTGAAGTTCCGACTGGGTAGGCGTTGTCAAGGTCTGCGAGCCCTGCGCTTTTTCTTCTTGCCAGCTTTGTTGGTTCAATCGCTACCTTTTAAAACCTCGTATAAAAAAGAAAAGGTTGATGCCGTCTAATACGGTATCAACCTTCACCCATTAACTGATCGCAAGCCTGTTACATTTCGTTAAGGCAGCAAGCATGGCAATCACCAGCTCATTTTCCCGGCTATCTCGTGCCCTTCTGAGATATAGGCAACGCAAAAAGTTTTTGCTGTTCACTCTAGCGATAACCTGAGTACGACTTTTCGGCAGTTCTGCACAGCTTGCGAGACCATTGATCCAGTCAGCGAGTTCCTGTTCTGAAAGCAAACCTTTGTCTATCATGGTATCTACGATGCTCGCAAGTCGTTCGTCCTCTTCGTCATTGAAAATGTGCTTTCCGTTATGGAGCACGCCCTGGATGGCTTGAAGAACGTCTCGCTGTACAGCTTCGTCGCTCTCTGGGCACTGCACCAGCTCTACGAATACGTCTGCACCGTGAGCTGTACTGTGAGCCCAGCCTCCCTCGGACAAATAGCCACGCAAGTCCTTCTCCTCTTGAAAATAGCGGAGCATGGCATTTTTGACGTGCTGGAAATCGGCAAGCTCCAAAAAGGGCTTCTGTCTGTGACGGCGCAAAATCAATGCAATCGGCAACGAAGAGAATGTCCTCGTAAATACAGATGGATCACCCTCGCTGCCGATCTGATAGAACAAATGCTTTTCGTCGGTCAGTTCTCGCAGGAGGCTGCGCAATTGCGCCTCCGTCAGCTTGTCCTCGTCGAGAATCCAATAATAAAATGCCGGGTAGATGAGATTATCCCGCAATTCCGGGTCAGGGTCCCCAATGTATTGTAGCAATAGTCCGACGAAATCCTCCAGTTGTTCCCCTTCACGAATCAGGTATTGTTCCTGCTCCAATCTTTGCAGGTCCAGTATAAGCTGGGTTCTTGTATCGCTCATGTGTTCATCCCCCTTAACATAATCAAAATTTCCTCAATCACCATTTCCGGTTCATCGTGGTGAATATAATGCCCGCTGCGAGTAGCCATTCTTTGCTTGTTTGACATCGAAAGCCTAGTGAAATCGGCCTGCAGACGTTGATCGATTGCTAAGATTTCCTCGTTCGGCCACTCCTCGTCCCACGCGTCCGGCAAGCCTCTCGTAATAATCGTGACAGGTATGTCGCTTTGCCGAAAAGAGTCATCGATTTCTTGATAGCTCCGTATCTTATCGATTTTCTCGCTGTTTTGCATCGGATTCTCGTAATAGTCTCGATTGGCTGCGATCAGGTTATCAGGCAAAACCTTTTCATAGGCGAGCTCCTTATATTCAGGAGCAGCGTCCACCAACACCAGCCCCGAAACAAGCTGCGGATACAGGCTCGCAAACAATCTGGCAACCAAACCGCCAAAAGAATGTCCGACCAAAATACAAGGCGTCTCCACCTTTATCTCTTGCAGCAAGTCATACAGCTCCTCGACCAGATCACGGCATGTCCGGGGTACGACTTCTGGTGCTGCACTCCTACCGATCCCCGCCCGATCATAGGATAAGGTAGACGCTTCCTGCGAAATGCGGTCTTGAACGATCTTCCATGTCTCACTGCTATCGCCCATTCCTGCTAGGAAGATCACACAAGGTGCCCCACTTTTTCGTGAATACAGCCTATGTATCCGTCGAGACATGATCCCAATCAGCCTCCATGTAACGAACCAGCCAATTCAATGCTCTGTGTCTTTCAACGACTACTTCATCATTCAAACCGCCCGCAACCGTGCGATTGTTAATCCGCGCATCCACGCATGCCCAGTCATAGCGGTAGATTAGATCTGCTTGGTCGAGAATCTCTTGTTTGCTTCTCACAACCGCATTGCTGTAGAAGGTGTCATAGTCACCTGCGCTTCTGAGAGCGTCAATCGCGGTGTTAACATCACAAATGCCATCCGGGAAATGGAGCTCTTCCACATAGCCGAGTGCCCACAGCAGTACCCAGTAGCATTCGTACATCCAAACCATCTGAATCATATCGGTTCGGTCTGGCTGTGGATCATTCAAGAAGTCTCTCTCTTTTTCCGTAAAGAATTCAGCAGCGCCAAACTGCTCAATAATTCCCTCGATGAACTCCCGCTCTTCCTTGATTTGTCCGTTTTCAGCGATCCCTCCGGCATATACCGCAATCAAGCATAGGGCAATCGCTCGCTGAACCATCTCGTCCTTGCTCCTGATGACAGCATCCTCGTCCCCTACGATGACAGGAAGATGCGGGATGTACGGAATGCCCTGCTCCTGCAATAGCTTGATGCTCCGCTCCTTGCGCGCTTCTCCTGACTGGGAGGGCTGAATATGTCCATCGATCAGATCCACGCTGACGGTCACCAGAAAATCGTCCACTTCGGACTCTCCTGCCGTGTTGAGAATCAGCCTTCCTTGATTATCCAGCATGTCACCGGTAGGAAGAAAGACGATCCCGTGTACTTCTTCGGCAATCGCCATAATGGCCGCAAACGTCTTCTGGTCGAATTCCTTGCTCGCCACGATTCCTACCGCCACATTGAGCGCTGTAATTTGGTACAACAGCTTTTGCTGAATTTTCTCGTGTACCGTTTCAACCTGTGCGAAGTAGCCGTACATCCCTTTTTTCATCTGGAGAAACGCTTCTTGGTCATCGTCCTCGCGCATAAGATTGAAGGTGATCTTGCTCTTGCTAAACCATTTTTTATCTGTCACGGTCACGGCCCGCTCGTCTGCGGATACCTCTACCAATTGATCACGAAAAGCCTCGACAATCGCAGCGACGACTTTCTCGCATTGTTGGATGGAGACATAGATGGTACATTGATTCATCTGACAAACTCCTTTGCTGGGCAAACATTTTCAAAGTGCCGAATTTTGTGATCAATAGTCAATTATGGTATTCTTATCCTGTTTAATCAAGCACAAATCTTTATAGTTATCGGCGAATCTATCACGACGATTGAAGGTGAAACCTATGAAAAACATCCTAGTAGAGGAGTTCTCTCCCATTTGTCCGATTCAAGCTTTTGTCGAAGAGGATGAGAATGGCGTCTTTTTTTATTTGTGGGATTATCCCGGTGAGGAGCATGCCAGCATTCGCTCTTGTTGGGTAAGAAATTACGGACCTGCACCGGACTCGATCGATTTCGCTGCCATGCAGGATGGTCAAGCTCCCATGCTTCCACGCGATTGCTGCGCTCATCCAGATGGAGCGGACAGGCTGGACCCGGAGCAGCTCTCGATTGTCTGGCTGGAGGAAGGCGATGCAGCGGCGCTTTTGTACGAGGATGAGGTGCTGTGTGTGATTCCTGGCTGGGCTGGCCCTTCCCCGGACGGCTCGCACTATCCTTCGTATGCGCGAGATTGCACCGGAGAATCTGATTTATGCTTTCCGCTGGGAACACCAGAGTCGAACGCCATGTTTGCCCGTATCGAGGCTGCCCAGCATTTTTGGGCGAGCTGGGATGGCAACCCTTGGCCTGACATCCAGCAGCAGTTCATGGACGCGATTACCTCGACTCTCGGCCCAGTTAAACAGTATTACGGCATCGACGGCGGTCACTGGCCCCCGAAAGCATTGGTGACCATCGAAAAAGGAGACATTACCTATGCGATGACCCTCGGCGTATCCATTTTGCGTCAGCCAAAAGTCGAGCAGTATACAGAAGAGCCAGAGCAATTACGCCGATTCGAGCTGGCCTTTGCCTGCGAAACCAAATGGCTCGCCCAAAACGAGCAGCAATTGCTGGCCTACATCAGCGGCCAAACCTCTCTGCCGTGGTCATATATGACCTTCCTCGCACAAGGTCATACCATTCCGTGCCAGGAAATCAGTCAGATCAACAGCCGCTTCTCCTCCATGCTGCTTGCAAAACCTGAGGATGCACCGAGCATTCCACTTCCGCTCATGGCAGGAGATCCTGTGAATTTGTTATGGATGATTCCGATTACTTCGGAGGAACAGCAGTATGCGGAAATGCATGGTTCTGAGCAATTGATTCAACACTCTGCGGGCGATGGTACGGATTGGATTTTTAACGGGGAATCAAAATTTATGAAATAAATATGACTGGAGCAAAAAGCCGGGAGGGCGCCGATGAAAATTAGCTTCTTTCCAATCATGTTTATCCTTATTACTTTCACAATGACAGCCTGTTCTAACGAGAAAACCTTTCAAACGAATCAAACCGAGATAGATAGGCTACAAGCTGAAATCACTCAATTGAAAGACAAAAACAAAGAACTCGAAGCCTCTTTAGTTGAAGAAAAACAAAAGAATGATATGAATACTAAAACCTACGAAATACGAGATATCGTTGATCTACAGGCAAGAGAGATTTTTCGAGCTATGATGAAGGATGATACTGAAAAGGTTAAACAGTATATTTCCAAGCAAGCTGGTGTGGAAGGAAAGAATTTTGTTTATAAAGTGGAGAATGAAATCATAACCATGCCATTTGTTATGGAGGGAAGCACTTTTCGTCAGAGGTCTTTCGGTATATATAAAGATGGGCGATTTATTACAAATTATGAAGTATGGTTAAACGATGAGACTTACTCAGGAACACTAGAATTAGGCTTCATAGAGGAAAATAACGTATGGAAACTAAGTAGTATGCAAGGCGATAGATAAAACATAAAAGCCCTCAAAAACGAGGGCGTCAGCTTGAATATTCTTTCATAAAGTGATTCCTAAACCTTCCTTGCCTGCAGTCGACGGTCCTCCTCTTCTGCAGGCTTTATACCTTAGACCCACTACAGGTCAAGCAGCTCCATTCGCTCCATCTCTTTCTTCCTCTTTGCCTTCATCGCTCTTCTGCCTTCCGACCAAGCCAATGATAGAATCGCGATCCCACCAATTGCTACCAAGATCAATGTCAATTCACTGCCTTCTTTAAATAAACCAGTAACATAACCGTAGATCAGGTACGCAAAAAAGAAGCCCGGGAAAATAGCCCCCCAATAAGCGTGATTCAGTCTTCCGAGTAAATTTTGCATCCCCACAATACCGAGCCCAACCAAAAATGGAATCATCCCTGTACTCATCTGTTTTCATCTCTTTCTTGTTTGTATTTTTCAATAATGAGCTTGGCTACCTCCAGACTCATCCGTTCGTCAATGACCAGGTTTTTGATCATTTGCACGAACTCTACTTCCGCTTCCTTGCTATGTAATTCAATCTTTTTAATGATTCGGTCGAGCTTGGCCCTCACTGTTGGGTACGATACACCGTACTCATCAGCCATCCCCTTGAGAGAACCCGAACTGATAATAAACTTCCTGATAAATTCGAGCGTCTCCTTGTCCAGAGCTAACACCCAAGATGGAATTTCGTCGCGTTCCATGAATCGCCCCGCCTCCTAACTTTAATTATTTTAAGATAAACTTTAATTTTATTCAAGTATTCTTTAATAAAACGAAAATCAACCATAAAAAAGGAGCATCCTCACCTGATGCTCCTGATCGTGTCCCCATTTTACTCAGCCTTCGTTAATCGAATATCCATCCAATGTGCCCAACGCTCATCATTGCCCAGCAATTCCCAAGTACCAATGAGCGCATTGCCATCAACACTAAACGTACCGCTAAAACGCTCGGTTGTCCCTGTGATCGTCCAATCTCTGCCTAATAAATTCGCATGGTAGGAAGCCACGCTTCCGTAATTGTCATAAGCGTGCGTGAAGTACATTCGACTAGTCGCATCATAGCCGATGATCTCAATGGTCTTGACTTCTTTATCCCCCATCATGCCATCTACATGGTGAATCAGAAAATATCCCCCAGGCAGCCATTCGTAGGTATCGGTTGCTTTCAACTTCGCGGCTGGCCCAGCAGGACTTTCCATAATCAGTCCCTCTGTCACCCATTTCCCCACAAAAATGTTCAGACGTGTAAGAGCTGGATCAGGCTCGGGTGCCTCTTGAGAAATAGGATTGACATGTTCATTCATCACTCGGAATACCTCCTTATCGATCAGTTAATTACTGTTAATTCTAGGACTTTCATGGATGATATGCTTCTTATGGATTGCTATTTCACTTCCCCCGAGCCAATAAAAACCCCGCTCCTCATGATGAGAAACGGGATCACCTATTTTTATTTGAACTCCTTTCCTGTTACTGCATCTAGCCTAAAGCCAGAAATCGTGTCCATCGTTTTGTATTTGTTTTTTGTCCTATGAAAAAAACCACCCTTTCAGGTGGCGGTTTTCATGACCCGTGAGCAGTAGATAGCGACTCTTCTGGTACCTCTGTTTGAAAATGTGCTCCCCATTCTCGCAAATACTCAATGACAGGTCCCAAGCCTTGCCCTAGCTCGGTCAATTCGTACTCTACTTTTGGCGGAACGACCGGATACACTTCACGCTTTACGATTCCTGCTTCCTCCAACTCTCGCAATTGTTCTGCCAGCATTTTATGATTCACACCGATTATATTTTTCTTTAATTCTCCGTACCTTTTTTTCCCTTTGAACAGCTGACAAATAATTGATACCTTCCATCGTCCCGCAAAAACTGAGACGGCAAGCTCGATCGGGCAAGGATATTCCTTGCCATTTAACAGGTACCTCATCGCTGGTTTCTTCTTCATCCCACTCACTTCCCTTTTCGTAAGTATTAACCGAAAAAGTGCGTACTTACTTTTCTTTAGTGTATTCGGTATGCTCAGTTTTGTAAAACATAAAACACCCATTTTCTATCAACGGTTTCATAATCTTATTCGAAAGTAGGATGACATTATGCGTAAAGATCAAATCATTGAAGCTTATCAATTCAGACATGCTTGCAAAGAGTTTGATGCGGATAAAAAAATTACGAAGGAAGACTTTGACTTTATTATGGAGACTGCTCGCCTGTCGCCCAGCTCCTTTGGTTTTGAGCCATGGAACTTCCTCTTGCTGCAAGATCCGACTCTTAGAGAAAAGCTGTTACCAGTCACATGGGGTGCGCAAAAACAACTGCCGACATCAAGTCATTTCGTCATCGTACTGGCGCGGACCAAACAAGAAATGGCCGCTGATTCCGAATATATCCAGCATATGATGAAAGACACGCAGGAGTTGCCAGAAAACGTCGTACAACAAAAAGGCGCTGCCTACGATCACTTCCTGAAAAACGATTTCGCCCTGTTTGATGACGAGCGTGTGATGTTCGAATGGGCATCCAGACAGACCTACATCGCACTTGGCAATATGATGACGTCTGCTGCGATGATCGGCATTGATTCCTGCCCCATTGAAGGCTTTGCAAAAGAAAAGGTCGAGGATATCCTAGCAGCGGAGGGCCTCCTCGACAGAGAGCGCTTCGGCGTCGCTTGCATGGTCGCATTTGGCTACCGGAAAAATGAGCCCCGTGCGAAAACGAGACAAGCGAAGGAAGAGGTTATTCGTTATATCGGGTAAAACCAATGATTGGCTTCACGTAAAAAGCATTCGTATTCCGAATGCTTTTTGTCGTTTTATATAAATTTCAGTGAGTCTTCCTTAATCAATAAATGTGAAAAATCAGTGAACAAAACTAGCATATATTTACAATTCTCCAAAAAATTGATATGTTGTATTTGTCCCAAATTTTACATTTTCAGGAGGAATTTACATGAAGAAGTTTGCTACTACTGGTCTACTTGCCCTAACACTCGTACTAAGTACATCTGCATCTGCATTTGCTGCCGTATACCATGATAATGAGCCAAACAATAACAGAGACTCTGCAAATATTTTTCATGTAGCTGATGGAAACCAAATTAACGGTAAACTGGATAGAAATAATGGAGACCAACAAGATTACTACAAGTTTACTCCTACCGTAGATCAAAAAGTCCGTTTTCAACTCGCCTACTCCAAAGCTCCTAAGCAAGAATTCAAACTAATATTGGGTTCAAACGAGACTACTTTAACGAAAGATTATTTCGATGTAAATTTGGTTGCTGGAAGAGAATACATTTTTAAAGTTGAAGGACACTCTTACAATTACGATTACAATAACTTCAATTATTCTGTATATACTTATGTGTTACCAAACTAATAAACATGACAAAGTCGCCAGCACTGGCGACTTTTTCTCTATTCTTTCCTGAAAATAACAGCTATCGCCAAAACTGCAAGCGATAGCTGCTAGGTTAATACTACGCCTTATTCCGCATACTGAAAGCCTACGATACGACCGGCTTCATCCACGGATATCGTGATCCCCTTGCCATCGGCTGGTCGGAATGTCACATCTGCTGTCACAAAGCCATAATCATAGTCTTCAAAAGTGGCACCGCCACCGCCCTGCTCGACTTTTGCCTCTACTTTATACTGGCTTGCTTGATCTCCCACCAGCTGTTTCAGGAAAGCGGCTGCCTTCTCTTTTGCCACCTTCTCGGCAGGGAGCTTTTTCGACACCCAATCTGGATTTTGGATCATTACTTTGCTCAATTCGTTTGTACGGGTATCCATGATAACGAAAGCTTCTGCACGAGGGGTCGGACTGTAGACCCGTTTTTGTGCTTCAAACATTTTCAGGAGCTGCCAGTTCCCTTCGACGCCGAAATCATCATAATCGGAAAACTGTGCAGTGTCAGGGAAGAGCTTCGTCACCTCGGCTACTACCTTTTCCACTTCAGGGGAAAACTTGCTCTGCTCCACACCCGCTGGAATGCTCACTTCGAACGTTTTCTCATCAAAAACGGGTTGGAAATCCACCTTGTCTACAGTGTATGAAAATGCTTGTGCTTGATTGTGGGTGAAGGTGCGCTTGAGCAACAGCCCTGTCTCTTTGTCGATCCACAGGTCATCTTGGTAATGGTGGAGCTTGCCATCGATTTTCGCCTCTTCTTTTTTGACGACGTGATACACGGCTCGATTCAACAGTTGTGCTTCCTTCACGATGATCGCCACCTTCGAATCTGGCAACGCCACTTTCAAGCGCTGTAGCTCTCGCTTCGTCTTATTGATTTCATTATCGTATGTGCCAATCATTGCGGAGTGGACAAATCCTCTGCCGCCTTCTTGATACGCCGCCACCTGTCCTGCCTTCCCTACGGCATGCTGAACCCTTTTCCCGTCTGAGATTTCCTCTCTCCAGTCTCCTTTGATCGTGTTATCCCATGTTTTTGCCTTTTGGGTCTGGGTGCCCTGCTTCGCTTTCGCTGTGTGCGTCGATTCGATGTACATGGAAACGGGGTGTTTTTTGTCCATTTCTTTAACGAGCTGATCAAAAGTGATCGCTTGCGCTTTATTTGCAGCGACTGCCATGTTGGCTTGTGCTTGTGCGATCCCGAATGGGGATACCGCTGAGAGAAGGAGTGCTGCCATGCTCACGGTAACAAGTGCTTGCTTTTTCATGTCGGTTCATCCTTTCGACTCGTTGATTGCTGTTCACTTGTTACGATCCTCGTCATGCACAGCTTGTGACACAAATCCCTGAAAAAATATATTTTTCAAATTCCTGTCACGTTTTTCTCCCCGGCAGGATCATCCCTTTTAGCAAATCGCTAGTAAACATAGGGAGAACAACTCACATGAAATTTCAAATGGTCAACCATGCTTCGTTTCTATGGGAACACGATTCCATCAAATTAATGACCGATCCTTGGCTTACGGGAACTGCCTTTGATAACGGCTGGGGCTTGTTAGCCAAGACCCGCTTCACTTCTGAGGATTTTGCCGAGATTACGCATATTTGGTTTTCTCATGAGCATCCCGATCATTTTCATCCACAGAGTCTGCGAACCATACCCGAGGAGTATCGCAAGCGAATCACGATCCTCTACCAGCAATCAGCCGATCAAAAAGTGGTCGAATGGTGCCGCGCCTTTGGCTTTCAGCAAGTCATTGAGCTTTCCCCGGACAAATGGTACTCCTTGTCCGCCGATGTCTCTGTCTTGTGTCGGCCGTTTCCAGTCGGTGATTCGTGGCTGTGTATCAAGACAGCCGACATGACGATCCTGAACCTGAACGATTGCGAGGTCAGCACCACACAGGAAGCCAAGGATATCCTAAATCGCGTCGGTGACATCGATCTATTATGGACGCAATTCTCGTATGCAGGCTGGGCGGGGAACAAGGAAGACTTCCAACTCCGCAAAAAGCGAGCCATGGAAAAGCTAGCCCGAGTGAGAAAACAGGTGGAAGCCCTTCAACCGCTCTACGTGATTCCCTTCGCCAGCTTCGCCTGGTTTTGTCACGACGAAAACTATTACATGAATGATGCAATCAATAAAGTAGACAATGTATACCGTCTCCTGCAAGAATCGGATGCCGAACCAATTATTTTGTATCCCGGCGATACGTGGACGCCACATGAAGCTCATGATCCCGAGAAGGCGCTCGCCCTCTACGCACGAGACTATGAGAAGATGGCTTCCTCTCCTACGCTTCTTCCTTCGGTCAAAATCGAACCGGACAAGCTCTTTGAGGCTGGCTTGGACTTCAAGGAACAGATTCGCAAAAATAATCATTCGCTGTTTCTCTCTATCGTTAGGCCCGTCACCTTTTATTTGTCAGACTATCAAAAGGCATTCCGCTTTTCTCTGTCAGATGGGTTGATCGAATCTACATGCGATCCACTCGATTGTGATGTAGAGCTGTCATCTGAGGCCCTGCATTATTGCTTCACCCATTTGTGGGGATGGAGTACGCTGCGCATCAATGGCAGACTGCAAGCTCCGAAAGGTCGAAATGCTCGTTTCAAGCGCTTTGTCATGCTCGGGCATGTTGCACAACTGAACAATTTCGGTATTTTTATGGGATGGAACCGAGCATTTGTCCGTTTTGCGATAAATTATTTGGGAGAGAAGATTCGCAACCGCTATATTACGACAAATAATATCTGAAAATAGGTAAATACACCCATTTTTTCATAGTTTTATTGGGTGTATTTTGTCCTAGTTCCCTTGAGTATGTAAGAGAGAGTCATTTTTGTTAGAATATTCACAATTAACCTCTTATATTTCCAGTATTATACACCCCATGATAGAATCGGAAAGGAAATTCCGCAGTTTTCCAATTATGTATAAAAAGGTGGATCTATTCAGATGAAAAAACTAGTATCCGTAGCTTTGCTCCTCTCCATGTTGGCTGTCAGTGCTTGTTCGAACAAACCAGCTGATACAAAGCCAGCTGAGCAAAATGCAGCACAAACCACAGAAGCTGCTAAACCAACTGAAGCTCCAAAAACAGATGCTGCTACACCAGCGCCAACCGCAACAACAAGCGACAAGCTGGAAGCGAAAAAGGTTTTGAACGACAAAGTGGAAATCTTGATTCCAAAAGGCTTTACTGTCATGTCCGAAGAGATGGCAAAAGCAAAATACCCGATGGAAAATCGTCCTTCCTTGATTTATACCGATGAAAAAGGTTCCATTAACATTGCGTTTAGTCATACAGAAACACCTATTCAGGACAGCCTTCTCAAAGACATGAAGGACCCGATGAAACAAGCGTTCTCCAACATGTACCAAGATGCAACCTGGTATCGCGATGAAGTAATCCAAATCAACGGGAAAAACGTTGGTGTGTTCGAATTGCTGACTCCTGCTGCTGATACGAAAATTTACAACCTCATTTTCTTTACAGAGCTGGACGGCAAAATGCTGATGACTACTTTCAATTGCACCGAGGCACAAATGGAAGAGTGGAAGCCGCTCGCGCAAGAAATTTTGATGTCTTATAAAGTGCAATAAGGAAACAACGATTTCCCCTCATAAAGAGTAAAAGCACCCTCCCATGGGTGCTTTTTTAGCTTTTTCTTTTTGCTGCATCCAGCTCTTTCTTCCAACGAAGCAAAGCCTCCCGAGAAGGGTACGGATTGGGGAACTGCAATGCTTGCTCGATGGATTGAAAAGCTTGGACATGCATCCCTGCTTTTCTTTGCGCGTCCCCCAGGTAGTACCAATACCTCGCCGAATCGCTCTCTTCAAGGACAGACTCATAGTAGGCAACCATCTTCTGAAAATAATAGGGATAGACATCGTCTGCGATTACCAGACTTCCTGCGTCCCACCTATACACTTCCACTTGAAACGCTTTTCCACTATCGTGTAGCCACAGCGCAAGCTCAGCGTTGCCATCCATTCCATTAACCCCCGGCATGTCTTCCACTTCAACCCTGCTTGCTCGTGTCTCCTGATGGAGCATGTGCATAAATCCATTCGCCGACCACTGCAAAATATCTATGTTCGACCATGCCCCGCCTATTTGCCACCCAATCAATAAGCTATTCATTTGGGGATCGACAATGTGAGCAGCCAATAATTCGGAAACCGTATAGCCTTGTCCTTTGAAATTGCCGATTGGATGCCAGCGATTCTCGTCCTGTTTGGCGATCATGACGTACATTTGGCCTTGGTTACGATAAACACAGGCTATTTCCTGATGATTATCCCCATCGAAATCAGCGACGATAACGGCTGGTTGATCGTGCGGCTTTGGCATGACCACTAGTTCTGCCGTAGGAGGTATCAAGCTCTTTATGACGCTACAATGTTGCGTTCCGATCTGTTTCATATTGGTCTCACCCATCTTTCCAGTCTCACCAAAATATATGCTTCTTTTTTCACCACATGCTCGCAGTATCCCAGATTACACTTGACCACAAATATAAATAGACTTTTTAATCAATTGTCTATTATAATCAAAACAATAATAGTATATGTTTGGTATTCATTTGAAGGAGGTATGTCATGAAGCAGTTTGAAAACAAAGTAGCGGTCATTACCGGAGCGGCCAGCGGTATCGGTCGCGCATTGGCAACCCGCTGTGTTGAGGAGCAGATGAAAGTTGTTCTTGCCGATGTAGAAGTAGCGGCGCTCCAACGAGTAGAGCAGGAGTTACAGGCGGCAGGGGCAACTGTCCTCGCCGTTGTGACGGACGTAAGCAAGGAAAAAGATATCCAGATGCTTGCACAGAAAACGCTAGACTCGTTCGGTGCTGTCCATCTATTGTTCAACAATGCAGGGGTTGGCGGAGGCTCGACAATCTGGCAAAGCACCCTTGCTGATTGGCAATGGGTCATGAATGTGAACTTGTGGGGGGCCATTCACGCTACACAAATTTTCGTACCCATGATGTTAAAACAAGGGACTGAATGCCACATCGTGAACACCGCCTCTCTCGCTGGCCTTGAGTCTGGACCAGGGAATAGCATTTATCGGGTAAGCAAGCATGCGTTAGTCAGTCTGTCGGAAACCCTCTACCACGAATTGAAAATGATCCAATCCAAAATCGGTGTTTCCGTTTTATGCCCCGGCTTTGTTCAGACGCAAATATGTGACGCCCATCGCAATCGTCCAGCGGAGTACAGCAAACCAGGAGATATCGTGGAGCCCTCACCGATGACCACTGCCATCGACCAGTTCATTCGTTTAGGTGTGGAGCAAGGAATTTCTCCGAAAGAGGTAGCTGATCACACCTTCCTGGCGATCAAGGGCAATCGCTTTTACATTCTGCCAGATCCATCATATAAAGAGACTGTGCGTCAGCGAATGGAAGATATTTTGAACCAGCATAACCCGACGTTCGTGATTCCCTCGCATATTTAACAAAAAAGCCACGCTCTCAAAGGAACGTGGCTCTAGTTTTTACACATCTGTTAACTCTCGATCTCGTAAAGAAACCAAAATCACGAATCCAATCATCACCTCTGTAATGTTAAACGCGACCTGCTGACCATTCCATACTTGTGATTGCCACATAACGAACCACTCTGCGCCCACAATGGCAAATCCGAAAAACCAGATGCAAAAAGCAACCATATAAGCGATGTATGCGAATGTTTTCGAGTTATTGAACGTTTTTGCATCCTTCTTTACATTACGCAGCATATTTCCTGCCGCGATCCAACCCAAAAGTGAGAACAGCCCTTCCGCAATGATGATTCCGATATAAGCTATGGTGTGAGCAGTAGGCTCAGTAATCGCTCGCCACATCAGTGCGTTACCCTCAAACGTGGTATCCATGGACAGAACATGTTGGACAAATTGATAATTGGAATGGTAGTCCATAAGATTCCCTAAGAAAATGGACGTCCCAAATGCTGCGGATAGTGCTACAACCAAAACCTTCAAATACCGTAACGTCAAATTACTCAATGCTGATCACGCCTCTTTTCCTTCGCTTTGTGTCTTTACTCATTCTCGATTGGATTGACACACCCTTTCTCTTTGTTAGAAAAATCTATCTATTTTCATCACGAGTATTCATCACCACCAGATGGAAACCTAATCATACTTATTCGGAAGTGGGACCATCCAATTCATGATTTTTTTACCCATCCATGTTCAACAGTTTGGAACGGTTTTGTCACATGAATTTTTCTTAACAATGTTATGATGAAATGGACTCCCCCATATAACAAACAATGAATATGTGCAAGGTTGTGATTATCATTTGGAAGCCTGATCGGTCGAGCAGTCAAACTCTATACCACCAAATAGCCGATGAGATTGAACGCAGAATTTCATATGGAGAGTTCCCCCCTGGGAGCCTGCTCCCTTCTGAGAGAAAACTGGCAGAGCAATTAGGAGTAAACCGAAGCACTGTTATTTTAGCGTACGAGGAACTTCGGGCATTAGGCATCATCGAGAGCAGAACAGGAAGCGGTACTCGTGTGAGTAAAAATAAATGGGAGGCAACGCCAAAGCATACACCCAACTGGCATCGATATGTAGAAGGTGGTCAATTCCTCCCGAATTTGTCTTATCTGCGTCGGATTAGAGAGGCCTTGCAAAAAGACAGCAGCCTCATCGATTTTGCGAGTGGAGAATTGTCTTCCCAGCTCTCACCAGGTACGGAAATCAGTACCCTGATGAAGGAAAACCCCTTTACCGAATATTTGGGATACGACAATCCACAAGGCTTCACACCATTGCGTGAAGAGCTGGTCTCGTATTTGTCACGATACCGAAATGTGCAGACAACGGACTCTTCCATTCTGATCACGTCGGGCTCTCAACAATCTTTGTATTTGATCACCCAATGTCTGCTTGCACCCGGCGATGCGGTTGCCATCGAAGATCCCTCTTATTGTTACTCATTGCCTATGTTTCAATCTGCTGGACTTCGCCTGTTCCGCCTTCCCGTCAGCCATAATGGAATTGATCCAGAAGATATTCGCGCCTTGTATAAAAAACATCGGATCAAGATGATCTTTATCAATCCTACTTTTCAAAACCCTACAGGAATTTGTCTTGATCCCACTCGGCGCACACAACTGTTGGATGTAGCAAGCGAACTCGGTCTGCCGATTGTAGAGGACGATCCTTTCAGTCTGACTTCCTACGATGGCAAGCCTCCACTGCCACTCAAATCATTGGATCAACTTGGCTCCGTCGTCTACATTGGTTCCTTTTCCAAAATTGCTGCATCCGGTTTACGAGTCGGTTGGATGGTGGCGCCTCATTCCGTTGTCGAACGTTTGGCAGATGCCCGCCAGCAGATGGATTTTGGCCTGAGCGTGGTGCCACAAAAAATCGCGGCCCAGTTTTTGCATTCCGATAACTTCCTGCCGCATTTAGAGCGATTGCGTATGCATTTACAGTACAGAAGAGATTTGCTTGTGGAGGCACTGCAAAAAGAGTTGCCCAATGAGCTTTCGTTCACCATTCCACAAGGCGGATTACACTTGTGGTGTAAAATTAACCCGGATGTGAACGACAACCAATTATTTGAAGAAGCCCTTCGCAGAGGCGTCGTTTTTGTGCCTGGCAGTGTATATGGTTCAGACTCCGGCTACATTCGCTTTACCTTTGCGCGACCGAAAGAAGAGGAAATTACGCTTGGTGTCGCTAAGTTTGCGGCTGCTTTGAAGGCAGTTTTGACTTAAAGATGGTGGTCCGCCGACGATTGTGGTCGGGGAAGCCCTGCCACATGTTTTCCAGTCGCCTGTATCCTCTCTACGTACGGGCCGTCTCCTTCCAAACATGTGACAGGACTTTCGTACAGCTTTTGTTTCTTTCAGGCTTTAAAACAGATTTGCAGGTTAGAGCTTGGAAGCTTCGGTTCACGATTTTACTACTTGCATTGACCTGCAAATATTGCCAAAGCTGCGTAGGAAGAAGCGCATTTCCAGTCCAAGCGCCTCTGGAGCCCATCTTAGCTTCGGAATAAATGGCGGGGAATTTCAGCTTCACTTATGAAATACTTCTTCGAAACTTCTACGTTTGAAGCGCTCCCGCCATTTATTCCGAAGCGGACAGTCTTGACCCCTTGCGGGGCGTAGGCCGAAGCGTAGACTGGAAATGCGCTTCTTCCCCCACCACAGCAACTTTTAAAAAAGACCTCCACCGCTTTTATCAAGCAATGGAGGTCTTCTGCATTTTTCAAACGGACTTACTTCATCCACTTCACATTCTCTTTTTTCTCTTCATTCACCAACAACGTAAAAACATCGGGTCGCGAATAATGTCCAACGACATCAAAATCAAATTGGCTATAAGCGATTTCGCGAATGTCCAGATCAGCGTAGAGAATCTCCTCCCGACCAAAAACAGGCTCGACGATATAGTCACCCAATGGCCCCACAATCGCACTTCCACCTCTGCTCATCTCGTCTGGCGAAGAAGCCAGATCGTCGTAGCACGCCAAATCAGTTGGATACATATCTTTTGTTACGTACTGATTGCACGATAAGACGAAGCATCTGCCTTCCAATGCGATATGGCGGATCGTAGCTTGCCATGCATCCCTCGCGTCTGCTGTTGGTGCGATATAGATTTGAACGCCTTTTGCATACATTGCTCCTCGTGCTAACGGCATATAATTCTCCCAACAAATCAGAGCCCCGATCTTACCGTAAGGAGTATCGAATACCGGCAAAGTACTTCCGTCCCCTTCGCCCCAAATCAACCGTTCGGATGCAGTCGGCTTCAGCTTGCGATGCACGCCGAGCAACTCACCATCTGGTCCGAAAAATAGGACGGAACAATATAGGGTGCCACCGCTATTTTCACTGTCTCTCTCAATCACACCAATGACGAGATACACGCCCGCCTTGCGCGCTGCCTCCCCGAGCTTGTCTGTCTCTTCACTCGGGACGACAATCGAATTGTCCCAATAACGAAACCAGTCTTTACGCCCCTCAGGGGAACGACTGCCTACTTTTGTCCCGAAAGTAAGGCCTCTCGGATACGCAGGGATAAAAGCTTCAGGAAAAACAACGATTTTCGCTCCCTTTTCTCCTGCTTCCAGTGTCAGTGAAACCGCCTTTTCCGTACTTGCCTCAAGGTCCATGATGACAGAAGCAGCTTGAACAACAGCAACTCGAACGTTTTGTTGCGGATTAGACATATTGACCTCCCCTGCTCTCCTAGAGAAATTCGCTTGTTCTCCTACTATTCGGTGTATCTAGGGGTCTCCCCTACTGCTGCAACAATTTAATATCCTCGATAATTTGATTGTAAGGCACGTCCGTCATTCCTTCGTAACGGTTAACCACTGTTCCCTTTTGATCGACCAAGTATAAAAACGTGTCGTGGATGATTTGATCGGAATTAGGGTCCTTTTCTATTGGAGTCTTGAATGACTTGAGAATAAACGTTTTGATCTCATCAAATCCATAGCCAGTCAATGCATGCCAATTGGAGAAGTCAGCATTGAATTTGCCCAGATATGACTTCAATGCCTCTGGCGTATCTCTTTCTGGATCAACCGAGAAGGAAACAAACTCCACATCAACGCCAGTTTCTTTTGCTTTTTTCTGCAATTCAGCCATGTTTGCTGTCATCGTCGGACAAACGGTTCCACAATACGTAAAGACAAAGTTAGCAACCCACACCTTATTGTCCAAGTCTTTCGATGAAAAAGGCTTCCCTTCCTGATCCGTATAAGCAAATTCATTAACCGGATAGTTGTAATCATATCTTGCTGGACCACACGCAGTTACCAAAACCATCAGGATACTGAGCATGATCAACCAAGCTGTTTTTTTCATTGTACCGCCCCTCTCCTATTTCTTTTTCTCAGAGAGCCACTTCGCTAACTGGCCGATTTCTTCGGCGCTGAGCACTTTTTCATAACCAGGCATGCCATTTGCGCCGACCGTAATTATTTCAACGAGGTTTTCCTCCGTCATTTTCGAGCCAACTTGCTGCAAGCCTGGACCCACCCTACCGGATAAATCGTTACCGTGGCAGCTCATGCAATTATTTTTGTATAGCTTCATCGCACTTTTCTCTGCATCTGCAACTTCTGTTTGCTCTTCTGTTGCGTCATTGCTGCATGCAGTTGCAACCAAGAACAGGGAACCAATCATGAGATACTTAATGGCTTTCACAGAACCCCCCTACCTTTCAGACGGGAATAACGGTACCTTACAAAAAGGGACGGCCTGCTGTATCCATTACCATAATCGTTACGGTTGTTAGCAGCAGCACCACGTACGGAATCATTTGCAGCTTGGTTCGCTTGATTCCCTTCACTACCGGAAAGAGAGGAAAGCCACTCCCGCAAGACCGGGAACCAGGGCGTACAAGCAGTACGCACCCAGGTTTCAGTCGGTCCGCAAGCAAGTGGTCAGTCTTTCGTACCGGTCATTTTTTGATCAAGCTGCTCATTATAGTGCGACCATGTTGTACATCATGATCCAGATGGAGCCGATCACGATAAGGAATACGATAAACAACCCGAGTAAAAGCGACATCAAGTTGTAACGTGGTTTATCCTCTTCTTTCAGATGCATGAAGAAGAATAACTGGACAATAAACTGGAACAGAGCCGCTACCAAATAGATGATGAGTCGTTTATCACTATCCAACCAGCCGTTCTCTAGGGCCAAGATGGGAATGATCGTTAATACAAGCGACAAGACGAAACCGATCACATACGATTTCAGGGAACCATGACCGCCGTGTTGTTCTGTCGTGCCATGCACAGATTGCTTGCTCAATTAATTCACCCCCATCACATACACGATGGTGAAGACGAAAATCCAAACAACATCAAGGAAATGCCAGAACAAGCTGATGATGTTTACTTTTCGTTTCGTTACGGGTGTAATGCCGTGCTTCGCGATTTGCATGATGACGATGATCATCCACCCAATACCGAGCGTCACGTGTAATCCATGTGTTCCTACCAATGTGTAAAAGGCAGTCAGGAATGCACTCGTTCCAATCGTTGCGCCTTCACTAACCATATGAATGAACTCATTGATTTCCAGAAACAGGAAGGACGCTCCTAAAAATATGGTAACTCCCAGCCAGTTCATCAGAGCAAGACGATTCCCCTTGTTCATAGCGAGAATCGCAAGACCGCTCGTGAAGCTACTGGTCAGCAAAATAAACGTACTCGCGTAAATACCATTCATCTGAAAAAGCTCTTTTGGACCTGGACCACCATCCGTGCTACCTTGCAGTACGATATAAGTCGCAAACAAGGTAGCAAACAAGATGACATCCGTCATGAGGTAGATCCAAAAGGCAAATGTGCGCAATTCCTCTTGGTCTGGATGATGATCATGGTGTCCAGCATTCACATTAGCCATTACGTAATCACCCTCCCTGCTTCTGCCTCTGTACGTTTAATCTCTTCCACCGTGACATAATAGTCCGTGTCGTAGTTAAACGAGTGAACAACCATACACGCAATTACACCGATAAATCCTGGTACAGCCATCCATAGCCAGTCGAAAATCAAACCGAATCCGACGAAGAACCAGAACATAGACATCACGATCGGAATACCGGAGTTTTTCGGCATATGAATCGGTTCCAGCGCTACTTTCGCTGGCTTTTCCAAGCCTTGCTCGATGCGCAGCTTTCTTTCATGCCAATCATCTTGAGACGTTACCTGCGGCATTACGGCAAAGTTATAGAACGGAGCTGGAGAAGGAATCGACCACTCCAGTGTACGAGCATTCCATGGGTCTCCTGTTGTATCTCTCTTCATGTGCTTGATACTGTGTGCAATGTCCCAAATTTGGACAAGGAATGCAGCTCCCATGATTACGGCACCAATCGTCGATACCAGGTTCATTTCGAACCAGCCCTTGTCCCAGCCGTACGTGTAAATACGACGTGTCATACCCATCAAGCCCAATGCGTATTGCGGCATGAAGCACAGGTAGAACCCGATGTTCCACAGCCAGAAAGCCCAACGGCCAATACGCTCATTCAGCTTGAAGCCAAAAATCTTCGGCCACCAGTAGTACAAGCCCGCGAAGAAGCCAAACACGACACCCGCAATGATCACTTGGTGGAAGTGTGCAATGAGGAAGTAGCTGTTGTGATACTGGAAGTCAGCAGGTGCCACGGACAGAAGGACACCCGTCATCCCACCGATGACGAAGTTCGGGATAATCCCAACCGTCCACAGCATCGGTGTTTCGAACGTAATTTTTCCTCGGAACATCGTAAACAGCCAGTTAAACACTTTCACACCCGTCGGAATCGCAATCAACATCGTCGTAACCGCGAAGAAGGCATTGACGTCCGCACCGGAGCCCATTGTGAAGAAATGGTGCGCCCATACGAGGAACGAAAGAACGCTAATGATGATCATGGCGAATACCATGGATTTGTAACCAAACAGCTTTTTCCGTGAGAACGTCGCAACGATCTCGGAGAAAATCCCGAACGCTGGCAAAACGATAATGTAAACTTCCGGGTGACCCCACATCCAAATCAAGTTAATGTACATCATCGGATTACCGCCGCCATCCAAGGTGAAGAAGTGCCCACCCAAATAGCGGTCGATAAACAGCAGTGCCAATGTAACCGTCAAGATTGGGAATGCGAAAACAATCGCGATACAACTCGACAAAACCGACCAGGAAAACATCGGCATTTTCATCAAAGTCATACCAGGAGCACGCACTTTCAAGATCGTCACAATAAAGTTAATCCCGGTCATCAAACTACCAATACCTGAGATCTGAATCCCCCAAATGTAGAAATCCTGACCTGGTCCCGGGTTAAAGGCTAGCTCCGAATACGGCGGGTAAGCCAGCCATCCTGCATCCGGCGAACCCCCAATGACGAAGGACAAGTTAAACAGCATCGCCCCTGAGAAAAACAGCCAGAAGCTGAGCGCATTCAGAAACGGAAAAGCTACGTCACGTGCACCGAGTTGCAGCGGCACGATGACATTGAACAAACCAAACATAAGCGGCATCGCCATAAACAGAATCATAATGACGCCATGCGTTGTAAAAATCTGATTGTAGTGATCCCCACTCAAAAACTGCATCTCAGGCATAACGAGCTGCGCCCGCATCAGGAGAGCATCTACCCCTCCTCGAAACAGCATGAGAACGGAAGCGAGAATGTACATGATACCGATCTTCTTGTGATCGACAGTTGTCAGCCATTCGCGCCAGAGCCATCCCCATTTTTTAAAGTAAGTCAGCACCGATACGATTGCGATGATACTGAGCACAATGCTGACGTCCGCACCGTAAATAAGTGGATCGCCTGTTACGAAAAATTCAGAGGCGAATTCTTTCACACTCTCCCACATCGTTGTCTCTCTCCTCCCTCTTTCAAATTCAACCGACTATTCTTTCACCCGCGCTGGCGGCTGCACTCTCGTAGATAAGCCGTGATTGTGTGAAGCAGCATACTTGGTCACCGTCATCTCGTACAATCCTTCAGGGAAAGCGGAGAAATAGCGCACATCCGATGTTCCTTGTTTGGTCAGCTCTTTGTAACCATCCAGCGTTAGCGCAGGGGATGTATTTTTCACCTGATTCACCCATTGATCAAAGTCTTCTTGGGAAGTCGCATTCGCTGTAAAGAACATCTTCGCAAATTCTTTTCCGGTAAAGTTCGCACCAGATCCCATGTACTCACCCTGTTCATCTGCTTGCAGGTAGAGCGTCATAGACATACCGGACATGGCATAAATCTGACCGCCAAGCTGTGGAATCCAGAATGAATTCATCGGGGCGTCAGATGTCACTTCGAAGCGTACTGGCGTATCCTCTGGGAACTGTACGTAGTTCACAGTGGCAATGCCTTGCTCAGGATATTGGAACAGCCACTTCCAATCCAAATTCGTCACTTGAATCGTGATCGGTTTCTTCTCGGATTCCAACGGCTTGGATGGCTCCAACGAATACGTGTACCGAACTGTCACGATCCCAATTAACGTAATAATGATGATGGGAATGCCCCACCAAATGATTTCCAGTTTCGTACTGTGTTCCCAATTAGGGGTGTACTTCGCCTTTCTTCCTTCTCTGTCACGGTATCGCCATACAATGACAAAAGTAAGAATTAGTACAGGAACAATCACAATTAACGTTAAAAGCGTGGATAAAATCATTAAGTCCTTTTGCTGTTCACCAATGGGTCCTTTCGGATCGAGCACGATATAGTTATCAGCGCAACCGGTCGTCAAGAACAGCAGGATGAACATGAACAAAAATGACATACAGCGTACTGTCTTGGACGTCTTCATGTCCTTGTCCTCATCTCCTATCACCATGCACGGGGTACTATTGAAACAAGTCTTACTCTAAAGCCGGACCATTGGAGTGTCACCAGCCAATGACAAAGTGGATCAACCAGCCATGTTCAATTTTCCGCAGCATTTTAGACACTTTTTGGACATAAAAAAGCCCTTCTCATGCAAGAAGGTCCTTATCTAGTCGAATGGAATTGGAAATCGATGGGTACGCTAAGATCACTTCCATCTCATTGCTGATTAGGTGAAGCTACGTGATCAAAAAGTTTCGGAGAAAGCTATCCATCCACCAAATCAAACAGAACCAGGAACCACAAGAAACTCCCCTACAGGAGGATCTTCAAGCAAATGTGACCACCATTCGGAGTCATTTTGGGTTCACGAGTGATCTAGCCGTCCGAACCATTTGGCTTGGGACAAATCCATCACAACAAGCATCTTTGCTGTTCCTAAAAGGTATGACGAATCAAGACGTAATGGATCGGGATATTATTAGACCCTTAATGAACACCGTTGGCGATCTCAACGAGGGCATGATTGATCATATGATGAATGCTGTTTTGCATGTCTCGATGGCGTGGAAGGAAAACACACTCGAAAAAGTACTCGAGCAGCTTGCACGCGGATATATCGTTCTTTTTATTCATAACCAAGCACAATGCATTATTATCGGAGCCAAATCAATCGGACAAAGAAGCGTAGAAGAGCCTTCTAAAGAAGCAGTCATTCGTGGGCCACGCGAAGGCTTTATTGAAACGATTGACACAAATCTCTCACTCATTCGCAAAAGATATCACAATCCCAATCTCCAAATTGAAACCTACTGGATTGGTACACAATCGAACACAAGAGTATGTCTCGCCTACGTCCGAGGAATTGTGAAGGAAGAATTGGTCGATGAGGTGAGAAAACGCCTATCTGTCATAAAAATGGATGCCATCTTGGACTCCGGCTATATCGAGCAATGGATCGAAGACGAACCGTTTTCTATTTTCCCAACCATTTTCAACAGTGAGAAACCGGACATCCTGGTAGCCAAGATTTTGGAGGGGCGTGTCGCTATTTTGGTGGACGGCAGTCCAGTGGCCCTCATGGTACCAGTCACGTTTCAAGAGTTTTTTCAAAACCCGGAGGATTATTATTCCCGCCCTTTCTACGCCAGCTTTTTGCGCTTGCTTCGCTATGCAGCATTTTTTGTCTCAGCATTTCTCCCGTCTCTTTATATATCTTTCGAAAATTTTCACAAGGATTTGGTTCCCCCGACATTGTTGTTCAGTTTTATCAATGCCAGAGAAGGGGTTCCGTTCCCTTTACCCATCGAGCTGCTTCTTATGGCGATCGTGTATGAATGGCTGCGTGAGGCTGGGGTCCGCATGCCTCGCCCCATCGGACAAGCTGTCAGCATCGTAGGAGCTTTAGTCATTGGTGAGGCCGCCGTTAGTGCGGGATTAGTTGGGGCGCCGACGGTTATTGTCATTGCCGCGTCAGCCATCACTTCGTTTATTTTCCCTGCCATTTCTGATGTGGTAGTCATTCTGCGATTTGTCTCAATATTTGCCGCCTCGGCGCTTGGATTGTACGGCAATTTTCTCGTCTTTTATCTGGTCACTATCTATTTGTGCGATCTCCGCTCGTTTGGGATACCTTATCTTGCTCCTTTAGCTCCTTTGAAACTGCAAGATTGGAAGGACTTCTTTATTCGCCTTCCACTTTGGTTTATCAAACAAAGCTCTGGTGCTACCCCTTTCCCACTGAAGAAGCAAAAGGGAGAATGATCATGAAGACGCTAACCGCTGTGATAGGCTTGCTGACTGTCATTTTAGGGGGATGCTGGAATAACATCGAGCTCACGGAGACAAGATTTGTCACGGCAGTAGGAATCGACTTGAACGAGGAAGGCCGCTATGTCCTTACTGTGAACGTCATGAAGCCAAGCAGTGGAAAAACGGATGCAGGAGGCGCTGCGGAAAAAAGCGCGATTATCCAATCGACAGGCTATACCATGTTAGATGCAGCCCGAAATATGATCGAGTACTCGGGGTACAAGCTTAGCTATCATCAAATGCAATACGTAGCGATTGGCACTGACGCAGCCAAAAAGGATATCATCGGTCCCCTTGATTTATTTTTTCGCGATCAGGAATTATCTGGGCGTCACTGGGTCATTTATGTCGAAGGAAAAGCGGAATCTCTCCTGCACTCAAAAGGAAATACGAACGACATCCAGCCGCTACAAATCAACGAAAAAATGATATCCAATCGATCCATTGGCAAATATCCACCCGTACGTTCACTCGACCTTATGCGCATGATGGCGAGTAAAGAGAAAGTAGGCTATCTGCCGATCAGTCATCCAATCCAATCGAAGAAAGAAAGCCGTGAAGCTGGAGCTGTCATTATCAAAGGCGGAAAAGCGATCGCTTCAATCAATGAGACACAGGTACGCGGATTACTGTGGACAACGGGGAAAATAAAAAGCACGATTGTCATCGTTCCACTCAAGAAGCAGGGACAATACGCATCGATCGAGATAGTGGATTCCAAAACAAAAATCCGCCCCGTTCTCGAAAATAATCAGTTATACATCCAGGTGACTGTCCATCCACACGGATATATCGGAAGTCTCAATCATGCCATTCCAATAGACACCGAGACGTATAAATGGTTGCAGACAAAAATCAATCATGTCATTAGGGATGAAATCCATGAGGCTGTAGCAGTAGCCCAAAAAAACAAGGCCGATATTTTTGGCTTTCATGAATATGTGCATCGGGCGTATCCACAAGTGTGGAAAACCTGGGAAGAACAATGGCCCGCTCGCTTTTCAGAACTAGACGTAAAAGTGAACGTCCAGAGCAAGCTCCTCTTAAATGGACTTCTGGCAGAGCAACTTGGCGAAAAATAAGGAGTGGGATGGTTGGACGTCCGCACGATTTCAAGATTTCAGTGGGTCTCAATCCAAGCATTAAGTCTCCCCATAATGGGACACGTCTTCTTAATCGAACCACTGATTCATACCGCTGGCAGAGACGGCTGGATATCTGCTTTGATCAGCATTCCCTCAGGTATTGTATTCGTTCTGCTGTTGAGCATTCTGCGAAGGAAGCTTCAAAGCAACTCGTTGCTGACAGGAACTGAAGAAAAAGCCGGTAGAGCAACATCTGTCATTTTGTGTGTAATCTTACTCGCTTATTTTCTGTTTGCTTCCGCTACGACGATGCGCGGTCTGGAGGAGTTCGTCAAAATAACCTTTTTGCCGGAGACGCCTCTCTGGGCTATCGGAACGAGCTTCATGCTTCTCATTTGGTTCAGTCTCCAAAGAAACATCGAATCCATCGCTAGAATAGCCGTTATCTTTTTTTTGTTGACGATGATCACAGGACCGCTAGTTGGATTGACACTCATGCAAGAAAAGGATTACGCCCGTATTTTGCCGATCCTCGACCATGGGTGGGGACCTGCTCTGGAGGGCTCGCTTTACTATGTTGCGTTGTGGGGGGAATTGATCTTAGTCCTCCTGCTTCAGACAAAATGGGTCGGAGTGCGTCATGACTTCAATGGCTTCTCCTTTCTTATTTTATTCAACGTCTTTTTGGGCGCATCGATGCTGATGAGTGCCATTGCTGTATTTGGGCTGCCCCTCTCGGAAAAATTGGACTGGCCCGTGCAAAATACAGTCAGACAAATAAAAATGGGCTTTATAAGCCGCGGAGACATTTATGGCTTATATACGATGACAGCAGGATGTTTCATCCGGGTAGCGGTATTTTTATATGCCATCTGTGAATGTCTTGCCTTTCTTCTTTCCACCACTTATAAAAAACTGAGCGTACCTGTCTGTTTGGTTACACTTTTCCTGTCTTTACTCTTGTTTTCCAATCATCAACAACTCTTGCAGGCCAATCACTCCTATTACAGGTATGGATACGTGCTTCTGTTGCTGCCGATTTTTTTGCTGATTCTCTTCCGGATCAAAGGGGGAAAAACGCTAGAGAACCCTTGAGTAAGCAAAAGAAAAAGGCCAACCCAAGGCGGCCTTTCCTCTTGTTTGGTTATTCCTTGATGACACGTATGGTTTGAAGCGTGGGGTCTTCAAAGCCTTGTACAGGTAAACCTGCCTCGATGTTTTTCTTCGTATAGATGAGGTTCTCTTCCGAAATGATCTCACCCGGGATAAAGATCGGAATACCTGGTGGATATACCATGACAAACTCCGCGATAATTCTTCCCACCGATTGTTCGACAGGAATCATCTCTGTCGGTGCGTAAAATGCATCACGCGGGGTGACAGCGAGCACCGGTATTTTTGGAAGCTGCATCTTCGGGCGGCTTTTTCTGTTTCCTTGATCCTCGGACCCGGCAGCCAGCTCCTCCAAGGCATAGACAAGGATTTGCAAATCTTCTTTCGTATCACTTGGTGTGATAATACAAACGATGTTATACAGGTCAGATAGCTCTACCTCAATGTTATAGCGGTCACGGAGCCATTTTTCAGCTTCATATCCTGTAATGCCGAGGTCTTTTACCGAGATGACCAGCTTGGTCGGATCATGAGCAAACGCTCCATTTGTCCCGATAATTTCTCTCCCAATGCAGTACAAATGATTAATTTTATTGATTTGTGCTCGTGCTTCGTTTGCTAGCTGAATCGTTTGATCCAATAGCGTTTTCCCGGATGTAACCAACCGCTTTCTCGCCACATCGAGCGAAGCAAGCAGTAAATAGGAGGTGGATGTCGTCGTGAGCATGCTATAGATAGCTTGTACACGCTGAATCGAGACGAGATTTCCCTGAATGTTCAACAACGAACTCTGCGTCAGAGAGCCTCCTAATTTATGCATACTGCTTGCTGCCATATCTGCACCAGCTTGCATCGCCGACAGGGGAAGCTTGGGATGGAAGTGAACATGTGAGCCATGCGCTTCATCTACGAGTACAGGCACTCCTCTGGCATGCGCAATTTGAACGATACTCTTTAAGTCACCGGCAATTCCGAAATAGGTTGGATTGATGACGAGAACTGCCTTTGCATCGGGATGCTGCTCCAATGCTTTTTCCACAGCTTGCGGTGTAATTCCATGTGAGATCCCGAAAACAGGGTCTATTTCTGGATGTAAAAAGACAGGAGTCGCGCCCGATAAAACAATTCCGCTCATGATAGATTTGTGTACATTCCGTGGCACGATGATCTTGTCGCCGGGATTACATACCGCCATAATCATGGTCATAATGACTCCGCTCGTACCTTGAACAGAAAATATGGTGTGATCAGCGCCAAAAGCTTCAGCAGCCAATTCCTGCGCTTGTTTGATAATTCCTTTTGGTTGATGCAAGTCGTCTAATGGTTCAATGTTAATCAAATCGATGGAAAGTGCATTTTTTCCCATGAACCATCGAAATTCAGGATCCATCCCTTTCCCCTTCTTATGACCTGGTATATGGAATTGGATTGGATTCTTCTGGGCATGCTTTCTCAGCCCGTTAAAGAGCGGCGTTTGCCCTTGAATCAACATTTTTCCCACCTCACTATCCTTCCGTGTTGTTTGAATGAGTGATGTTTCTGGGCTGATTATAAAGGAAGCGGCTCCTTCCTTCATGATCCAATCTTGACTTTTATGAACCATCCAATTTGTGTCCTTCCTCATAATTGGTCTGTTTCATCTTTCGTGAATTGGCTGGTTACACTGCTGGAGATTTCCCTTACAGTGTTGCTACCATGAAGTTTGGGAGGCCATATAGATGAAACAACTGCCCACGACACAATCGCGAAAAACATTAGAAAAGATACAATCCTATCAACCTGGAATGCCGATTTGGGAGATAAAAAAAATGTACGGACTCTCTCAGATCATTAAATTAGCCTCAAATGAAAATCCTCTCGGCCCATCCCCCAAAATCATTCGCGCCATTCTCAGTGCGCTCCCGGAGCTGCATCGTTACCCGGATGCCAATACAACGACGCTGAAGGAGCACTTGGCTGATCATCTTGAGTTAAGTCCGGAGCATTTAATCGTCACGAATGGCGGTGATGAACTGATCAAGCTCATTTCCGAAACCTATTTGGAGCCTGAGGACGAAATCGTCGTGCCTTCTCCGACCTTTGGTGAATATGAATTTGGCGCACATCTCATGGGAGCTGTCATCAAAACGGTTCCGCTTGAAGCCGATTATGCATTCAATATTTCTGCTATTTTGGCAGCCATCACGAATCGAACAAAGCTTGTCTACCTTTGTTCCCCAAACAACCCGACAGGTACCTATTTGACTCGTCAGGACTTGACTGCATTGCTAGACCACTTGCCAGATGGGGTGCTTGTGGTGCTCGACGCAGCATACAGTCACTATGCAACGGCTGACGATTACACTACAGGAATTGAATTTGTCCGCCAGGGATACCCTGTTCTCGTCTTGCAAACCTTCTCGAAAATTTACGCGCTTGCCGGTATTCGCGTCGGATTTGGTGTCGCTCATCCATCGGTGATCCAAAAAATCCTGAAAGTAAAAGAGCCGTTTAACGTCAATTCATTGGCACAAACAGCCGCCATTACCGCCCTTTCTGACGTGGAGCATTTTGAAAAATCCCTCACGGAAAACACCAAAGGCCGCAAGCAGTTATATGATGCATTCGATGAAATGAATATCCCTTATACGGTGAGTATGTCTAATTTTATCTTGGCAAAATTGGGGCCAAACGCAGGCAGGATTTATCAAGAGCTGCTGGAAAGAGGAATCATTTTGCGGTACGGAGACACTTGGGGGTTACCGGAGCATATTCGAATCAGTGTAGGTACGCTGGAAGAAAATCAAATCCTCATACAAAACCTCCGTGAGCTATTGCTTATCGTAGGAAAATGAACGAAAAGCACCGGATGAAATTGTCCGGTGTTTTTGCTTTTGCAAAGTGTTTCTGAAGCTGAAATCTCCTTGTGTTTACCCGTCGCCAATACTATACTGAATGCAAATTCCCCAGTCCATTCCACACGAAGGGATGACTGAAATTTCATAACTTCACGAAAGCTCCCTCTCCATAGAAAGGTGGATCAGATGTCACTCAAACCTGAAGCTTTACAAAGCTACATCGACTCCCCAGATAAACAGCAAAGACTATACAAGCGAACGCTCTGGATTGTAGTCATCTCACAAATTTTTGGCGGCGCAGGACTTGCGGCAGGTGTCACCGTAGGGGCTCTCCTTGCTCAGGATATGCTCGGTTCGGAAAGTCTCGCGGGCATCCCTTCCGCATTGCTCACGCTTGGCTCTGCTGTCGCTGCATTGCTGGTGGGTCGACTCTCTCAACGCTTTGGACGCCGTTTGGGGCTCGCTAGCGGCTTCTTAGCCGGAGGTATTGGCGCAATTGGGGTGGTTATCGCAGCCGTCGCAAACAGTATTGTCCTTCTGTTTGCTTCCTTAATTCTGTATGGAGCTGGCACCGCTACTAACTTGCAGGCCCGCTATGCAGGCACAGACTTGGCAAAGCCTAAACAGCGCGCGACTGCCGTAAGTATTGCCATGGTCTCCACTACATTCGGGGCCGTTGCAGGACCAAACCTGGTGGAAGTCATGGGACGATTCGCTACATCCATCGGTGTCCCCGCACTGGCTGGTCCTTTCATCCTGGGGGCCGCAGCCTTTATCCTCGCTGGTCTCGTATTTTGGGTATTGCTTCGCCCGGACCCGTTCATCGTTTCGAAAGCAATCGCCGAAGCACAACAGGTGGATCAGAGCTTGCCATCCCGTCTGAATGAGAATCAGCTCGCAAGCAACAACCGGGGAATCATCGTGGGAGCCACCGTCATGATTTTGACGCAGATCGTCATGGTCGCTATTATGACGATGACACCTGTACATATGAAGCACCACGGACATGGTCTCTCCGAAGTAGGAATCGTCATCGGTTTTCATATCGGTGCGATGTACCTCCCCTCGCTTTTGACGGGTGTACTCGTTGACAAGATCGGTCGCTCTACAATGGCATATGCTTCAGGTGTCATACTACTTGCAGCCAGCATGACTGCTGCTTTCGCGCCAGCCGATTCGATGCCGCTACTCATCACCGCTCTTGTGCTGCTCGGACTGGGCTGGAATTTTGGATTAATTAGCGGCACAGCGCTCATCGTAGACGCAACGCAGCCCGCCACTCGTGCGAAAACACAGGGAACGGTTGATGTCTTGATTGCCTTGGCTGGTGCATCCGGTGGAGCCCTGTCTGGTATGGTCGTCGCCAATGCCAGCTACGCAACACTTTCCCTTGCCGGAGGCGTTTTATCGCTGTTGCTGGTCCCTGTCCTGATATGGTCCCATAGAAAAAGCAAACACAGTGTAGAGATCTCCCAAAACTAAAGCCACCCTCATCAGGTGGCTTTTCTTCTATCCCAAGTACCCCGAAACAAAAAATAACACTGCTCACAGGCAGTGTCATTTTCCTCCAACCACTTTATTATCATGTCGCTCATTCGGACTATGCTCATCTACAATCTGTTTTAAGCTAGCGAAGCCAGGAGTAAATTTGCTGTTGGGAATCTTCTTCTTGGAAGAGAGATTTTTCGAGTAAACAGCAGTTTCGTTGCCTCTTTTCGCGAAGAACTCAGCTAATTTCATCGTATCCCACTCCTAACTAGCTCTCTTTAAGGTTTTGACCTTATTCACAAACTTGGTAACAAATCCTAATAATAACATATACGTAGTCAACCGCTCGAACTCCTGCATATTTTCGGGAGTAAATGTGTCATTCTTGTAAACGGCGACCGCAAATCCAAGCCTGAACTTACCAAAGTTCTTCACAATTGCAAATTGTTCAATATCCGTGTTTTGAATACGTCCCTTTACTTGTTTATCGGCAATTCTGCAATCCTCTTGAAGCATGGAAGACAGTAATAGCGTACGTACTGTGTCAAAATCTTTCAACTCGGTTAAGTAAAACACTTCAAACTGCTTGTCATTATTCGTAGGTACGATCCAATAACAGCATAGCTCGTCCGGTTTCAATCCATAAATCGTCTTTACTTCCATTTCAAATGCCTTCATAAACGTGATCGCGTTCGCATTAATGATAGCTGTTGATTGACCGCTGCCATCCAAACTGTAAATGGCGTTGGCCAATTCTTTCTCGCAATATTTCACTTCCATCTGGAACTCGATTTCGTTCCCTCTAATCTTGTTGCAGATGAACAAAACGATGAATACCATTCCTGCCAAAATGGCGGAATACAAGATAGACAAGCCTAGAACAGAGCCTAATGAAGCTAGTTTGTTTTCCTCATGTGGTGGTGCCAGGATAAACAGCCATTCGATCGGTTGAAACATCCACTTATGTATGACTGCTATCAAATCTGGCAGCAAACCTTTTAATAATTCAAATACGAGCCATGAGACCAGAACGAACAAGATGCCAAGAACAGAAAAAACAATCTTTACATGGCTCTGCACGAGATTCTTTAGCACCTGTAAACCTCTCCTTCTGGTAAAGTTTTACATTATTTTAACATTATATTTGGATTCTACAAATAGGAAAAAACTACCTACATTTAGGTAGTTTTTTAGGCGTCTCTATCGTAATCGTACTGACTTTTTGATTACCTATGTACTGTATCGTCTGCTGTATGATCTTGCTGTTCTCTTCGATTATCTTTAGTGGTTTAAATGAACTCAACAATTGCTTATTCCCCCTATCGGTATACTGGGTGTACTTCGTGACGAAACGCTCCCTTATTGGTCTGCCCATTTTTCACCTCTATCAAACACGAAATGCTCATCATGACCTTCATCCGTCTTGGTAATACCCCATACCTTATGCCGTTCTGATTTTGTTTAGACCCCTCTTCTAGGTGCTGCTTTTCCACTGTTAGTGACGGTTTTGTTACAAACAAGGTTGCTTCCATTGGCACAATTGACTTCCTCAATTCTTGCCATAATAAAGGATAATCCGAACGAAAAGGAGTTAGTCAGAATGAATTCAGTGATAGCGAAGAATGAAACCATTCTTTCCTATATCATTGCCATAACGCTTATCTTGCTCATGGTAGCCGCTTCCGTCATACTCGATGATCCCGAAGTGATTCTACCAGAAATAGCAGCGATGGCGATTGGCATATGGGTATACCGAGAACCGGGATGGATCAGACAACCTTCTAAAATTTTTGTGGCTCCGTCAATTACGGCTGCAATCGGATTTGCGATAAACCAAGTAGATTTTCCATATCTTGGAAAAGTCAGTATCACACTCGTACTCATGATGCTCTTTTTACGAATCATCCAATCGAATTTTGGACCATCCCTTGCCACAGGCTTATTACCTCTGGTCACGAATGCCGTTGAATGGTCTTTTATGATCTCCGTCGTCATTTTTTCCTTTCTTATCATGTTTGGCGTTCTCGCCTTCAAATGGAATGGCGGCCTGGAGAAGAAAGTGAAGATACCGTATCAGTATATGCTCGTGTTCTTGATTTTGATATTCGTGTGGATTGGTTTATGTTGGATGGCTGGTTACCCACAGTTAGCAGTTATTCCGCCCATACTCGTCGTTGTCTATGAATCTCTTCACAAGCCGATGTTCAACGGCAAGATGGCCTTTAAGCTGGGCCTCGTGTTAACCATATCAGCGACAGTCGGTACATTGCTCTACTTTGCGATTGATTCGTGGGTGATCGTCACGCTGCTAGACATGCTTTTGATGCTTGTTTTGTTACGCATCGTTGGCATGCGTGTCCCAGCCGCATACGCGTTTCCCCTGCTCCCCTTTGTCTTTCCGGTTGAAATGGTAGTCATGTTGCCCGTGGGTGCGCTCATCGCTTCTATTTTCATGTTTGGCTCCGTGCTTATGTACAAGACGTGGGAGAGAAAAAGAAATCAGCTTCATGCCCCGAGGAATTAGCCCATAATAATAGAGCCACCCATCTTTGGGTGGCTCTTATCCTTACTTCACCTTTGAGGTTACCTTTTCCACTTTGTTTTCGCCCAGTTTCACTTTGAATAGATCTTTTTTATCACGATCGGAAGCTTGATAGTCGTAAAAAAAGATGAAATCTCCTCCGATGTTTATTGCTTGACTGGAAATGCTGCCCAATGGATACAGTGGGGTTGTCTTGCCGTCCGTCATATTCATTCTGCCTACCGTATGTGCGTCCTTTATTTCTGAGATGTAGTATAGATGCTTCCCGGCGACAATGATCGGATTTTCTGCTGGAGGCAACCCTTTCTTGACGAGAGCGGTTTTCCCATCCTTTAGTCCGATTTTATAAACATCGACGACGCCTTTATCGTTTACCCATTTTGTGTAGTAAATGAAATCACCAGACAGACCGATAAGGGTCAGTTCTTTGTCTTTGCTTACGACCTTTTTTTGCGTTCCATTCCGCTTCATTTTGTATAGAAGACCACTCTTATTGGTGTAAAAAATCCAATCCTGATAGAAATAAACTTCCTCAAACTGATCAAGCAGCTTCTTTTGATTTTTGCCGTTCGTGTCCATCCTGTACAAAGGACCGTAACCGTCTGCGTAGTAGATGATATCGCCTACTACATACAATTGGTGTACGTTATTGCGATCCCCTTCCGCAAGGCTTCCACTTTTGATGACTGTTTTCGAACTGCCGTCTGTCTTGATTTTCATGAGCTCCGTCACATCTTCATACGTATCATTGATATCGAAATGGGGCATCTCAAGCTGATAGATTTCTTTCCTAGGCTTATTGCGCGTATAGTAAATCCAGTCCCCTACCACATTCAGATTATCGGCCCAATCACTGCTCAACTTTTGAAGAGAGCTTCCATCCTTTTTGATTTTGTATAAGCCATCGTTGTTATAAAAAATCCACTCTCCTTGAACGGTGACAAAGCTTCGATTTGAATTGATATTGACAGGATCGCTGCCCATAACATTTATCACTGGCTTTTTCGTTGGCGCAGTCGCCATTGTTTGTTGATGAAAACCAAAGACCACAATCAGACATACTGCCATCGCAATGCTGATCATCCATTTCCCTTTATGGTGCACCATGCATCCCTCCCGTTCATAGCCTAATATAGCCACAGCGGAGATATCCCCATTCCTATACAATCCGGCAACACTGATTTATATGTATCAAAACGATTTCACTCTGTCTACCTTTATATGGATATTCAGGAAATTTATACTCAAAACTATACAAACACATTTGAACAATGGGACGAGTTCTATTTATGATTTTCAGGAGGGATAACCGTGTCACAAGCAAATTTGCCGAATATTACTCCGACCATAACACTCACGCGTGACGACGCGATTCATTTATTATTGTCCTCTATTGCTATTGAAGAGCTAGGGTTAGGACATATCATTAACGCGGAGGGGGAAAAGCTTCAATTTATTCTGGAGACGCTTCCAGGGGTTACCGCTCCGCCAGCAACGATCAGCGATCTTTTAAATATCAACCAGAGTGTACAAACAGCCAATGTCAGTATTACCGTCATCGAGTTATTTTGAGAATAGGAGAAGCCACCCATGATGGGCGGCTTCTTCTATTCTCTATGCTAAAGGGAAATGACACGCGACTTGGCGATCCTGCCCAACCTCTATGAGCTCGGGAATCTCCTTGCTGCATCTCTCCTGCGCCATTGGACAACGAGGATGAAAACGACAACCTGACGGCGGATTGGCCGGAGAAGGTACATCCCCTTGCAGGACGATCCGCTCTTGTCGCCGATGCGGAGTAGGCTTCGGAATCGCCGACAACAATGCCGCCGTATACGGATGCAGTGGCTGTGCAAACAAGTCATCCGTTCGTGCAATCTCCACCATTTTCCCCAGGTACATCACGCCTACCCGATCAGAAATATGGCGTACCACATTCAGACCATGCGCGATAAACAGATAGGTCAGCCCCATCTCTTTTTGTAATTTCATCATCAGGTTCAAAACCTGTGACTGTACGGACACATCCAGTGCAGAAACAGCTTCATCCGCCACAATAAACCGTGGCGAGAGTGCAATCGACCGCGCAATACCGATCCGTTGCCGCTGTCCGCCAGAAAACTCATGCGGATACCGATTTCGCCTCGATGGATCGAGTCCCACCAGACTCATCAGCTCGACTACCCGCTCATCTATTTCCTTTGCAGATGCACGCAGATGAACTCGTAACGGTTCTCCAATAATATCGCTTACCAAAAATCGTGGATTCAACGAACCAAACGGGTCTTGAAAGATAATCTGCATATCCCGTCTCAGCTTCAAATTCTCTTGTCTATTCACCTGATGGATATTGGTTCCGTCAAACAGCACTTCTCCACTCGTCGCCCTTTGCAAATTCAGCACGACACGCCCCAGCGTCGACTTCCCGCAGCCGGATTCTCCTACGAGCCCAAATGTCTCCCCTGGCCGAATTCCGAAAGATACATCATCTACGGCTTTTACATGACCGATGACACGGCTCAGCAAGCCAGCCTTAATCGGAAAATACTTTCTGATATGATTTGCTTCGATCAAATATTCCCGGTTCATTGGCGGTTCACCTCTGCTTTGCTTCCAGCGACTGAATTGGCACGCTGATTTATTCTGAATAGATTGCTGACATCTTCATTCAACCAGCAAGCCACTTGTTGTCCTGTAACAACCTCGCGCAAGATGGGTTCCTCTTTTCGGCATTTGTCGATCGCATGCGGACAACGCGGGTGAAAACGGCAGCCCGTCGGCAATTGGGTAATACTCGGGATGGTGCCTTGGATCGTGTACAATTCTCCGCCGCGCTCCCCTTCAAATCCGGGGATGGACTGTAGCAGGCCAATCGTGTACGGGTGCCGGGGCTCGTCAAATATGCGTTCGACCGTTCCTTCCTCCACAATCGTCCCTGCATACATTACCGCGATACGATCCGCCATCTCTGCTGCTACCCCCATGTCATGGGTGATCAGCAAAATCGACATGCCCAATTCCTTTTGCAGCCGTCTGAGCAAATCCAAAATTTGCGCCTGAACCGTAACATCTAGAGCAGTAGTTGGCTCGTCTGCTATCAGCATTTCCGGGTTGCAGGCCAAGGCCATCGCAATGACAACACGCTGGCACATCCCTCCAGACATTTCGTGCGGGTACTGCTTCACTCGTACTTCTGGCGCCGGAATCCCAACTAACCGAAGCATCTCGATCGCTTTTTTGAACGCATCCTGCTGGCTCATATTTTGATGCAGCATCAAGCTCTCCGCAATTTGATCGCCTACCGTAAACACCGGATTGAGAGCCGACATCGGGTCTTGGAAGATCATCGCGATTTTGTTCCCGCGAATGTGCATCATTTCATCCAAGTCCTTTGCGGCCAGATCCTGACCGTGAAACATGACATTCCCACTCTGAATAAATCCGCCCGCATAATCAATCAATCGCATGACCGCAAGTGACGTCACACTTTTTCCACTACCGGATTCCCCTACCAAGCACACCGTCTGTCCTTTGCCAACGTTGATGCTCACTCGATCCGTGGCCTTGACCGTGCCGTCATCCGTAAAGAAGCAAGTGGTCAAATTTTTTATTTCGAGGATGTTACGTTCCACTTGTTCAGCCTCCTTTTCGGGTTCTTCTTTTTCTTCCGTGGGTCGAATGCATCGCGAATGCCGTCTCCGACGAAGTTAACCGCGAGCACCACGAGTAAAATACAAAGACCAGGATAAAGTGCTTGCAAAGGATCGACCAGCATGAATTCCTGTGCCTTGCTCAGCATTAATCCCCAGCTTGTTTGAGGCGGTTGAATCCCCAAGCCTAAATAAGAAAGACCTGACTCTGACAGAATGGCCGAACCAACCATGAGAGTCGCGTACACAATGATCGGAGCCATTGCATTACGTATCAGGTGACGCGTAATAATGCCCCAGTGTGAAACGCCGATCGCTCTCGCTGCTTCCACATACTGCATTTCCCGTAGCTGCAAGAACTGTCCGCGCACTAGACGTGCCACACTTGTCCAGCTCGTCAGCGACAAAATCAGGATCATGTAGATAAATTCCGCACCGAAGAGAGCCAGAACCAGAATGTTAAAGAACAGACTCGGAATGGAGTTCATCACGTCAACGAGACGCATGAAGCAGGTATCGATCCAGCCGCCGAAATAACCAGAAATCGCTCCAATCAGCGTCCCGATGACAACCGCAGCAAAAGCAACGCTGAAGCCGACCAGCATAGACACCCGGCTGCTATGAATGAGGCGGGACAAAATATCACGACCGAGCTCGTCTGTTCCGAGCACATGCCCTTCTGTTCCAGGAGGCAGGTTGGTAATCATAAAATCAATCTTTGCCGGATCATGCGGTGCGACCCAATCGGCAAACACAGCAATTCCAATAAAAAACAGGAGTACGATTAAGCCACTAACGGCATACGGGTTCCGCATAAATTTTTTGCCGGCGGTTGTCCAGAGTCCAGGAGGTTTTTGTCCAACGGGATTCGTCGGAAGCTGCCCTCCTGTCCGATTCGTTTCAACGACAGTGTCATCCTGAAGCTGTACTTGACTCATGCTGCCCTGCCTCCTTTACGTCCAAGCTGCACGCGTGGATCAACCAGTGCGTAAATTAAATCGGCAAGCAGGTTTCCGATAATCACCATCAGTGAAATCAGCAACGTGATCGACATCAACACAGAATACTCACGCGCTACAGCCATTTCCACAAACAGACGCCCCATGCCTGGCCAGTTAAATACACTCTCAGTCAATGCTGCACCTGCTACCAAAGTCGGCAAATCCAATCCGATGATCGTCACAACAGGAATTAGTGCGTTCCGCAGAGCATGGCGGAAAATAACGCGTCTTTCCTTCATCCCTTTGGCACGTGCCGTCCGAATATAGTCCTGCTCCAAAACCTCCAGCATACTAGCACGTGTATATTTGACATAGGCTGCAATGTTCACCAGTGTTAACACCGTAACAGGTAGAATCAAGTGCAATATGAGGTCGCTTACTTGTCCCTCTTTCCCCATCGTGTACATGTCAGATAATGGGAGCAGATTCAGCTGCATCGCAAAATACTGCTGTAGCATAATCCCAAACCAGAAGGTCGGCATCGCAAATCCGAGATAGGCAACAATGGAGGCGATCTGGTCAGACAGACCGTATTGCTTTGTGCTGTTGTAGATTCCCCACGGGATGGCGATCAGCATGGAAAGCCCCCACGCTACAGACATGAGCACAAACGTATTCCAGACCGTCGGCCATAAAATATCACCAACCGGAACGTTATTTTTAAAGGTATGGCCCAAATCTCCCTGCAACAAATTTCCAACCCATTTCATGTATTGAATGTAGACTGGCTGATCCAACCCCATATTTTTCATCTGGATGAGTTGTGCTTCTGGGGACATTCCCGGTGAGAGCATGACTTTTAAGGGTCCCCCCGGTGCTGCATGCATCAGTCCGAACGAAACCACGGTGATCAAAAATAAGACAAGCACAGCTTGTAGTACGCGGCGTACCAAATATTCAGTCAATCCAGCATCCTCCTTTCGTTTGAAAGGGGAAGGGACATAAGGCTGCCCTTCCCCCTTTTCCTATTGCTAACCACTACCAGCCGAGCTTATTTTTTGGTATCGTCGATCCACCAGTTCAGGAAGCCAAAGGTCTCCCCATATGGAATCATGGATACTGGTTTAAACTCATCCTTATATTTGACGCGAGAAGTCATGCCTCGTGGCGTTCCGTACTGATACATGAATACGTATGGCAGGTTCGTCGAGATTTCTTTTCCGACTTCTTTATAGATCGCTGCACGCTCCTCTTGTTTCACCGTGGATACAGCTTTTTCCCACAGCGCATCCAGCTTCGGATTGTCGTACCAGCCAGCGTTGTTGCCAGGCGGGAATGCCTTTTTCCCGAAAGTAGAAATGCCATCCGGATCTGGGTCAGACAATTGCCAGCCGAGTAACAGAACCTGGAATTTACCAGGGTTGGCATACTGATCGACAAGAGCCGAGAAGTCTAATGCTTTTGGCTTCGCTTCAATTCCGATCTCTTTCAGGTTTTGCTGAATAACGACGGCTGCCTGCTCACGACGACTGTTCCCCGAGTTGAAAATGAATTCAAAGGAGAAACGATTGCCGTCTTTGGCAAGAATTCCATCTGCCCCGGCTACCCATCCGTCTTCTTTCAGCAGTTGTTTTGCTTTCTCTACACTATATTCGTAATGGACTGCTGCATCGCCCGGATCTGCCCATGTACCTGGCAGGAACGGTGCATCCATAATTTTTCCGGTTCCTTTCAAGATATTGTCGATAATACCTTGACGATTGATTGCGTGGGCAATGGCCTGACGCGTTTTTTGACCTTCAAACAACCCGTAGTTGTTGGGGAAGTTCTTCTTGTCAAAGTTGAAGGCAAAGTATTCATAGCTAGGACCTGGCTCCGTCGAAATGTTGATCGTCCCTTTCGCCTTCACCGCTTCGAGCTGCGTGACAGGAATGGAATCTACCAAGTCAACGTCGCCTTTCATCAGAGCCTGTACTTGTGTGTTTTGATCCGCATAGATTTTGTAAACAACCTTTTGAATATGCGGCTTCTTTTCACCCCAGTAATTTGGGTTAGCATCTAGCACATGGAATTCCTTTTGTTTCCACTCTGACCATTTGTACGGTCCGGAAGTAGGTGTCTTGGCTGGATCTTTTCCGTAAGAATGTGCTTGCAAGTCTTTAAACGGTACATCTTTCAACACGTGGGCTGGTGCCAACTTTTGCATTAATCCAAAAGCAAACGGAGCGTACAATTGAGTCAATTTGATTTCTACGGTGTAATCATCCAGTTTTTTCATCTCTTTCACTTTGTCGTATTTCGTAATTTCTGGTGATCCAGTCTCAGGAGTTTTAATGGCATTAATGGTAAAAATCAGGTCGTCAGCCGTAATTGGCGTTCCATCGGACCATTTCGCATTATTCTTCATCTTGATTGTATAGGTGAGGCCATCCTCGCTTATTTTCGGCAACTCGGCTGCGAGGGACCAAGGGTAAACTGCTAAATCAAAAGACGGGTTCCGATTGTACAAATACGCCTGGGTGTACTCCATAACGTCGCCAGATGCTGTGTCGTTTCCAAAAATCGGATTGATCGTGACGATGTCAGACGTGGTAGAATGCGTGAACGTTCCACCGTCTATTGGCTTCTCATCGTCCGTACTGGTCGCCTGAGGAGCCACCTGCTCCACCGGTTTTTGTGTTGGTGCTGGTGTTCCTGGCGAAGCATTGTTCCCGCTTGAGCAACCGACCAACAGCGCGCCGGTTAACGAGAGCAACGCCAACGGCTTCAACCAACCTTTCCCTTTTTTCAAATCATTTCCCCCTCTTTCATGTGTTTTCAAGCCTTTTCCATAACGGGAAATACATCCCAAGACTTGTCTTTTTAATATTAAATAATTTTCTGTTATTTGAAAATATTTTCCCTTTAAAAGATTTAAAAAAATCTGATGATTTTATATTCCTTTATAAACCTTAATAACTCCCCCTTCTAAAAAAGGGGGAGCGAACATGTCTGCCCTACACAGTTTGGAACTGCAACAGTTCACGTACAATGCTTAGCGCCTTATCGATATCCGCTGTCTTAATACCGGAATGAGTCACCGCTCGAATTCTGCCGTGACCGAGCTCGGCTACGCGCAGCCCATGGGCTTGCGCTGCTTCTACGAAGGTCTGCCACGTATGGACTGGGTGTTCAATCCGGAAGAACACAATATTGGTTTCTACATCCTCCACATGAGTCACGATTCCTGGAATCTCCGCCAGACCATGTGCCAGGCGAAGGGCGTTTGCGTGATCGACTGCCAATCGATCTGTCATCTGCTGCAAGGCAACCAGGCCTGGTGCTGCAATAATCCCTGCCTGGCGCATACCGCCACCCAGCATTTTGCGAAGACGATACACTTTCTGAATCAAGTCTTCTGTTCCCACAACAAGGGAACCAATCGGTGCTGACAACCCTTTCGACAGACATATTTGCAAGGAATCCGCATAACGCGCAATCTCAGCCGCATCCACGTCAAGAGCAACTGCCGCATTGAACAAGCGTGCACCGTCCATATGAACGGGCACAGCCTTTTCGTTTGCAAATGCGCGAACCTCTTCCAAGTAAGACAGCGGTAGGACACGTCCCCCCATCCGGTTATGCGGGTTTTCCAGGCAGATCAAGGAAGGCAATGCGAATTGTGGATCTTCAGGCTCCAATGGAAATACCCGCTCCATATCAGCGATGTCCAACCTTCCGTCTGGCTGCGTCGGAATCGGTTCGTACATAATGCCGCCACACACAGCCGCGCCACCCGCTTCATAGATGTAAATGTCGGTCTCATTGCCTACAATGACTTTGGAACCGCGCGGACAATGTGCCATTAAGGATGCCAGATTAGCCATCGTTCCACTCGGCATGAGAATGGCTGCCTCTTTGCCAAGCTTTCGGGCTGCTTCTTGCTCCAATTGGCGAACCGTAGGATCTTCCCCATACACATCGTCACCGAGTACCGCCTCTTGAATGGCATCCATCATCTGACTTGTCGGCAAAGTGAATGTATCGCTTCTCAATTCGATCACTGGTTTCATACCCCACTCTCCAAATGCTGACCTACTTGTACTTTCAGGCTGTCTTTCACCTGCTGGATCAGCTCAGCGGTCTCGCTGTAATGCTTGCCTTCCACGATGACATAGCCGAGACGATGCGAGAAGTTTTGCGGAGGCCAGACGCTTTGACCGATTTTTGCATGAACGGCCACTTCAGCTATCCCTGGCAGGTTACGAACGGTATCCATTCCATGCATCCCGCTAAAGGTCCCCTGACTCTCCGACACGAGAAAATGAATGCCTGCATAGCGTTGCTCTTTGATGGTTTGAGACAATTCTGGCGCAAGTCCTGCCGCACACCGAATCTGTTGCAAAAGCAGATCAATCCCTGTTGAACGGCGAACCAGCTCTGGAATCATTCCACCGGCAAGCCTTGCGTTGACTTCGATGACAACACAACCTGCTGATGTCCACTTCACTTCAGTATGGGCAGCACCGAATTGGTAGTTCACCGCCGCTAATGCCCTTTCCACTGTTCGCTCGATCTCCTGTTTCTCTTCTGTCGACAGCGGTGCAGGGAAAATATGCCCTGCTTCCACGAAAAATGGATATCCCGTTAACCGTTTCTGGGTAATGCCGATGACAAAGCATTGTCCCTGCCAAGAGAACGTCTCCACGCTAAATTCAGGGCCCTCGACATACTGCTCCAGAAGAACTGTTCGAGCTGTCTCCTGGCCGCGCGCATTGTACTTGATCGCAAGGATTTCCGCTGCCATATGCTCCACTTCCTCCCAGCTAAAGCACAGCCTTACGTTATTCGACCCGCTATCGTCAGCGGGCTTCACCACGCAGGGCAGAGAAATGGAAGACCGTGCTTCCATCAATGCCTTCATAGAGCCTATTGCCACAAATTCAGGCTGAGTCACTTGATGACCCTGAAGCTTCTCTCGGAAAACCGCTTTATTGCGGCAGGCCTCAATCGCCGCCAGTGAATTGCCTGTCCAACCGAATTTTCGGGCCAGCTTGGCTACCGATTCGAGGTAATAGTCGCTTGTTGACATGATTCCGGCAATCTCTCTGCCTTCCTTAATCACTTGTGCTACACTGTCAGTCAGCTCTGCTTGGGAATTCGTATCTGTCACGACTACGTGACACTCCAACTCATTCAAACCGTGGTAGCGTTCAGGCTTTTCTGTGAAAAATATGGGCGTAAACCCCAATTCGCGCGCTTTTTTAATCGCGAGCATACCTGTCCCCGTCGTATTTGCTTCAACGAACAGAAAGTGTTTGTTCATTCGGATACATCCCCATCAATTTGGAATAGGACCAACTAGTCACGACTGTCTTTGGTTCCACACATTGAGGCGTGTCTCGCAGGTTCGTTTGCATCAGACCCTTGCTCTCCCGGTAGGAGTGGCTATAGATCGTATCGACATAACGATCCCCTCTATCTGGCAATATAGCAACGATATTGCATTCACTCTCGACTTGGCTCGCTAACCAGTTGGCTACGGCGTACACGGAACCTGAACTGTTGCCAGCAAAAATATGCTCATTACGGGCCAAGCGTAGCGTAGCCGCAAATGCCTCAGCATCGTTCAGCCAATGCACTTCATCGATCATGGAAAAATCTACATTCTTAGCGACCAAGCTGTTTCCCAAGCCACCTTGTAGACGTGTCGGCTGATCGGGCTGTCCGAATATCACACTCCCCGCTGCATCAACCGCCACGACTCGCAGCTCCTTATAATGACGCTTCAGTTCTCTGGCTGTCCCGGACAGGGAGCCTCCGCTGCCAACTGCACCAACAAGCACATCAATTCGTTCAAGGTCTTGCATCAACTCGGATGCCAGCGCAGCATATGCACGCGGATTTTCCGGATTATCGTATTGTCGAGGCCAAAACGCTCCTGGATACTCCCTCATTAATTCTTGGAGTCGTTCCAGTCTGGCGCTTTGCCACCCTTGTTTCCCCATCTGCGAAACCACATGAACATGGCAGCCAAGCGAGGTCAACTTGGCATAGGTAATCGGGTCAATTCTCGGATCAGTCACGATGTGTACATCATGCCCCAACTGACGCCCAACCAAGGCCAAGCCGCAAGCCAACGTTCCTGACGAGCTCTCGATAATCGGCATGCCCTCCTGAAGTTCTCCCGACTGTATCGCGGCCAAGACCGATTGCCTGGCTACACGATCCTTCATACCGAACGGATTCATTAACTCGAGCTTTGCAAATACGGAGCCCACTGCCTTTTCATCAAGTCTCAGCTTGACCAATGGGGTATCCCCAATCGTATCTGCCAACTGTTCATACCGCATCTACGCTCACATCCTTCCCTTGCTTGCCAGAAAGCAACCTCTTCATTACCCTCCCCCGCCTTTCTTCGATCGCCTGTAATTCCCCTTGTCGATCCTGCCACTCCCGTTGCAGCTTCTCTGCATGCTCCCTCTGTGCTGTCAGCATCTGCTGCACTTCCTCCGGGTTCGTGGAGCCCGTTGATTTCTTTGCGTACAAGCCGCCCTGCACATCGAAGGAAGCAGCGAGGAGTGCAGCCGTGTCCGGTACTTGAAAGCCTGCTTCCGCGCAAGCTTCATAGAGTAACCGTGGATCTCCCGGCTCCGGCGATACACCATGTTCCAGTGCACGAACGATGTATCTGCCTGCGATTACCTGTGCTGTGCGATACGGAATCTCATGCTCCAACGTCAGCAAATTCGCAAGAGTAAATCCTCCAAAGAAGTCCCGTTTACATATATGGAGCAAACGATCCTCATTGAATTGCAAATGATCGATCACCGCTTTTAACAGGCGCAGCAACGTTTTGCTTTGTTGAAACAACGTCAGAAGATGAGTGCCTGCCTCTTTGGACGTCTCTACCAAATTCGTGAAAGCTGTATTGCGCTGACCTAGCACCATATCCATATAAAATCCGGTTAGATGCGCACTCTTTCCCCGGATACGCTCCAGGATCGGGAAGTTTCTTTTCTGTGGCATGGCAGAAGATATTCCGGATAGCTCATCCGGCAATTGGAGGAAGTTCATTTCGCTGCTGCCCCATTGAATCAAATCTGTTGTAAATCGGGAGATCAATACTGAGAAGGTGGACAGCTCTCCTGCCATTCTCAAAACCCATTCCCGAGACGCAACTGCCGACAACGCACTCATTCGAGGCTGTCGGAACCCAAGCAGCTTGGACAACCGTTGACGGTCCCACGGCAGTTCTACCCCAGCCATGGCCCCTGCCCCAAGCGGGCATTGATTCATGTCGTCATAAATTTGTATCCATCGATTCATGGCTTGCAAGAATTCACTGTTAATAGAGGAAAGATAGAATCCAGGGGTAATCAATTGTGCGGATTGGTAGTGTGTGTATCCTGGCATGGGGACAGAACGATATTGATTAGCGAGTGTATGCATTGATTGAATAAGCTGTCCCAATTCTCCCATCGTCTCCAGCCATTGTGCACGACCAAACATCACCTGGGCGCACGCTTGGACATCATTGCGACTGCGATCCATATGCCAACACGGTACCGGTCTCGGGAGCAAGCCTTCAATATAACGCTCGAGGGCAAAAGAGATATCAGACATGTTCTGTCCGGGGTCAGGAGCGATTGTTTCTGGTGTAGCGCCCTGAAGTGCTTTTGCGATAGGCAAAGCGTCTTGTCGTGTAATCAAGCCCATTCTGACATATTCCAACAGCATGGCGAATTCAATCTGAATGTACCCTGGCAGCAAATGATCGACTTCATATTTGAACTGTGGTTCCAATACTTCATCATGCAAGAGGCGGCTTGGTGTCGAAGCAATTCTGCCCGTTAATTTTACACTCATGCAAAAATACACCTCGCTTCCGACAGAGTAACGATCGAACCAGGAGTTGCCCTAAAGAGAGATACCTCCTGATTTCTGTTCCGCATAATCGTAGTGATGTTCTTTTTTCATTCTCAAGTGTGGATTCATCCACATGAGAACCACAATAAGAAGTCCCGCTCCGCCAATGATTCCAAATATCGTAAAGATGGAAACAAGACCAGTAGTCAGACCTACCAGGAAGACGGAGACTGGCATGGCGCACATAACCATTACATTGATCAAGCTCGATGCTCTTCCCAAGACTTCTTTGGGCACCATCAAGGTGATCAACGTACTCATTTTGATATTGACGAATGCCGAGCCTATCCCGTTCACGAATACACATATGACTTGCCAAACAAGTGGAATGCCGAAAGCAAACATTCCGATTCCGATACTGAACAGACTAATGCCGCAGCAAATGTAAATAATCGCATCATATCGATTCAAATAATTAATACATAGCGACCCAAGCATAATCCCGATAAAAAAGCTGATCTCGAGCATGGCCAATTCAATAACATTGGTAACGACCAGTGGCAGCAGGATCGCTTCTGGAGCCGTCAAAAAATTGAGGATGGTAAAATAAATCATGCAGTTTCGCAAAAAATCATGCTTCGTAATCGCATGGATTCCATCCTTCAAATCCGTCATGATCATCCTTGCTGTAAACTCACTGACAGTAGATAGGACAAGCTCCCTCTCGTTTATCCATAAAATAATCAGTGCCCCTAACAAATAGGTGACGACATTCAAAATAAAAGCATATTCCATTCCAAACGCGATCAACCCCGCTGCCAATGCCGGAGCCGCCAAACTGACAATCGTTTGAATCATCTGCGATAAACTTTGGGCTTGCGTCATATGTTGTTCGGGAACCAGCGTCCGTATCGCTACCGTGAGTGCTGGCCTGAAGAAGGCACTAACCGTAGTTAGCAAAACGGCAATGGTGATCAGTACAGCAGGATGCAGCCTGTTAAACAAGAACAACAAGACGATGCATAATAGGAGCGCAGCTCTCAATAAATGGGAAACAACCATGATCCTCTTTTTATTTCCTCGATCAACAAAAACGCCCGCGAACAATCCGAATACGATCAATGGAATGGTCTCCGCTGCCAATAAAACCGACATTAACAAAGGACTTTCCGTCAAAACCTTCATTAGCCAAATAAGCGCTAATCGATACACTCCATCTCCCATATTCGAGACAAATTGCGAAAAGATTAAATAGCGATAACTTTTCAAGCTCAGCAAAGCCCGAAAAGATACCTTTTCATTAACGCTTATTGGCTGTTCCATCTCGATCATCCACTCCCAATACGAACGGAATCATTTTTTGGGGGAAGATGACTTCCGTGCATGCCAGAAGCCATCTCTTGGATCTGCTCCTCTACGTGTGGTATACATGCACTTCTGTATTCAATTCACTTAACCATCTATACCCCAGTTCCAGCTTTTGATAGAAGTCAGGCTCTTCTTTCAACAATAAAATACCGAGGCTGGTCCCACTGTGTGCTACAACCGTACCTAACCCTCCAATTTTGTCGTTGATCTCCATGACTTCCGGCAATAGTTTCTTGGGCAGAATTTTTTGATTCAAGATCGCACTTCTGGACGACACGGCGCCTATCGTGTGGACATCTCTTTCTCTGATCGCTTTCGTGATTTTTTGCAGCAAGAGACTGTATTCCATCTTTTCCTCATTGGTAAACGGTTTTGATTGCTTGTTAAACTCAACCGTATCAATTGTTCCCCCCTCATCAATGCTTACAATACACAAGGGCGGGAGCTCCCCAAGATATTCTCGGAGCTTGACCTCCTTATGGTAGTAAGCAACAGCTCCTTCATACATCACTCCGTCAGTCGGCTCTATCGTCGATAAAAACAACTCCAGTAAAGCAGGCTCCATTTTTATATGAAAACAATTTTCTACTGCTCTGGAGGCAGCCACCAAATCTGCTGATGAACTTGCCATGCCTTTTCCTACTGGGAGTTCCGAATTGATCTCCAAAATTCCGCCAGCCGGAAAGCCATAATGCTTGAGTATTTTTTCTACGAGTTTTTTCGATTTTTGCTTGGAACGAGGTACAATGACGATCTCTTGTAAGGATGGAATAGAATAAAAAGTAGCATAGGAAGCATTTTTTATAGGCAAAGTCACTAGAAAATCCCGATTATTTTCCCCTAGAATCCCCTGCAGAAGCTCCCCAAAAGTCCCGTTAGCTGCTCCAATGCCTAAGTCTGTTGTTTGAGGAAAATTACGAATGGAACTCGTCTTTATCATGCTCATAGAGGCCCCCCAATTAAATGGATATCGTTTCTGCAGGATGATAGTTCTTCATAAAATAATCAAAGAATTCTATTTTGTTAAATTGACTTTTATTCGTACTAATAAACACCCCCAGATTCTTTTCTGGCAGCAACCACATGAAGGAGTTATACCCGATTACCTCGCCTGCTTTCGCCAAAATATTTTCATGGACATAATCAGGATGGAATTTCACAGTGAAGCCATACCCTGTATAAGCCCCTTGTGGGTGAGGCACCGCTTTACTGGCGAACATTTTGCTAATCGAATCTTCATTTAGTACCCTTTCAGTCCCATAAGCGCCTTTGTTTAATAGCGTCAGCATCCATTTTGCCATATCGTCCCCAGTTGAGAGCAGACTGCCATCAGGAGAGTCCGCAGGGCTAAAATCGTACCTTTGAATCGGATTATTTTCCAGATCATAGCCTGTTGCCAGCTTCGCCTCCAGCTCTGGCTGCAAAAGAAAACTGCTCCTTCTCATTTCGAGAGGCTTAAATAATTTCTCACTGACATAGCGATGGAAGGGGATTCCAGTCACTCTTTCTACTAAATACCCTGCCAGCATAAAGGAGAAATTCTCATTGCAGTATTGTTCCCCAGGTTGATAAATAACGGTTGGCATATAGCGTTGAATGTATTCCTGCAAGGTTACGGACTCACGCTCGCCGTAATGGTAGCTTTGGGCATTTCCCGTAAACGGTTCGTCAAATCCTGCTGTGTAGCTGAGTAAATGCTCAACTGTCAGTGGTCCTTCAACCTTTCTCGGTATTTCCATATCATCTAGATACGGCTGAATATCATCGTTCCATCCAATAAGTCCCTGCTCCACGAGTTGGATGATGGCAGCGACTGTGACAATTTTGGATATCGAACCTATCTTCATTACCGTTTCATCCGCACTCATCCGCACTCTTTCGTTTCGATTCGCATATCCATATGCTTTCTTTAGCTGCACTTGACCATGATGGACGACAACTACGACGGCACCAGGAATATCATTCATCCTAGAAGCATCAAAAAATCCGTCTACCACTCCCTCGAAATCTACCGATTCCCCGGGGAGTCCGCGGTCAGTACTGTTGTGTATTTTCGTCAAGCAATGTTGAATGATTTCACATAAGCTCTCCTGAAGGCATGCCGTTAATTCGTCTATGGTTTCATTTTTATACTGATTCTCACTGTAAGCTACTATAAATTGAAAACGACCATGTAACACAACGCACTCAATATCGATCTTGCATTCTCGGGATTGATCCAGACTCATTGATTCGCCACCAGAAAATGTCGACAATTGAATGTCGCCATCCTCTTCTTTTCGATCCAGATCAAACTGCCCCAAATAATTAAAGCTGACCTCAGGCTTTATGTTGTTCTTTCGAGGATTTGCCGCCAAATATTTCAATATCCCGTAGTGAATCCCTTTGTGAGGAATTTGGCGCACATCCTTTTTCATTTTATGGATGATAGCAGACAGATCCTGTTCGTTGCCAACGTCTACAATCACGGGATATTCACTTGTAAACCATCCCACTGTGCGGTTTATCTCCACATCAGGTAGAATCGATTCCCTGCCGTGCCCTTCCATATTGATGGCGAATCGATCGATATTCGCCCATTTTTTAAAAGCCACCCCGATTGCAGACAACAACAACTCATCAATTTCCGTGTGATAAGCGCGATTGGCCTGTTTCAACAATTCCCTGGTCTGTTGCTCATCCATCACGATTGTTTTTGTCCTGGTTTGCTTCCGAAGAGGTTTCCATTCAACGTAATCGGTTGGCAACGATTGAAGTTCCATCTCCTCGATACGATTCCAATAAGCACGCTCGACCTCGATTCTATCGCTATGGGCATATTCGTTCAGCTTTTGTGCCCACAATTGGTAAGAATCGCTCTTGAGAGGCAGCGTCATCTCCTTGTCTTGAAGGAGCTGTAGATACGCTCGGTTGAAATCCTCGATTAGTATTCGCCACGATACCCCATCTACGAGTAAATGGTGAACTGCCATCAGCAGATGATCGCCATTCTCGCATTGGAATAGCCCTAACCGAATAAGTGGACCATCAAAAATATGAAGACGGGATTGTATTGCGGTGCATTGTGCATCCATCACTTGCTGTATATTTGCATCGGTTATATTTCGATAGTCCCACACTTCCAGACTGTACATGACGTCGCTTTCGCTGACCCCTCGGTTATAGGCTTGATAGCCCGTCTCCATTTCGCGGAATACCATTCGTAGAGCATCATGGTGTTGCAGGAGCTTTTCAATTCCTTTGCGAACCAGCCTCTCATCAAACCGGTCTTTTCGATAGAGCATAAAAGATTGGTTATAGTGATGGGGATGCTGATTGTGCTCCTGAAAAAACCAATGCTGAATCGGGGTTAGCTGTACAGCACCTTCGATATCCCGCTGATCAATTTTTTGTTTCATCGGTTTCAGTCTTGTACCCAGTTCTGCAATGGTTGGAGATGTAAACAAATCTCTGATTTCCATCTTGTATCCCAAGCCTGACAATTGAGAAGCAACTTGTATGGACTTAATAGAGTCCCCGCCAAGCTCAAAGAAATTATCCAAAATCCCAACCTGCTTCTCATGCAAAACGTCTTGCCATACTGATACCAATATCTTTTCGATCTCTGTTTTGGGTTCAACGAATTCCCTATCACTACGCAGCGTTATGTTGAGTTCTGTTAACGCTTTTCGATCAATCTTTCCATTTGGGGTCACTGGTATTTCATCTAACTGAACGAAATAAGAAGGTACCATGTACGCCGGCAACGTTTTTCGTAGCGCCTCTCTCACCATGCTCGCTTCCAGCTCTTGCGCAGCCACATAAAAGGTAACCAGCCTCTTTTGACCTGATTCATCCTCTTTTGGGATAACAACAGCTTCTTGAATATCGCTTGTTTTTAACAATTCCGCTTCGATTTCTTCCAATTCGATGCGATTGCCACGTATCTTGACTTGATTATCGAATCGCCCTAAAAATTCGATGTTTCCGCTGGAGAGCCATCGAGCCATATCCCCTGTCTTATACAATTTTTCACCCGCACAAAACGGACTCTGAACAAATTTTTCATTCGTCAAATCTGGTTGCTTAAAATATCCCCTTCCTACTCCTCGTCCACCGATATACAGTTCGCCAGGAATCCCCACAGGCACTACATTGCCGTTCGCATCCAAAATATACATGTTCACTCCTGGCAACGGCTTGCCGATCGGTAAAAACTTGTAATCTTGCTGAGTCTCTTTCTCGTAATAGGAAGCATCGATGGTTGCCTCCGTCACGCCATAGCTGTTAATGATGCGCATGGTGTGACCGTACCTGTCTACAAGGTTGTGGAATACATGCAACGGACATTGATCCGATCCAAGAATGAGTATTTTCATAAAATCCATGTTGAGGCCCTTCTCATAAATATCGTTCATAAGAGGGATCAGAAGGACCGGTGTGGATTCAAACAGGTTGATTTCGTGCTTTTCCATCATCTGATAAATCCGTTCCAAATCAATTCTTGCGTCCGCTGGGCAAATGACCAGCTTTCCGCCGTATAACAGGCTCCTTATATAATCTCCAGTAAAAACATCAAAAGCAAAACTCGCCCATTGCAAGCATCGGACCGGGAATTCGTCCAGCTTGTATTCTTGCTTCCATGCCTGTGCAAGCGCTTGAAGCTGTTGGTGCTCGATCATGACTCCCTTCGGCTTTCCCGTTGTACCTGATGTATAAATGACATAGGCTAGCTGGTCGAACTGTATGGATAATCCCAAATTTGTATGTTCATGATGATAGGATTCATGGTCATCGAGTACGATTATTTTTTTGTCAAAATCGACTTTCTCTCTTAATGCTTGATGCAGTAGGAAAACTTCCGCTTCCGAATGCTCTAGCATATACCGAATCCGTTCTTCCGGATAATCAGGATCAATCGGAATGTAGGCTCCACCTGCTTTTAAAATCGCCAATACACCGACAATCATCTCAATCGATCTCTCAGCCATGATGCCAACCAATTGATTGGCGCAGACACCCTCCGCTACCAATGTTCGCGCCAGTTGATTCGCCCGTTTATTCAGTGCGGAATAGGACAGCTCTTGCTCTTCAAAAACGACAGCAATGTGATCTGGCGTTCTCGCACTTTGCTCTTCGAACAGTTCAATGATCGTTTTGTTTTCATCCCCGTTGGTAAAATGCACGTCTATAAATCTGCTTACCGCAGCCTGTTTTTCATCCACGGACAATAACTCTATCTGTTTGAGAAAAATAGTTGGCTGATTGGCTACTTGTTCGATGATGTTATGCAAATATCCAAGCATCCGTTGAACAGTTTCTGGCCGAAATAAATCTGTCCGATATTCAATGCTAAGACTCGCCCCATCTTCTTGATCCAGGCATACAAGCGACAAATCAAAGTTCGTCATGGAATTATAGGATTCGACTGCCTTCATTTCCAGTCCGCTTATTTTTCCGTCTTCCTCTAACTTTTCAATATATTGGAACATAAAAGAAAAAATAGGGTTGCGGCTCACATCTCGCTCAGGGTTAATTTTCTCCACCATTTTATCGAATGGATATTCATTATGCGCGTATGACTCCAGCGCCAGTTGTCTGCAAGCCTGAAGCGCTTCAACAAAAGTGTGCTTCATATTCACTTCAAGCCTTAAAGGAAGGGTGTTCACAAAAAATCCGATGACTTCTTCGATATCCATGTTGTTTCTTCCCGCTTCCGGAGTACCGATGATAATATCCTGTTGATTGGTCAGCTTGGACATCCAAATGCCGACAACGGATAAAGTCACCATAAACATGGATGCATCATACTGCTGAGCAATCTCCCGCATACGACCGAAGATATTTTCTGGAAGATGATAAGATTCCACTGCCGAGAAAAATGTTTGGACGGGCTGACGCTGATAGTCTGTAGGCAAGTCCAATACAGGAATTTCTTTTTGGAACGTCTTCAACCAGTACGCTTCTGATTCTGCCAGCTCTCCGTGATTGATAGCATGATTTTGCCAGACTGCATAATCTTTATACTGAATGTGCAGAGCAGGTAATACGGGATCGATCCCTTGCTGCAAGGATTCGTAAATCTGACTGAAATCCTTCAGTAAGATCCCCCATGACCACTGATCACTGATCATGTGGTGCATGTTCAGCAACAATGTATATTTTTCTTCGGCCACCTTACATAACTTCACGCGAAACAGTGCATCGCTCTCCAAGTCAAAGTACGTCTCCGACTCTTGTTGCATGATCAGTTGAATGGCTTTTTGCTTCGCAGCTTCTGACTGCTTGGAAACGTCAACAAATGAATAGGTAAAATCATGATTCCGCAGCACCTGTTGCACCGGATGTCCGTCTTTTACCAGGAATTTCGTTCGCAGTACTTCATGCCTTTGAACCAAGAGCGAAAATGCCTTATGAAGAATAGGCTCCTTCAATGGTCCCGTAATATGGTAAATCGTCGGCATATTATATGCCGTACTTTGAGGCTCCAGCTGCTGAATAAAAAATAATCTCCGCTGCGCATGTGAAACCGGGTAGTAATCCTTCTCCTCTGCCTTGTGAATCGTCGTTCTCTCCTGACTGGTATGGAGCTGACCACTTGCTGACTCTTCCCTGTGAGCCAGTAAGGAGGATAACTCTCGAATCGTTCGATGCTCGAACAAATCCTTGATCGTAACTTCAATGCCCAACTCTTTTTTCATTCGCAAACGAACCTGAATGGTTTTCATGGAATGTCCGCCAAGTTGAAAAAAATCATCATCGATCCCCATATCATCTATGCTGAGCACTGTACTCCAGATCACTGCTAGCCTTCGCTCCAAATCGTTACGAGGTGCGACGTATGCTTCATTCTTGGTTGAAACCGTATCCACTGTTGGCAATGCTTTTTTATCTACTTTTCCGTTTCGATTAAGAGGCATCGCATCGAGGATCATGATACGCTCTGGAATCATATATTCCGGCAGAATCGTTTTGAGATATTGCTGGAACTCCTGTTCATCCTGTTTTTCATGCAGGACAACATAAGAGACGATTCGATTATCTCCATTCCTATCTTCGCTTACGACCGCGACACATTGTCTAACGCTCTCATGACGTAAAAGGGCACTTTCTATCTCGCCAAGCTCAATCCGATGTCCACGTACTTTCACCTGGAAATCGGCACGCGTCACGAATACAAGTCTCCCACTTGGCAAATAACGTCCCAAATCGCCTGTTTTATAAAGTCTTTCTTTTTTCTCTTTCAAAAAGGGATTCTCTGAAAATGCGTGCTCGGTACGTTCGGGATCATTTACGTATCCCCGCCCTACTCCGATCCCGGAAATGTAGATTTCTCCCACACAACCAGTGGGAACCGGACGCATCCATTTGTCCAGCAAATAGTGCTTCATATGGCCGATGGAATTGCCCAACGCAACATACGGATAATCGTCATGCTGATAAGAGCGATCAATGATTTCATGCATCGTATCATCCGAGCATTCTGTCGCTCCATATGTGTTCACTACAATGCCTTCAGGATACAAGGTCTGCCACTTTTTACACAGTGTTACCGGCAGTCCTTCACCAGTAGAGATCATATATTGCAAGTGTGGCAAGGCTTGTTGTTCCGGAGAGCGAGCCAGTGCAGTGTTGTGCACGGCTTCAATCATTGCAGGAACCATTTGAATCACCGTTACCTTGTCACGGCTTATGGAATGAAACAATAACTCCGGGTCTGTTGCTGTCTCGTTGTCATAAATCACCACTTTTCCCCCTACCATCAAGGGAGCCAGGAATTGCCACACCGATATATCGAAGCAGTGGGAAGCATTCTGTACAACAATGCTGTCTTGGTTCAGGACAAGCACATCGATTTTTGCAAAAAGGTGATTCAACATTCCTCTGTGCTCAATCATTGCTCCTTTTGGTATACCGGTAGAGCCCGAAGTAAAAAAGACATTTGCCAAATCATCATAGGCATTGATGGTCTCAGGATCATTCGTATCCGCTGTCTGCAAAGAAGTCTTATCCGGACTTACGCCGTTGCCCTCGTTCAAGCAAAACACGATAGGTTTATGCGCTACTTCCGATGCCAATGTCATGCTGCGTGACTGATAATTCGCCTCGGTTAGTACAACTTTCGCCTTGCTATTTTCCATAATCGTAACCAATCGTTGATCAGGGTGGGAGGTATCTAGCGGAACATAACATCCCCCTGCTTTTAGAACGGCCAGAATGCCAACCAACATATCGATGCTTCTCTCTAAAAAAACGGCAGCCAGATCATTTCTACCAAATCCTTCTCTGCGGAGCCAATGAGCCAAACGATTGGAAGTTTCATTCAATTCTCTGTAGGTAATAGAGTGGTTCATATAGACAGCAGCGACAGCATCAGGATTGCGCTTAACCTGTTCTTCTATGATTTGCTGAGCCAGTTGATCCATGTTTCGATGTGACTTCGTAAAATTGCCCATCACGCTCGTCATCATGTTTTGCTCTTCATCTGTCATGGCATTCAGATCGCTGATTTTCATTTCGAAATCCGAGCAAAGCTGCTCAAGTATACGGATGTAATGGGACTGTAGCCTTTCCAGATCGCGCTTGGCAGAAGTATGGGGATGAATGAATTGAATTTGTATGGACTGGCCAACCTTCACCATTATTTCGAGCGAAGGAAGGCCACCTCGATAAAGGACGACCGATTCATAATCATCTCCTGCACCACTCACTACCGTCACTGTTGTTCCGATTAAAGGATGATCTTCCGGGACTCCAGCATAGTTACGAATCATCTCTTGTGTAATGAACTGATTTTGCTGCAATTCTTCCCAGCTTATCTGAACAATTTTTACAAAATCACACACGTTTTGATTCGCATGTAATGTCATGAAGACTGGCAAACTGTGAGCCAATGGCCCAATAATGGTATCTGCCCCTTCCAGTGACTCAGGTCTCCCGGAGACGGTAACACCAATCGCTACCTTTTCATCCCCGCTATACATATTTAATAACAGCAGCCAAGCAGCCTGAAAGACAGCTTCAATCGAGACGCCTTGTTTGAGTGCCATGCTCTTGATTGTTTGGGATAATGGTTCGGAAAGTACAGCATGGCAGCTCGTCTGCTGTTTCGCTTCCTTTTGTGCACCCTGACCCTGTACTGGATAAAAGACTGACTCGTTATCATTGTGATTGATTTTATCTATCCAATAGCTTTTCGTTCTGGAGCCATCTTGACTTGACTCCCAGATAAAATAGTCTTTGAATGATGTTCGATGATTATTAGATGAATAATTGCCCTTTGCTCTCTTTAGCCATTCCTCCAGAAGAAGCCCGCGACTGACATCGTCCATACACAATGTATGATTGGTCCAAATGATAACCGTTTGATTTTCCTCCATCTGCATCACAGACAGTCGGATCAATGGACCTTCCTCAAAGGCAATAGGCTCCTGATGGAACGCAATCTCAAGAAAATACCTTTGCTCCTGTTGTTCAGCAGATAATCCTCGCAGGTCGTGCCAATCAATAGAAATCGGGAATTGCTTTAAAACCACTTGTACATATTTATTTTTTAGTTTACGAAAAACCGTTCTCATTAGCGGCGTCTCACTGACTAATTCATTCCACGCTTCTTGAGCTCTTTCCCTTTCGATAGGCTGTTTGATCAGATAGCGCACCGTTGTTATCATGTCTTGGCGTAAGAATTGCTTCTGCACCTTCGAAAGCTCAATTACTTCCCCTACATTTTCTTTTGTTAAATGCTGCAAGCCCGTGCACCTCTTTCGCTAAAGGAATAGTTGCTCATAATCATCATTTGAAAGAAATTGGCTGTTTAGATGACTGACAAGTTCACGGATTCGTTGATGCGGCTGGGCTATCACACTTTGCAATACGTATTCATATTGGGATAACATTCTTTGTGCGGTCTCCCTCTTGAATACATTTGCATGATAGGTAATGGTTCCATACAGTTGACCTTGTGACTCGTGGATGCGGAATTGAAAATCAATCGTGGAGTGTGGTTCTTCCTCGTTCATTTCAAACAAAATTTGCGGCTCGGGTTGTCCATGTAGCAGCGATTCCAAGCCGTCTTTATATTGATAGGCTTCTTTTACCTTGCGCTGTACTTGCAGAACTAGCTCGGAAAAAAGTGGATTTCCTGATAGATCCGTTCGTAGCAATAGGAAAGAAATTTTTTGTAGCTGATCACAATCCGCCCGAAATGCCAGGGCCATATCCTCCTTCTCGCTTTCAGCATGCAAGAGGACCAAAAATGTACTCATGAAAATCTCAAACGCTGAGCTGTCCCAAGATTGGGCCAGACGGGATATTTGAGTCGACAGCAACCCTGTTATTTCAAACTTCTCCCGTTCGAACACAGTGGAATCGCTAGAAAGACTACTTCCATCCTCAGGCAATATTTTAAAGGATGGCAAATGGACAAAGTTCTTCGTCCAGTAGTCTTTTTTCGCTTGGCTTTTTAGCATTAGGATATTTTCACTATCATTTTTCAAAAGAAATAGACTGGCGGCTTCAAAATCGGCAATCCATTTGACAACCGTTTCTTCATTCAAAATATCCGCATTGTATTCAAATCCTGCCAATATGTCCTGTTGGTTGTCCTTTTCAACCACAAAACATAAATCATACTGGGATATATTTTTATGAATAGGATAAGAACTGATTGTTAAGTCATTGCTTTGAAACGTATTTTGGGCATTGCCCACAAAATAGGCGCCATCTTGCTTAATGGCTTTTTGATGGACAAAAGCGGTTGAAAAAAAAGACGAATATTTTTTATCGCGATCATAATCCAGCTCTCCTGCTATCAGAGAAAATGGGTAGTTTTGATACCGGGAGCATAATGACAACTCTTCTTGAACAAGTCGGGCTAACTCTTTAAATGAACAATTCTTCGGGATTTTGATTCGGAGTGGCAGCATGACAAGACATGGTCCCATGATGGAATAAAACTCCTTTTGGGGCCTGCCAAATCTAGGTACACCGATAATAATGTCATCTTGGCCTGAAATACGAGAAAGAAAAGCAAGGAAGAGAGACAAATAAATAACATCTGTTTGATAGTGATGATTTTTACGGTAAGCTATCATCTCATCGCGAAGCTCATGTTTGCACGTAAAGAAAGAAATCCCGCCTTTAAACGACGGAGTACTGGGACGAGTTTTATCCATCGGCAACTCTAGCCTCTTAAGAGGTCCGCCCAGCTTCTTTTTCCAAAAAGCTCTCGCTTCCTCTCCTTCTTGGCTGGCTAAATAATTCAGTTCCCACTCAACAAAATCCGCATAATGATGTGTGGTCCGTTGTATCACAAGCTCTTGATCTGCTATCAACTGTTGATAGATCATCGTAAATTCATCGAGCATGAGCGAAACACTCCACCCATCTGAGCAGATGTGGTGGTACTTAAAGCTTAGAATGCTGCCCATCTCTTTATAATCCAGCAATCTGCAACTGAATAACGGCCCCTTGTCCAACTGAAACGACTTGCCCAGTTCCTGATTCAGATATGCTCGAATCGTCTTATCGTCCCAGTCAGCAGAAGCCACATGCTCAAAATCCAATATAGGCTCGCTGTAGACTTTTTGTATGGGCTCGTCTTCTAACACAAAAATGGACCGATTGATTTCATGACGCTTCACAATCTCGGTAAGCGTACGTATCGTCACCGTTACATCTAGTCGCTGCTCGAATCTGAAAAGAAACTGCTCATGATAAAAAGCACTTGTCGGGTGTACCAAATAGTGAATAAAGTAATCTTTTTGCGTTTCAGACAGAGCGATTGTTTTGATAAAGGTTCTCTGATCCATTCATGCTCACCCCGATTCTTTACTGCGTAATGGTTGGGCATGCGGCTTTCACCAGCATGCCCGAACAAGCAATCAAGCCGTTAGCTGAACAGTTCATTGAAATCGTATTCTTCCGCCAATTTCAATTGAGATAAACGCTGCATTGGATTTTCAGTCATTTGGCATAGGATGTACTCGATTTGACTCATAAACGTATCCATGGCATTCCTGCTAAATACATCCGCATTATACTGTGCAGTAAATGTGAGCTGGTCATGATTCGTGGACAAAAATAACATCATATCCAATTGATCATCTTTTATAAAATGGCTTCCTTCATATGATTTGACCATCGTTTCATCCAGGAACCGATTTAACGGACAATACCTGTAGATAATGCCGTTTGATTCAATTAGACTGTTCGAGGCTTGTTGTCCAATAAAAACAACGGAATACAAATTCTTCTTCAGGCCCTTCGCGGCTAGTTGATCCTCTACGACCAAATTGTACGGATACTCCTGATTCTCATACGCCGCATACGCCGTTTCTCTCGTTCTCTTCAACATTTCCAAAACGGTTGGGTTGCCGGACAAATCTGTGCGCATGGCGACGGGATTGATAAGAGGACCAATAATTCCTTCGAGGTCCGTCTGGGTACGGCCAGATAAAGTAGATCCGACAGTAATGATCATTTGGTCCGTGATGAGCGAAAGCCAAATGTTTAACGCCGTAAGCATGGTCGTATAAACGGTACCGCCGGCCATTCGAGTCAATTCTGATAGCGACTGCGCTGTCGTTGGTTCAATGGGAAGCGACGTTACATTTGAAATCTGGTTGTCGCGAGTGAATGGATGTACATCTCGAGGTATGAGCGGTGCAGCGACATTTTGTTGCAGTTGCTTTAACCAATAGTCCCGCTGCCGATTCAATTCTCCCTTTTGTAACCGCGCCTGCTGCCACAAGGTGTAATCAATATAATCCAGCGGTTTGGAAAACAGACGATGCCCCCCGCTCTTTTCTTGTTGATACACGTCCGCCAAATCTTTCATAAACACATCTAACGACCAGCCATCAAATCCAATATGATGAGTGCCCAAGAGGAAGAAGTGCTTCGTTGGTGCGACTCGATATAACCTCATCCGAAAGAAAGACTCTCGGGAAAAATCAAATGGCTTGTACAAGTCAGATTCCAAATCCATTTTGATACGTTGCTCGCCTTCCGTAACAGATAAGGAAGACAAGTCCACATACTCGTTATCCGCCTTCAGGTCATCATGCACTTTTTGATACAATTGCCCTTCCTTTTCTATGATGGTCGTACGCATAATTCTGTGCCGTTCAAACATGAGACCCATAGATTTGTACAGAACCTGACTATCAACAGGGCCCTCAACTTCAAAGAGGTACACCCCACCCACCGCTTCCTGGTCACTGAATTTTGCATGGAACCATTGTCTTCTTTGGCCGTGGGATACTTCAAATAACGACTGACCCGGCTGATCCTCTACTCGTGAAACTTCATGAATACGGGTGTTCGACTCGCTGCCTTGCTTGATCTCAGCTATCCGGGCTGCTAGAGCTTCGATCGTCGTAAACTCAAATATAGTACGCAAGGAGATGTCCATTCCCAGAACCGCTCTCATACGGGATATCACTTGGGTTGCCAATAAGGAATGCCCACCTATATCAAAGAAGGAGTCCTTGATACTAATCTGATTCATCTGCAAGATATCGCACCAGATGGAATGGATAAGCTCCTCAGGAATCGTACGTGGTGTAGCGATGGAGGAGTCGGATGGTTTCATCACGGGCAATTCCAGTGCATTGCGATTAATTTTTCCGCTTGTTGTTTTCGGGATGCTGTCCAGCTTTGTGAAATAGGTCGGAATCATATAAGCAGGCAATTGCCCCTTCAGGAATGTGCGCCATTCGTTTATATCCCCTTCGCCCACGATATACGCAGCCAGTTCTGTAGAACCCCTGTCGTTTTGAACGGAAATGACGGCTGCTTCACGAATGGACGGAAGTCTGCTTAATGTCGACTCAATCTCCCCTAGTTCAACCCTGATGCCTCTTATCTTGATTTGATTATCTTGTCTGCCAACAAATTTGATATTTCCGGAAGGCAAGTAATATCCTTTGTCTCCGGTTCGATACATTCTTTCCCCTGCTACAAATGGATTTTCTATGAAAGCTTCCTTGGTTTTTTCGGGATTGTATAAATAACCTCTTGCCAGTCCCAGACCACCGATATAAAGGTCGCCTATGACACCAATCGGAACCGGGTTTAAATTTTTGTCCAGAATGTATATTCTGTTGTTGTCAATCGGCTTTCCTACACTGACACAGTCCTTCCCAAACGCGTCCTCGGGTGAGCAGGTATAAATGGTAGAGTCAATTGAGACCTCTGTTGCCCCCCAAGTATTATGGAGCTTGGCGTTCAATTTCTGATAGAACTTGCCTACTGTTTCCGGTAATAGCGCTTCGCCACTGGAGATAACATTTTTTAATGTCCCCAATTTTGCTGCATCATCAGGTGTAAGGGCATCGACAAACATGTTGAGCATGCTCGGCACAAATTGAATGCATGCCACTTGATACTGAATAGCTGCCTGAATAATTGCCTCTGGATCTCGATGCAACCACGGCTCCATCAGTGAGATCCGACCGCCTACAGACAATGGCCAGAAAAACTCAACGGCTGCGTCATCGAATGTCAGTGTTGTTTTTTGCAGGACGGACTCCCCTTGCTCCAAGCCATGCTGGCGCTGCATCCATAGCATTCGATTAACCCATCCGACATGGAGGTTTTCCACCCCTTTCGGAATGCCCGTCGATCCTGATGTGTAATAAATCGACACCAAATCCGTCGGTTTTACGGTTTGCTCCGGCAATCCCTCAGGCATGCTTGCTATCTTTTCCTTGTCTGCCTCTAGTTCTATGCATTGAACATGCGTCGCTTGCTCGAACAGATGCCTGAATTCCTGTTCTGTTATGCAAATATTCGTTTTTGAGCTTTCCAGTAAATGAGCCATCCTTGCTTCCGGCAGCTCGGTATCTAAGGGAATAAATGCCCCGCCTGCCTTTACGATGCCGAGAATCGATATGACAAGTTCAAGGGAGCGATTCATGCATAGCCCGACAGGTGTATTGGGTCGAACCCCGAGCGTAATCAAATAATGCGCCAGCTGGTTAGAACGCCTGTCCAGTTCCTGATAGGTTATCGTTTCACTGCCCATTTCGGCAGCAATTAGGTCCGGGGTCTTTTTTACCTGTTCGATGAACAAATCATGCAAGCATGTATTCTCTGGAACGGTTGCTTCTGTCCGATTCCAATCCCCTACGATTTTGTTACGCTCATCCTTGGGTAACAATTCGAGCGATGCAATCGGAGCGTCCGGTGCATTCACCAGTTCTTGCAGCCAATTTTCGAAATGAACAGCCATTCTTCCTATGGTTGCTTGGTCAAATAAATCCGTGTTATAGATCATGTTCATGATCAGACCAGCTTCAGACTCACCCATGGATAACTCGATATCAAATTTTGAAACGTTATGACGAACGGGCATGATTTCCAACGCTCCGGCAGACGATTGGTAAACATTCGATGACAACTCAGCCCACGTGAACATGGTCTGAAAAACCGGGGAGTAGCTTGTATTGCGTTCAAGCTGAAGCGTCTCTACGATTTTTTCAAATGGGACATCTTGGTTTTCCTGTGCCAGAAGCGCTTTTTCTTTTACGCGAGCAAGCAGTTGTTTGAAGGTAGGACCGTCTTGAAAACTTGCCCGATATACGAGCGTGTTCACGAAGAATCCAATTAATCCCTCGATTTCTTTTACATTTCGATTCGCTACAGGGCTCCCCACCAAAATATCCGACTGTCCGGTATATCTGGATAAAAAGCTTTGATAAGCTGCCAACAGGGTCATAAATAAAGTCGCATTCTCTTGCCGGCTTACGGTTTTCAATTTCTCAAGCAACGTCGATGGCAGCACGGTTTTATGCATACTTCCTGCATAACCTTGAATCGCAGGTCTAGGCCGATCAATCGGCAATTGCAAGACAGGAAGCTCTCCAGACAGTTCCGCTTTCCAATAGTCTAGCTGTAGACCTATCGCATCGTCCGTCAGCCATTCACGCTGCCATACAGAGAAATCGGCATATTGAATCGGTAGGGCAGCAAGCTCCGCATGACTGCCACTCTGTGCCTCCTCATAAAAGGCCAGCCATTCTTTCAATAAAATTTCCTCAGACCATCCGTCCGTAATGATATGGTGCATGGTACACAGCAGAACGGACTCTTCTTCCCCTAATGCTATCAATTTGGCCTGAATCAAGGGGCCTCGATGCAAGTCAAACCTGATGCTTGCTTCCTGCTCAATAAAGTCGTTGAGTTGCTCTTCTTGCGAGGCCTTGGTTCGTTCTCTCAGATCGATGACAGGCAAAGGTGTAAACTGATATGGTTGGACAGCTTGGAAAGGTTGACCATTTTCATTTGGAAAAACCGTACGCAATATTTCATGGCGCAAAAGCAGCGCATTCCATCCTTTTTCCAGCGCACTTGCATCCCACAGTCCAGTCAAACGCCAAATATGAGGAACGTTGTAAGCTGTACTATCCGGTTCCAATTGATGCAAAAACCATAAACGCTGCTGTGCATGAGATAATGGGAACCTTTCTGTATGCGGCGCTTTCGTAATCGTTGGTATCCGCTCTCTTTTTCCATTCTGACTGAGCTCCATTATTCTTGTATGTAAACTCGCGATCGTCGGACATTCAAACAAGATTCGCAACGGTATAGACAATTGGAAAGCGTCCTCCAGGCGGGATATGAGCTGTGTCGCAAGCAGAGAGTGACCGCCTAAATCAAAAAAGGAGGAGTGGATACTAATTCGTTCCACTTTTAAAGTCTCACGCCAAATGGACGCTATCCGACTTTCTGTCGCAGTACGTGGTGCGACAAATTCCTCCTCTATCATGACGGTTTCTGGCAATGGCAACGCCTTTCGGTCCACTTTTCCTTGCGTGGTAAGCGGAAATGCTTCCATTTTCACAAAATAGGACGGAACCATGAAAGGAGGCAATTGCGTACTTGCATGCTTTTTCCACTGTTCGACTTCTCCATCTCCAGCCATATAGGCGATGAGCCTTTTATCGTCAGCTCCATACTCCTGTGCAATAACGATGGCTTCCCTGACGTCTTCCGGCTGATTCAAGACGGTCTCAATCTCGCCCAGTTCGATACGATACCCTCTTATTTTTACTTGGTTGTCTTTTCTTCCGATAAATTCAAGGCCTCGATCAGGCACATATTTCACCATGTCACCCGTCCTGTATAAGATGGCTTCCGGGTCTGGATTAAAGGGATGTTTAATAAATTTCTCTTGATTAATCTCGGGTCGATTCCAATATCCCAGAGCCAGTCCCTTGCCCCCCACGTACATTTCCCCTACAAGACCAACAGGCACAAGCTTTTGTTTGTCGTTTAAGATATACACTTCTGTGTCATTGATAGGGCGACCGATCGAAACGGAGTGTTGGATGGCGCTTCTATCTGTTACTGGATAAAAGGTGGCAAATGTCGTGGTTTCCGTAGGACCATAGCAATTGATCAATAACGTATCAGACAAGTTGTCTACTACCTTTTGAGCGTGCTTGGGGGACATAATATCCCCACCCACAAGCAATTGACGTAACCCTTTTACATCCTCCAGATGGAAATCAATCAGTTGATGAAAGACTCCTGCTGTTAACAATAATGTACTGACTCGATAATCACGCAATACCTGCCCCATCTCGCCAAGATCAAGCTCTTTGTATGGAAAAACAACGAGCTTTGCTCCATTTAGCAAGCTGCCCCATACCTCGAAGGTCGATGCATCAAATGAAATCGACGCCATATGCAGCATGGTTTCTTCCGCCGTAAGCGATACATAGGATACATGTTTAACGAGCCGGATCACGCCGCGATGAGGAATGAGTACCCCTTTCGGATTTCCTGTCGAGCCGGAAGTATACATCAAATACGCAAGGCTTTCTGGAGTTGCATGCGGCTCCAAATTCGCATCTGATTCCATGCTGATCGCCAGTTGGTCACGCTCAGGGCATACGACCTTCAAGCCTTCTGGCAGCCGCGATACCAAGCTTTCTTGTGCGAGTACGATCGTAATGCCTGCGTCTTGCAGCATATAATGGATTCGCTGCTCAGGATAGGCAGGATCAAGCGGGACATAAGCCCCGCCAGCCTTTAAAATCGCTACCATACTGATGATCATTTCGAACGAACGATCCATACACAAGCCGACCTTGCTTTCCGACCCTACCCCACACTTTTTCAAATAATTTGCCAGCCTGTTGGCCCTGCTATTCAGCTCTTGATAAGTGAGTGAGGCATCCTTCCATAGCAAAGCGATGTTGTCAGGATGAAGTTCAACCTGCTCCTCAAAGAATGCAGTGATGGAATTGTTCATACAGCCCCTCCTAATTGCTCTTCCATAGTTCCAGCAATTGTTTTTCTTCATCCTCGGTAATGAGCCGCAAGTTTTCTATGCTCTCGTCAGGATATGCCGTCACTTGTTCAAGCCAATTCACAAAATGCCCGATCATTCGTTGTATGGTGGCATACTCAAACAAATCCGCATTGTATCCAAACGAAATCAATACAGAGTGCTCATTTATCACTTCGATTGAAATAGACAAGTCAAATTTGGCAACTTTGATGGCAAGCGTCACAGGCTCAACTTTTCGATTCGGCCATTCCTTTACATTTCGCAGATGAGTATTCATTGTAAAAATCGTTTGGAAAACAGGAGAGTAGCTTGTATTTCGTTCTGGTTGAAGGGCTTCTACTATTTTTTCGAACGGTACGTCCTGATTCTCTTGTCCACGCAATGCTTTTTCCTTGACTTGGGCGACCAATTGCCTGAAGCTTGGCCCTTCTTCTACATTCACCCGGTAAACAAGCGTGTTTACAAAGAACCCGATCAATCCTTCCATTTCTTTGCGACTCCGATTGGCAACCGGACTGCCGACCAAAATGTCTGTTTGTCCGGTATATCTGGAAAGGAAGCCTTGGTAAGCTGCCAGTAAGGTCATGAACAGCGTTGTCCCTTCCTGTCTGCTGAATGCTTTTACTTTCGCTAATAAGGCAGGCTCCACTTGTATATGCTGCATATCCCCTCTATAGCTTTGAATGAATGGCCGTGGATGATCGAATGGCAACTGCAACACGGGAAGGTCACCCGCCAGCTCATTTTTCCAATACACCAGCTGCTCGTTTACAGTCTCATCCGTTAACCAATCCCTCAGCCACACTGCATAATCCCCGTATTGAATAGCCATTGGCGGTAGATCGGCTGGCGTGCCACTGACTGCTTCTTCATAGAAAGCCATCCACTCGTCTACCAAAATATCCTCTGACCAACCATCGAAAACAATGTGATGAACGGTACACAAAAGAACATACTCCGACTCATTCTTTTTAATCAGCTCCGCTTCAATCAGCGGTCCTTGACTCAAGTCAAATACGCGCTCAGCATTCCGTTGAATATGATGAGTGACGTGCCTGTCCCCTTCTTCCATAGAGAGATGGCTGAGATCAATGACAGGCAACGATATCGGTTGATAAGGCTTGACGAGCTGTACAGCGGTATCATTTTGTTTTGCGAATACCGTACGAAGCATTTCATGACGTTCAATCAATCGGTTAAAGCCTTTTTCCAATCCGCTAACGTCCCAAGCGCCGCTTAAACGCCAGACATACGGAATGTTGTAGACGTTGCTCCCAGGCTCCAGTTGGTCAAAAAACCATAGCCGCTGCTGCCCAAAGGATAGCGGAAGCGGTTTCGTCCTATCCACTTGGTGCAATGCGGGCAATTGAGCCGCTTTTCCGCCTAGACGCCATTCGGATATCCGCTTGGCCAGGCTCTCGATGGTCGGGCATTCGAAAATATCTCGCAGAGGGAGATGCTGACCGAACACTTCTCGTATGCGCGAGGCGACCTGCGTCGCTAATAGAGAATGGCCTCCCAAATCAAAGAACGAATCTGATACGCCAATTTGGTCGATGCGCAAAATGTCGCTCCATATGAGTGCTAGTAATTCCTCTGTTGCGTTGCGAGGAGCTGAATAGTGATGGCTTACCGTATGGCTGTCAGGTAGCGGCAAGGCTTTGCGATCCAATTTGCCACTTGATGTGAGCGGCATTTTCTCCACCTGCACAAAATACGAAGGAATCATGTAAGGTGGCAGCTGTTTCTGCAGAAGGAGCTTATACTCTTCGACCGATGTGGTACCACTGTAATAGGCGATTAACCGTTTATCTCCCGGCTCAAATTCTTGGGCAATCACAGCGACTTCCCCTGCGCCTGGCTGCTTCCTCATGAGCGCTTCGATCTCTCCCAATTCAATTCGATACCCGCGAATCTTCACTTGGTTGTCCATTCGGCCAATATACTCAATATTGCCGTCTGGCATCCACCGCGCATAATCTCCTGTCCTGTACATTTTTTCTGCCGATAAACGACCATATGGATTCGGGATAAAACGCTCTGCTGTCAGCGCCGGCTTTCCTACATACCCTCGAGCAAGCCCTACGCCCCCAATCACCAACTCTCCCATGACGCCAACGGGCTGCAAGTGACATTCTTTATTGATGATATAAGCCTGCGTATTATCAATCGGTCTCCCAATGGGAATGACCGTACTGTCCGCGTGACAATCATAGTAGGTCACTTCAATGGTCGTTTCCGTCGGACCATACAGATTGTGGAGAGTCGTTTGATTCCGCTGCTGAATCAATCGATGAAAACGTTGAACCTGTTCCGTTGTCAAAGCCTCCCCAGTCGTATACACGCGCTGTAAGCTTTTGATTTCTTCCACACAATCGTTGCTTTCCAGATGGTCTAAAAAGATGCTGAGCATTGATGGAACAAAGTGAATATAGGTGATCTGGTGTTTGGCGACCGTTTTTATAATCAGCTCCGGGTCTTTTTCAGCATAAGGAGCGAGAAAACATAGCTTGCTGCCGGTGAAAAACCATAAGACCAATTCGGTTACCGAAACATCAAAGCAATAGGGAGTTTTTTGCATGATCGTGTCGTGTTCGCCCATAGGATAGCGATGAACCATCCAGTTCATACGATTGACGACAGAGCGATGTTCAATCATGACGCCTTTTGGTGCTCCCGTCGAGCCTGAGGTGTAGATGACGTAAGCCAAATTTGTCGAGTGAGCAACTGGTTCGAGATTGTCACATTCTACTTCTTGCTCAGGCATATTCTCACCAACGTACAGAACCGGACCATTGAAATCGATCGCTTTCCTGAATTTCTCTTGCATGACGACTACTTTCGTATCACTATCCTGAAGAATATAGGACAGTCTCTCTTTCGGTGCCATCGTGTCCATCGGCATATAAGCCCCACCAGCTTTTAAAATGCCAAGGATACCAATCATCATGTCAGGTGAACGTTCCATCATTAACCCGACTAATGTATCCGGTTTCACTCCCAAGTTTCGCAATTTTCTTGCCAGGAAGTTGGCACGATGGTTGATTTGCCGATAAGTCCACTGTTCGTTTTCAAATATGACCGCGATTTGCTCTGGTGTCCGTTCAGCTTGCTCCTCGAAAATTTGATGAATGGTTTTCTGATCCGCAAACGCAACAGAAGTGTCATTCCACTTCTGAAGTATTTGATTCTGCTCAGAGGCGGTCAACATTGGCATGGAATGGAGCGTTTGGTCACTGTGGGTAAGAACACTTTTCAGCAATTGGATATAGTGCTCAATCATGCGACGCATGGTAGATTCGTCATACAAATCCGTATTGTATTCCCAATCCAAGCTGATACTCCCGTATTCCTCCTTCGTTAATAGAGAATCGGAGAGCTCAGAGTGGTTCGTCACTACCACGTTAATATCAAATTTTGCCGATCCGTTGCTAATGCCTTCGGTGAGTTGAATATCCAAATCGGATACAGGTAAATGGGTAACTTTCGTGTCTTGGAAGCTAAACATGACCTGGAATACAGGGTTCCGGCTTTGATCGCGCTTCAGTTTTAACGCATCGACTACCTGATCGAATGGAATTTCTTGATTCTCATAGGCTTCCAATGCTGACGTTTTGACTGCTTGCAAAACATCCTGAAACGTCATCTGATCGGTAAACTGCGTCCGAATCACAATATTGTTCACAAACATCCCGATCAAGTCTTCGGTGTCTTTCCAGCGCCGATTCGCGATACCCGAACCTACGATAATATCTTCCTGATTCGAATACCGATGCAGCAATGTCTGAAAGGCAGCCATCATGACCATGAATAAGGTCGTGTTTGTTTTCATGCAGTAATCACGCAATTGAAGATACAATTCTTCCGGTATTAAATGGGTGAACATGTTCCCGTTAAATGTTTGATTGACCGGGCGTGGCCTGTCGGTTGGCAGTTCCAGAATCCCGTTGGCTCCGTTCAACAGATTCTTCCAGTATGTTAACTGCTTATTTTCCTTGCCTCGTTTAAACATCTCGTTCTGCCACACGCAATAATCTGCGAATTGAATCTGCAATTCCGCGAGTGGAGATGGTTTATTCTCCAGATACGCACTGTACAGCGTAAAAAGTTCTTTCAGGAATTTTCGGAACGACCATCCATCATGAATCAGATGATGCTCTACAAACAGAATGACCGATTCCCTATCTGAGATCTTGTAAACCAGCCATCTCGCCAATGGCAGTTGCGAAATATCGATCGGCTTCTTGATCTCTGCTCGAATCAATCTCTGCACTTCACGTGCACGATCACTCTCAGGTACATGAGAAATATCAATAACGGGCAATTTCACATCGAATGGTTCATAAATGACCTGATACGGCCGCCCATTTTTCTCAAGAAAAACGGTTCGAAATATTTCATGTCTGCGTACAATCTCGGTAAAACATTGATTCAAGATGGGGATATCTAGCATCCCTTGCACTTTCATGGTTGCCTGAAAGATATAAGCCAAATTATTGGAGCTTAACTGTTCTAAAAACCACACTCTCTCCTGCGAATAAGAAAGCGGCAAATCTCTGTCTCGTGATGCCCTGCTAATGGCAGGAAACGCATCCATCGAGTATGTATCCTCTGCGGCATTGATGACTGGCACGATGCTTCGGATTGTCGGATATTGAAACAGGGTAGACAACGGGAGTTCTTTTTTGAAGACTGCGCGGATTCTTGCTACAACCTGCGTCCCTAACAGCGAATGTCCGCCTAATTCAAAGAAATTATCCTCTACACCAATCTCCTCATATCCAAACAAATCCTTCCAAATGCCCAAGAGCTGCATTTCCAGTTCTGTTTCCGGTTTTTTATATTCTGCTGAAATATGCGGTCGGCTATTTCCTACCTCTGGCAGTGACTTTATATCAATTTTTCCGCTGGGCATAAGCGGGAAAACATCCATTTTCACAAAATACGCTGGAACCATATACTCCGGAAGCTGAGCCTTCAAATAATCACGCCATTCCGTTATGCTTCCATATCCTATCACATAGGCGATAAGCTTGTTATTTTCATAGGAATCCTTTTGGGCCACTATAATGGTTTGCTCAATAGATGGATGAGTGCTTAAAATCGTTTGAATTTCCTCAAGCTCAATCCGGTAGCCTCTCACCTTGACTTGATTGTCATTGCGACCAAGATACTCCAGATTACCGTCGGCTGCATAACGAGCCAAATCTCCCGTTCGATACAATCGCGAATCTGCTTCTGGACGATAAGGATTGGCAATGAAACGCTCTTCGGTTAATGCAGGACGGTTTAAATACCCTCTTGCTACACCTGTTCCACCGATATAGAGCTCGCCAGCCACTCCGACGGGTTGGATTTGTAAATGCTCATTGAATACGTACAATTGTGTCTGACAGTTTGGCTTTCCAATGGGGATCAAAGAGCGATGATCCTCAGGCATACATTTGTAGCTGGCAACTTCGACGGTCGTTTCCGTTGGACCATAGGTGTTATATAAGATTGTCCCATGAGGAATAGTCAGCAGATGCGTAAATTTCTGGGCAACTTGAGGTGGAAGCACTTCCCCACCGGCAGTGACATATTTCAGAGAGGATAGGGCAGAAGACGTACGATCATTCTCGATATAATCCAAGACTACTTTTAACATGGATGGCACAAACTCAAGATGGGTAATGTTATATCTCTCCACTGCTTTTACCAGCAGGGCAGGGTCTTTCTCTTCGCCGTTAGGGAGGATGTACAAGCTCGCACCTTTCACCATCCACCAATAGAGCTCCCAGACAGACGCATCAAAAGAAATAGACGTTTTCTGCAAGATTCTGTCTGTATTCGTCAGTTCACTACGCTTCTCCAGTGTTTGAAGAAAATTCATGATGGAGCGATGTTCAATCATGACCCCTTTCGGATTGCCAGTCGAGCCCGAGGTATAGATTACATAGGCCAGATCGTTACCATTCACTTGGTTTTCAGGCTTTTCCATGCTTTCATTCGAGATTATTTCAGAATCATCAGATAAATTAATGGTTTTTATTCCGTCATGTATTCTTGCGACAGATGCTTCATCCGCGATGACGATTGGCAATTCTGCATCTTTTATCATATAGCGCAGTCTTTGAACAGGATAAGCAGGGTCCATCGGGACATAAGCGCCTCCTGCTTTCAACACGCCCAAGATGCTCACGATCATTTCAATGGAGCGCTCCAGGCATATGCCAACGAGCGTCTCACTTGTAACACCTATCTTTCTAAGATGATGGGCCAATTGATTCGAGCGTATATCCAATTCCCTGTAGGTGACTTCCTCTTGCCGGAAAACGAGTGCGATGGCCTCTGGATGACGATTAGCTTGGCAATCAAAGGCAGCTAAAATGGTATCGGGAAGCTCAAAAGCCTCGTCATTCCTGCACCACTCGTCTAGCAATTCTCTTTCCTGACTTTTGGTGATCAATCGCAATTGATCGACAGGTGTTTCCCTATTCGTTACAACCTGTTCCATCCAGTTACAAAAGTTCTTCAGCATTCTTCGGATGGTTTCTTGTGTAAACAACCTGGCATTGTAGGTGAAAGATATGCGCAAGACGTCTGCCTCTTCAACATCCACACGCAAGTCTACAGTTGACTCGTCGTACTCGATAGAAAGCTTGTCTATCGTGACTACATTTCCGGCTTTTCTGACTCTCAATAAGGTATGAAATAATGGCGTGGCTGCTGAAAGACTTGCGAACATCTGTCCCTTGTCTGCTTTATCCTTGCCCTCGGTTAGTAGCTGCTTAAAATTCATAGCTCCATCAACAAAGACTCGATTTATCCAAAACGCAGAGTCTGTCACCGCACCAACCCGAATATCCTTTTGACCCGTATACCTGTAAAGATAACTGTGATAGGCAGCTAAGAGTACTGTAAACAGATCGGCCTTTTCTTGTATCCCCACCTGTATGGCTTGCTTGCTCACCGTATCTGAAAGATCAATCGTTTGAGCCTCGCCCGCATATCCAGTATGGTGATGCCTGGAGATATCTAGCGGAAGCTGTAGCAATGGATCTTCTCCAGCTAATACTGACAGCCAATGGTTCTTTTGATCTTCCATGGACATGGTCATCCTCCCTTTTCGCGTTTGGTAATGATGGGAATCTCCAAAACGAGCGAAGATCCTCACCTGTTCTGATTAATCAACACGACACCTCCCCTCCTCTCAGCAATTGTCTGCAAAGGAATCAATGAGTGGCTTCATCGCACAGCATATGAAATAATCAGGCCAGCGTCTGATAATCGGTCTTTGTCAGTGCTGACACGCTAGTGGAGTATGCAATTGGAAGAATACCAAGAATGACAGTTTGATGAATCGACAATTCTAGCCCACGACTGTAATCTCGCCGCGGGGTGACTCTTCTTTTTAGGTGAATTGGAATATAGATTTCATGTGGGAGTTGAATGTTTAGCGCTTTATACACTAGTTGATTGGATTGCTATGATGGGAGATGGAGTGTAGAGTGAGGATGTTGTTATGTGTAATCAAACCAATGCAGGACACTGCACTTGATCATTGAGAAATGGTTCTTTCGAATCAGAGTTGCTAAACTAGCTACTGACTCTATGAAAGGAGGGAAACTTGTTGAAATGCAAAGGAGTTGGTTAGGAAAGAATCGCAGAAAATTACCCATATCAAGTATGAATTGTAATCTTTTGTCATTTAAGGATATTATATCATGTCTGAATTTTATGTCAAATACGATGATATTGAGTCGTCTTTGCTCAACCGGAAACTATAATTAGGAAATTTTTGCACATAAAAAATATAAGACATTTCTTCTCCCTGTGTTAGGTTCGTTTCACAGCTCACCTAACGCCAAGAAAGGAAAAATGTCTCAGACATTTCTAGGAAAAGTTATACACACCTACGCCCAACGACACTGCCAACAAAATACCAAAGTACCACTTCGTAAACCGAAGACTGAACCACGAGCCTTCCCACCATAAGATCCCAAAAAAAATGGCCCCAATCAAGATGCTACTTGCAAAAGCAATGAGTGCATTTTCCATATTTCTTCACCTTTTAAACAGAATGGAAAAGGGGCTGCGCTCTACAGTTGATCGAACAGCCCCTTTTCGTTTACCAGACCGTAATGTTAATCGTTATGGTCTCGCCGCCGTATTCTACTGTAATCGTTGTTTTACCAGATTCCAGAGCGGTTACGACACCATTTTCTACAGTCGCAATCTCAGGATCTTCCACTGTCCATTCGGCATCCTTGGTGACGATCTCCTCGTATCTTTTTTCATAGACCGCATACAGGACGATCTCTCCAGTCTTGTCTGCCTTCAAGCGCAGCGAAGAGCGCGATGCTCGCAAATCTTTCACTTTCTTTTCCTCTACGACGAGCACACGATTGGTTACCTTTTTACCGCCAAATTTCGCAGTAATGACAGCCTTCCCTTCAGCCAGCGCTGTCACTTTTCCCTCTTTTGTTACTTCGATGACCTCTTCGTCGCTTGAGAACCAAGCTGCTTTTTCTGTCACCTCTTCGGTGTTCTTATCACTGAAGACGGCTGTCAGCGTTAGCTGCTTCTCCTCATCGATCTCCAAAACCAAATCCTTGAAGGAAGTCGTCAACGAACGAATGGTTTTCTTAGAAACCGTCACCGGAATCTCCAGTTCCTCGCCCATATAGCGTACGGTAACGATGTCTTCTCCCTCTTCTTTGCCTGCCGTAATACGGCCCTGCTTGACGGTAACCAACCCGTTTTCCGTGTCGTACTCAACATTTTTGTCTCGCGTGATGTCTTTGCGTTTTTTGCCTTCTACTTTATAAAGGCGCAGGGTCGTGGTTCCCCTTGGCTTCATCCAGAAGGACGGTTCGTTTGTTTCCAACTGGAAGGTGGCTATTTCCTTAACGGTTACTTCCACCGAATCGGTTTTGTTCCCGTCTACGGTCGTTACTGTAATCGTCGCAGTCCCAGAAGCTACTGCCGTGATCTTGCCTTCCTCATCTACCTCGACGATCTCAGAGTCGCTGCTTTCCCACTTGACTCGTTTATTTGTTGCATTCGCTGGTTTTACAGTGGCACGAAGGCTTTCTGTATCGCCAACACGCAGCGTTAACTCCTCTTCCTCCAACTCAACTCCGGTGACCGGCTCTCCTATTGGTGGATTCGGCACATTTGGCACATATAGCTCAATGGAATCATCCAGTTCGACGGAGTTTCCTGCCTGGTCGCGAAGCTGAATCAGAACTTTTTTCATCCCATTGCCATACGTCAAGTTCCACGGTACCGTCCCCGTCACTTTTTCCCAGCTGCTCCACTTGCCTTGGTCATTGGAGATGCGCATCTCTACATCTCCCAAATTGTCCGTGGTAGTAACATGCAGTCTCACGCTGGTGGAGTAGGTTAGACGATCATCATTGTTAATGACGAATGTTCCCTTTGGTGCTGTCTTATCCAAGGTAAACGTGATCTTGATTTCGTTTCCGGAAGCATCGACGACCCGCAGTTCATGCTTGCCTTCACTGGTTACCTGGTCGCCACTTGCAAACGGAGCACTATTCAGCGTCGCAGTTCCTTCGTTGAATGTGATTGTCACGTCATCTTTGTAAATCCCTTTGTCCTCGACTCCTGTAACAACGGGCACATCTGCATCCAGCTCGATCGTATCGGAAACGGTTGTAATGTGCCCTGCCCTGTCTGTGATCTGCATTTCGACAGTCTTGGTTCCATCACCGGACTTCAACTGCCATGCTTTGGTCGCAGTTACTGCCTCCCAATCGCTCCAGTCGTTGTCACCATTTGCGAAGCGGATTTGTACATCGCTGGTACTGTCGTTCGCTGTGATGGCGAGCGTAACATCACGGGACTTGGTGTAGCTGTCTCCGTTATTGATCGTGATAGAACCAGTCGGCGCCACCACATCGAGTTCAATCGTATCGCTTAGCTTTGTGACGTTCCCCGCCTTGTCCCGCAGCTTGACATAGACCGTTTTGATGCCGTTTGTACTGCCATCAGCCAGCTTCCATGCTTTGGACGCTGTGAATCGCTCCCACGTACCCGAATTGTCATCTACGTTAGAGATAGCCATCTCGATGTCGTCTGGATTTCCGGACGCAGTGAGTTGCAGCGTAACCTCTTCTGTTTTCGCAAATTCAGCTCCGTTATCGATGCTGAGCGTTCCAGCCGGTGGTGTTTTATCCAGTGTGAAACGAATCGTCGTGCGATTTTGTGCATCATCTGTGACGACCAACTCATACGATCCTTCCGCGCTGACGACAGAACCGCTCGTAAACGGATTGCCGTTCAGCAATGCTGTTCCCTCGCTGAAGGTAATCGTTACGTCGCTGGCATAGACACCATCCTGGGTGACTCCTGTGACAACAGGTCCAGAGGAATCCAGCGTGATTTGCTTTTGAAGAGCCAATTGGTTTCCGGCTGGGTCTTTCAACTCGAGATAGACCGTTTTGGTTCCATCAGCACTGCTCAACTCCCATGGAACGTCGCCTTTTGATGGTGCCGCTTTCCAATCGCTCCACGTCAGGTTGTCATTGGACAAGCGCATTTCCACACCATGGGCATCAGCCGACTCCACACTCAACGTAACTTTGCTCGTGTTGGTATACAACTGACCTTGATTGATCTCAAAAGCACCCGTAGGGATGGTCATATCGAGTGTGATCTCATCGGTAAAGCTGGCAATATTCCCTGCTTTGTCCTTTACTTCCATGTAAACCGACTTAGTTCCGTCCCCAGTCGGCAAGTTCCACGCCTTTGTCGTGGTCAGCGTTTCCCAGGAAGTCCAATTAGCTGGATCACTCGTATCATGGGAAAAGCGCATCTGTAGTTCATTGCTGAAATCGGTAACGGCAATTTGTAATGTGGTTGCAAGTGAATTGGTATAATTGGCGTCACCATTGATCTTGAGACTGCCTGACGGCTTCGTTTGATCAATCGAAAATGCAAGCGTCGCTGTATTGCCCGCTTCATCAGTGACAATCAGCGTATAAGCACCATCATCATTGACGATTTCTCCGTCAGCTATCGGCTTTCCGTTCAAGATCGCCTTTCCTTCGTTGAAGCTGATCGTAATACTCTGATTGTACAGCTTGTTGTTCTCTACCCCTGTGACTACAGGTGCAACCGTGTCGAGTGTAATCGATGCCTGTAAATCATGGGGGTTGCCAGCTTCGTCGATCAACTGTAGATAGACCGTTTTCTGTCCATCCCCATTTGTTAGCTTCCAAGTCTTGGTGGTCGCCACATCCTCTAGCGCACTCCAACTGATGTTATCGTTAGACAGCTTCATTTTCACCTTGCTGGAAACGTCAGTGGCATCGATTTGCAAAGTGACATCCTGGTTGTTCGTATGGGTGGCTCCGTTATTGATCGCAAGAGTTCCAGTAGGCGCGGTTTTATCCAGGGTAAAGGTTACCGTAGCCGTATTCCCCGCCGCATCCGTCACTACCAGCGTATACTTGCCCTCCACACTCACCTTTGTGCCGCTGGCAAAAGGTGCACCATTCAATGTTGCTGTGCCATCGTCGAAGACAGGTGTGACATCTGCCGTGTAGAAGCTGCCATTCGCAACCCCCGTCACAACAGGTGGCGTTTTATCTAACATGATGGTATCCGATGTCGTAAACAGATTCCCTGCACCATCACGGAACCTCGCGTAGACTGTTTTTTGTCCGTCTCCACTAGCCAAGTTCCATTCCAGCTTGTTGTTGGCTGGGACTGGTATCCAACTGCCTGTAAAGCTGTTATCATTCGACACCATCACTTCTACCGGGCCGTTCGCATCACTCCCCTGAATGGTAAGCTCTACCTTCTCTGATGAAGTGGCTACGTTCCCGTTATTGATCTCGATGGTCCCTGCTGGAGGTGTCGTATCCAGCAAAATGCTATCCTGCGCTTGCAGGACAGTTCCTGTTCCATCCCGCAGCTCCATGAAGACCGTTTTGGTCCCTTCGTCTGTCGTAAAGGTCCACGGTACAGGTGTCGCAAACGGCTTCCATTCGCTCCAAGAACCGCCTTCCACGTTCGTCAAACGATAATCGGGCTTGGCTGCGTCAGGATCATCATGGTTGATGGTGAGCATCACATTTTCTGAACTCGTAATGGCTGCACCGCCATTGATGGTAACCGTCGCTGTCGTAGGTGGTTCATTTTCATCCGTCACCTGAATGGTCATCACCTTGGCGAATGTATTGCCAGCCGAGTCTGTTGCGGTTATCGGCACAGAGTAAGCCGACTTCGTTTCAAAATCAAACGTTTCCGTCGCCTTCAGTTGATTTCCCTCAACAGCAAATGGCACCGTAGTGTCTTGAATACTAAACGTAACGGTGTCTCCTTGATCAGGATCTACTGCCGAAAGCGTACCAACTACCGCTCCTATTTGATTGTTTTCAGGAATCGAATTGGACGATAAGAGGATATCCGTTGGCGACGAGTTAGGAGCATAAGTGATTTCTAGCTGAGAAGCGTAGCTAAAATTTCTTTTGTCGTAGAAAATGATTTGAGGCTGATACAAAACGGGGACAGGTGGTGCGGTTTGTCTTCCTCTTAAAACAAAGGTAGCTTTTTTGTCTGAAATATTGGTCTTGACAAAGCTGGTTACATCAAACGATTTCCATCCTGTGAAATTACTGGGGATAAACTCATTTGTTATGATTTTTTCATGATGCGTAGGTAGCGTCGTCGTGAAATCATCGTTCCAATTGTCATCAAACGAGCCCCATAGATCAATAAAGGGCATATCTCCGCCTGTTGCTTCTACCTTATGCACATAAATTTTCAGGGCAGCAGACTGAATTTTCCTCTCACTTTGCACGCCACTCAGGTCAAAACGCAGGGCAGTATTCGCAGCTCCATAGTCCCCACCAGAGTCTCGGGCATAGCCGACGATCAACGCGTTGGGAATTCCTTGGTAATTCAGGCCATCAGGATAGGCACCAAACGCATCCACGAACTTGTCTGCCTCTACCCTAATCACAACGGGAAGATCGGCTGCTTTCACTTTTTGTTGAAGAAACACAGGTTGGACAATTGCGAACAGCAAAGTGAATACCAACAAACGAGCAATTATTCTTTTCATGAATAATGTTGTCCTCCTTTCTTCTTCATTTCAACTCCCCCTTCTGTCGACACACTCCCCTAGCAAAACATCTAGGTGAAACAAAATTATGTTAACAACAGTCTTTTACAAAAAATACTAACTAAAGTTATGTCTTTTCTTGATTATTTTCTTCCCAACAAAAAACCCCACCGTATAGGCGGGGGTTGATTCTAATGGTCGATCTCGCTCTCTCTTAATCTAACAATCGCTTGTGCACGATTTTTCACCTGGAGCTTGCTAAAAATTTGATGCACATGCCCTTTTACCGTCCCCAGTGTGAGATGCAGCTTGTCCGCAATCTCCGAATTGGATAACCCTTCACCGATCAGTGCCAGCACTTCCGACTCTCTTTCCGTCAATTTTTCCAATGCAGGTGATACCCGGATTTGAATATCAAGCGTAGGAAATTCCTTCTCCACGCTTTTGAGCAGCATCGAAAGATAAGCCATCTCTTGCTTGGATACGTTTTTGCTTTTATAGAGCGAATAGAGCATTTTGGCGACGCCAGGGCCTTCATCCAAAAAAGTGCGTACATAGCCTTCTGGTGCGGCTAATATCACCGCCATGCGCATACACTCCATCGCTTCATGATGCTGTTTTTGGATCATGAAAGCTTGGCTGAGCAGTAGAAAAGCTTCAATCTGACTCCCGAGCCGATCCTTTATTTCCGCCTCGTGCTTTAGACTGGTGAGCAGCATGATGGCCGCACTGTCGTTTTTTAAATAGATGTATACCCGAGCCAACGTCATTCGCTCAAATTCATGTCGGGAAGCGACAATATCGACATTCATTTTCGTGTAGGGCTCAGCCCATTTTTCTATTTCTTCCCGTCGATTTTCTTCGATCCATAATCGGACGCGGAATGTTTCTACAAAAGACATCCAATGGGGAGGCGCATCGTGCTGGCGGCATAGCAATGTAATTTCCTCCATGGCCAGCCACATCTCGTCGTTACGATGCTCTGCTTTTCTCCATCGGGCCAAAGTCAGATACACAGGGACCAATACGCCGAAATTCAAGGAGATGGTGCCTAACTGGATTGCTCGCGGTACGAAATATTTTAACTGCTCACAATCATTTTTCTCATAATAAAGCTCAGCCATCACGATGGAACCGTAGGCTAATATGCCAAGACCACTGTGCTTCCAGATTGCCCTCAGTTTTGGATAGAATTCATTCACGTTGGACAAATACCCGCTCAAGGCCACACGACTACGCAGCACGTACGGCTCATCCGAATTCAGCTCGATACCGACGATGAAGTAGCGGCTGAATTTTGGCTTCATTTGAACCGATTCTTCCATATATTTGAGGGAAAGGTCTACATTTCCCCGCATCACTTCGATATATCCCCGGAGCACACACATTTCTACTCGACAGTCGTCAAAGCTCCCATGATTGGCCCGTGTAGCTTCGTCAGCCAATTGAAGGAGGATTTCCGCCTGATCAATTTCGTTGGATACAGCATGCAGCCAAGCAAAAGCAATGCACAGCTCGGGGTTGCATTCCAACCAGGACTTCTCAAAGTATTTCATCCATCTGCGCAGTGTTATATTTTCGTACTGTTTCAACATCCACGGCGCATGTGCGACGATTAAACGGCTCGCCCGGGTCCAATCTTTTCCGAGAAACGCATGCTCAGTCGCCTCCATTACCCATCCGTGACTTTCGAACCAACAGCTTGCAGAGATATGTAGGGCAGGAAGCAGTTCGTTATAGGTTTTCCTTACATGGGAGAGCAAAAGTTCTGCGAACAAATGGTGATAACGATACCACTCATTTACCCCGTCCAGCGCGATGACAAATGAATTCGTTCTCTCGAGCATGCGAAGGATGTCGTGAGCGTCCGGCTCTCCGGTAACGGCTGCGCATAGATCTCCTGTCAGCCGCGGCAGTATAGACGTTTTCAATAAAAACATCTGCACCTTTTCTGGCAGTCGTTTCAATACTTCTTCCGTCAAATATTCCCCGACATACTTGTCGTTACCGGAAAATTGATGAATGATCTTTGACGCTTCGGGCTTTCCTTGCATGGACAAGGCTGCTAACTGCAAACCGGCCACCCATCCCTCCGTTCGTTTGCTTAGCGAGCCAATGTCTTGATCTGACAGACTTAGACCCAGTTGCTCCTGGAATAAGCGTCTGCACTCCTCCTCATTGAACCGAAGAGTGTCTGAGCCCAGTTGCTTCAACTGTTTCCGAACGCGTAGACGGTGTAGGGCAAAAGGAGGTTCCTCCCGCGTAATCAGGACGACATGCATATATAAGGAAGCATGCTGGATCAGAGTCTGCAGTCCTTCATGAATGGAAGGCTCCTTTATGAGATGGTAATCGTCCAATACCAGATAAAAATCACGTTCAAACCCCGCAATTTCTTCGAGTAACACGGACATCAACTGCTCAGCAGAAGCCGTGTACTGCGGGTGGAGCACCGAGGAGGATTCTTTGCCCAAGCCTTCCTGCGCCGAATCAATTGCCCTGGCAAAATATCGCCAAAAGCGCACGGGATCATTATCGGATTCATCCAGGGAGATCCAACCGGTCGGTTTGCCAGAATTTTGCGTCCATTGACTGACTGCTGTCGTTTTTCCGAAACCGGCTGGCGCGCACACGAGAATCAATCTTGCTGCGCCCGCGTCATCGATTTCTTTCAATATCTGATGCCGAAGCAACAAGTCCGAACCATACTTCGGAACATGAAGCTTGGTTGCGATAAGTGGACTGTACGTTAATAAATCCATACGCATCTCCTGCCTAGAAGTAAAATGACATTCATGAAGGAAACATGGAAAGTAGCCTTGCTATCGATGTCCTGAAGCGCAATGAGGTTGGCTAACGGGGAAAAAGAGTTCATAGAAAGATAGGAAATATTGCTCAGATTAAAGATACAGCAAAGTAGTCTCTGAGTGGGTAATTTTTTTATGAACGTTGCATCCAGACAGAGAAAAACCCGACTATCACAGTTGTCGGGTTTACTTTCAGTCATCTAAACATTCTGTTGATTCGTCTGGCTTCTATCGCGACTTTTTTACTGTACAGCCTTTTATCCTGCTTGAGTTGCAGCACCTTGGCACACTGGTGCGCCTTCCTCAAAACATTACTGTTGGAGTTGTTTGTCGATTTCAACATCTGGTCAGCCCAGCGGTACGCTTCTCTAGCCAAAACCTCGTCGCTGTCCCTTGCCTTCAAGCTGATATCCAACAAGGTTTCGCTCAAACTTCTACCCAAACCAGCACTTCTCCAGGAAGTAAAGAGCTTGAGCTCTGGCTCGCACTGCTTGACGCTGGCAAAAGCCTGGACCCAGTCCTGCTTGAGTAAATGGATTTCGGCTATTTTTAACCAGTGCGATACTTTGTCAAACGAATCTTCCTGTTCCGGGAAATTCTGTGTGAGATAGTGAAGTGCCTTGTCGTACTCTTCCAATCGTTTTGCCTGATGATACAGCAGAGAATAATTCTTTTTGTCAGAGCCCAACTGCTCTTCTAGCTTCTCCAGTAATTTCTTGGCTTCTGCCATGTTACCGAAATCGCTTGCTCTGTCCATTAACGTTATCAAGGACTCATCCTCGCGCTTGGCTGGGTAAATCCTAGCCTTGGATTGAAACCATCGCTCCATATGTTCAGCCGTATACATCGTTTCCAGCTCCTCTTTCTTATCCTGAAAGAAAGAGCTGATTCGATACAGAGCGTTCTCTTCGATATACGTGATCGCCTCTTCAATCCCCGCCGAAATGATATATTCGGTGTCAAAGCCATAGTAGGTATCAAAATTGCTTAATTTTGCCTGCTCAAACAGTGGGATATGGTTAACATCCTTACACTTCGCCAACAAAAAAGCCACGATGTCCATGGATTCATGTAATCCCTGATACGGATGAGACTTATGCATCTCAATCTCTTGTCTCATCAAATAGTGCAGGAATTCTTTGTCTGCTTCTGTCACAGTCTGATCGTATTGAAGCTGAACGATCAACGCGTATCTTTTCAGCCCGTTCTTGTCATAACCGTATGCATCCTTACACTTGCTATAGGCAAAAGAGCCCCAGAGGTCTTTGGAATGTTTGATCAATGGCAATTGCTCGGGTATTTGGTGGATTTCCATATTTGATTCTCCTCTCCGCGGAATGGGACGGCAGCGCCTTACTCATCTTTTCCCATTCTAATCGTCTACAATTGACAATACAATTTTCAAAGTGGTTAAATGTAATATGTTTACATTTTTCAGGAGGTGCACAAAATTGGAGCAACAACCGCCATCACCATTGGTACCGACAGAGTTTTCTCCTCATGCCCAGCAAGAGCCACCAAAAAACATGGGAGATTTATCGAAATCGTACGACAGGGCTACGATTTTTTTCACGAGATGGGGAGCCCATGTTCTTGATCATATTCTCCTCGCTTGTTTTCTAATCGGATTGCTCTCACTTGGGGTTTCCATTGATAAAGACGCAAACGGTCTCTACTTCTTCATCCTAGCCGCCATTATCCTATGTTCTTATTATGTACTGTTAGAAGGACTTACCGGATATACGATCGGAAAATTTACTTTCCGCATCATTGCTGTCAATGCGGAAGGACGGCCACCGGGGTTATGGAAATCATTTCTCCGTTCCCTCATCCGTCTATTCGAAGCAAATGTATTTCTTCTAGGCGGGTTGCCAGCCGGTATCAGTGTGTTGGCTTCCGACAAAAGACAACGCTTAGGCGATCTAGCAGCGAATACATACGTCGTTAAAGTAAAGGATCTGAACAACGTCAGCAAAAAGCAAACAACCGTACTCGCTGTTGTCTTCTCTATCGTAGCTGTTTTATCCATCATTGGGATGATTTTTGGGATAGTCGATCTCGCATCAAGAACGCCTACCGAAGAAATATTCTATAGCAAGGATAAAAAGTTTCAAATAACAGCCCCTTCGGATTGGAGTAAGGATTCAGCCCTTCACGATGAAGCGGATATAGAAATCTCCAATCGTTTTAGCGAAAAGTATGTACTGGTACTGTCAGAATCGAAACAGGATCTAGACAGTTCATTCACACTTCAGGATTATGCCCAAGTCATTGAAGCAAACCTTCAAGAGGCTGTAGAAAATGTATCCGTTGATAAACAGATTCGTACTGTAGTTGACAACCAGGTGGCCATCCAATTCAATGCCAAAGGCGAAATAGACGGCATTAAGGTCGCTTATATTGTGACATTGGTCGAAACGCCTACACATTTTCATCAAATCATGGCTTGGACAGAAGAAAAAAGATTTGAGTCCCTCAAGCAAGAGCTGCAAAAGGTCAGTGCAAGCTTCCGCGAGGTAAAATAGCGAGAGAATACAAAAGCCACCTTCAATAGGTGGCTTTTCCCTTGGAAAAAGTAGGGACTCTATGCCTATTTGTATACAGGACAATATAACGATTGAAAAAAGTGGTTTATATGTATAATTGAAGGGTAGTCCTTCCTTACATATAATGTTAAAGTAATACAGGAACCATTTTTTTCTAGAATGTTTATTCCGATAAGTGTTAATTTTCAGTTCAGGGTAGCGCTCTTAATCCTTAAGAGTTACTATAAATATTTCTTGAGAGGTGCATGTACATGTTTATGGGGAAAGGAACAGTCCGAGAGCTCGGAAATCAAATCGACAAGGTTCTTGGAGATATTAAAGATATCCAGGCAGAAATTGACCGCGACTCCGATAAAATTGACAACGAATTGAATTCTTGCTCTCGTGAGCTGATCAATGCACAAACAACGTTGGGTGAAATTCAACCACTGATCGAAAGTCTCGTGGCTCAGGTTGGTCAAAATGCTCCTGATCACATCAAGGTGCTTGTTGGTACCATTGCAGATGGTATTACGGGTAAAGTAAAAAATACGTTGAACAACCTGGCTGAGGTTCAAAAGAACGTGAAGGACGTTGACAAGCTGACAGACGCCATTGATGGACATACGGATAAAATTGCACAAAAAGTAAAAGAAATCGATAGCATCACTGACAAAGTCCAAAAGTAGGTGATCGAATGTCGTACATAAACAATTCGAACGGTTGGGGTAATCAGCATACGAATCACGTGGCAAATAAGGTTGACCATCTCGCTGACAAAATTTCCTTTGCAGTGGATATGGTAGCCAATGCAGCGATTAACCTAGACGGCGCTCAACAAGAGCTGCTTACCCTGGCAAATGCACCCTACCCACCACAATCTAGCCAATTAATATCGTTAGCGAATCGCATTGCAGCGAATAAGCGCCAGATTGATGATGGACTGGCCAAAATCAAAGAAATGGCCCGCACCATCGATCAAGAAACGAATCATATCCAGACCCCTCCTCAAAGAGGCTGGTAATGGACGGAGGTTCTACTTTTGTAGAACCTCTTTTATTTTTGCGACGCTGCATGGGTTAAAAAGAGGAGCTCTTCTTAGGGCTCCTCTTCGCAGTTCACTGTTTTCTTTCCTCACACACACTACTTCTCTATCTGCTCTTTATCACTGGCCTTTTTGCTGGCTATTTGATTCCCCCACGGAGGTTCTGCTCTCATCAAGTGCCTTACAAAGTAATCCCATTTCCTGCGAATAAAGTACGGTTCCAATGAAAAGCCGTGATGTCGGTTGGGCAAAATCAACATGTCTACATCTTTATCCGCTTTAATCAATGCATCTGCCATTCGAATCGTTTGGGAAGGATGCACATTTTCATCCATATCTCCGCTCACCAGTAAGAGCTTTCCTGTCAGATTGGCTGCCAGACGTGCATTGTCTTGATCCCTGTACAAGTCCGGATCATACAGACCTTGATAGCGTTCTCCCCATGCTGATATATACAGCCGTTGATCATGATTACCGCACGCGGAAACCGCAGCCTTGTAAAACTCAGGAAATGAGAGCATGGCCCTTGTCGAAGCGTAGCCTCCCCCTGACGATCCCCAAATGCCTACCCGATCAACATCCACATACGGGTAGCGCTCTGCCAATTGCCTTATCGCTGTCACATGGTCAAGCAAACCTCCTGCTTCCTCCAATTTTCCGTTTGAAATGTCATGGAACGCTTTAGAACGATAAGGTGTTCCCATTCCATCTAGGATCAAAACGATAAACCCCAACTGCGCTAATGATTGTCCACCACCCAGCGGGTCATGGCTTCGGCCGGGATCAAGCGCGAAAGCTTTCGGGGTATTGATGATTTGTGGGCCCCCGTAAATGTAATCGACGACCGGATACTTGCGTGAAGGATCAAACGGGAATGGACGCAGCATCAACCCATAAAGATCGGTTACACCGTCTCGTGCTTTGACAGTAATCCTTTCTGGAAATTGGTACCCCATCTCGAGCAGCATCTCCACATCAGCGTACTCCAATTCGCGAATCAGGCTGCCATCTACCGAGCGAAGAACAGAAACAGGCGGCAAATCAACTCGCGAAAACGTATCGACGAAATACTTCATAGTGGGAGAAAACACAATATCATGCTCTGCATCTTCTGGCGTCAGCAACGACAGACCGGTTCCATCCAGGCGAACGCGATACAGGTGTTGATAATAAGGATCGCGCCCCTCTTCTAGCCCCCCTCCAGTGATGTACACCCATCCCTGCTGCTCGTCCACTGCCATCAATTTTCGTACCGTCCATGACCCCGATGTGATCGGATTGCGAATCTCTCCCGTTTTGCCATCGCAATGGTAGAGGTGGCTCCACCCATCACGCTCCGAGTGCCAGATAAACGAACCATCGCCCAATAACCGAATATTCGGATTAGCAGCTCCGAGATTATGCAGGTCTTGGTTCAAAAACGTATCGCTTTCTTCCCGCAGTAGCGTGCAAACCTCACCGGAGCAAGGATCAGCTACGGAAAAATCGACAGAGCGGGCATCACGGGACATCCGGGCGAAATATATCTGTTTACTGTCGGCTGACCATCCTGCCATTTGCATCCCCGGAGTGAGGGGTGAGACTGGACATGCCAGTAAAGGCTCGCTTTCAATCTGGACTGTGGTTCGCCTTTCCAAATCACAGACGACCAGCTCTGCCAGCGGTACGTGTGGATCGCCAACCAGTGGATAACGGTACGAGTGCAGAACCGGTCTGACTTGTTCTCCTTTCGGAACCGATTGAATCAGATGCAAATTGCGCACCTTTCTTTGATCAAGCCGATGGGTCAACAGCATCTTGGAATCGGGTGACCAAATCGCTACGGGAGGAAGCTTCATGTTTGCCAATCTCTCCGCCACGGTCGAGAGCCGACATTCAGGCTGGGTTCCGTAATCATAGTATGCCTTGCCGTCGCGAGTCAGCCTGAAACGCTTTCCGGTTTCGAGTGACCGAACATACAAATTGTGATCATATACGAACGCCACCCACTTTCCATCTGGAGACGGCAATTCATCCATCGACGGCTTATCAACTTTATCTATACGCTTACATCTGTATTCCTGTAAATCACAGTTCCAAACAGTACCGCCAACCTCAAACTGGAATGACGATCCATTCTCGGTAAACAAAAGTTCCCCAAGTGGCAATGTTTCTGCACTATATGTTTCTCCTGCCCTTCCTGACAAACAGACGGCTAATCGGGCGTGATCGAATGCTGGTTGACTCGTATTCTGTTCAGCATCCACGATCACATACTGCCTGCCAGTACCCTTTTCCAACCGGATTTCTCGGATGTACCAAAACCGATTCCCGCTGATCCAGTTTGGCCTGAGAAAAGCATTGAATACTGCGTCGTAATAATTGGCAGGATGCAGGCGTTGTGCCCTCTCATACTGTTCCCATGTGACAACATTCTCCATTTGAATCCCCCTCTTTCAAAGTGAGATACAAGAATCATGTGCTTCACATTTCCAAACAACAAATTCCCTTAATTATCCATTTGTTACATGCATATGTAAAAAGCGAGATAATATATCACCGAATTTACTTTTTTAGCACCGAACAAGTGAATTTTTTTCAAAAAAGAAAGAAGCGATCTCTCGCCTCTTCGCTCCAAACATAGATTACTCCACTTTTGCTATCATCGTTTGGTTCCTACCCGATCTCTTCGCCCTGTACATGGCCTCGTCAGCTATATGTATCAGATCTTCAGCCGAAACAGCATGAGAAGGATAGTGCGCAATGCCCTGTGACACGGTTAGCCGCTGCCCGATTGGATTTGTCCTTGTTTCTAAGGCATGGCGTATTCGTTCGGCCACCTGATAGGCCTCCTCCAAGCCAGCATGGGAAACAAGGACAACAAATTCCTCACCGCCAAAGCGACTACTCACATCTTCGGGCCGAAGTGATGAAGAAATCATTTTCGCAAAATGTTTCAACACCTCATCTCCAGACTGATGACCATATGTGTCATTAATACATTTAAATCGATCAAGGTCCATCATAATAAGAGAAAAGGAGATTTGCTCCATCATCCATTTTTGCATGGTTTCCTCGAGCGTTCTTCGGTTTGCTAGCCCTGTCAACGGATCTGTTCGCGCATCATGAGCCAACTGATCTGTCTGTTTTTTGATATCGTTTAATGTAAAGCGAATGGCTCGCGTTAACAGGTCCGCCTCTCGATTCCAATGCTGTTTACCTTCCGAGAACTCAACCTCTTCTCTACCGGCCTTGCTCACAAGATCGGCCAGGGATACGAAAGGCCTTGCTACTTTGCGTGCTAGCCCAATCACAACTAACATTAATAATAGAAAAGGAGGCAGCGTATACAAAAGAACGCATTGAATATCACGATTTACTTGTTCATAAACAACACTAATAGGTGACCCGACAACGACACCCCAGTCATTCTCAGCAACCTTCACGTAAGCGGCTAATACCGTCTGCCCCCTCAAATTGACGATCTGTTCATAGCCACTTTGACCTTGAAGGAGCTTGCGTACGGCTGGACTCGCACTGATATCCTCTCCGATCCGACTTGCATCACGGTGGAACAACAAATGACCGTTTGAACCTACGATGTAGAAAGATGAACCTAGCTCGTCTGTTGGGTTGCTCCCAAGGATCGTATTTAAAATGTTCTCTTCTTGAAGATAAATGGTTCCTCCGATAAACCCACGATAAATTCCGTCCTTATCGAAAATAGGCTCGCTAATAAGTACAACGAGACGTTTCGAATTTGCAGTCATGTATGGTACTGAAATATAAGGCTTTTTTTTTGCCAAGATCGTTTTCGCCGCTGTCGTCCTCAAATATGTCCCTTCTGTACCAATTGATTCGGGAGATACACTTCGAACTAACCCGGTTTCATCCACCACGGTAATCGAATTAAAATAGTTGTTTGTACGTCGTATCAATTCAAGCTTCGCATGTATTTCATTTGCATTCATCGCGTGCATATCGGAAAAGATACTCGCCGAATACTGTAAGCTACTTCGCATGGATTTTATCAAAGCGTCTATGGTGTGACTCATTTTGAGTGCACTTGTGTGATTTAAGGTCAACGTCGTGTGAATCAGTGCCTGTTTTTTGGATTGATAGAATGAGATAAGGAGGATGGTAACAGTCAGAACAACAGATAAAGAGACTAGTCCTGTTAATAGTGCCACCAGGCTAATCTTTTTTGAGTGGTTTGCTTTTTTTTGTAAGACAGGCATCGGATGCCCCCTTGTATTTAGCATATAGCGATAATCAATAAATAAAAAATAGTCTAACACTTGATAATATTCATTTCAAGTATACAAGAAAGTTCAAGCAGCCGACTCTTAGGTTGTGGACATAAAAAAGCCACCTTTGTCAGGTGGTAGTTTCGCATCGCAAATGTATTTGGTAGAGGCCGGTCGGGGGATTGAAATCCATAATTCATAGCTTCCGTAAGCTACAGAAAGGATTTAATGCTAGTTTACGGACTATTCATTTCAAAGGAAACATAGCCTTATGATGTTAATCACTCACTAAAAGTAAATCGTAATATTCTATTTTCACATTATTATTCACTGTGAAAAACACTTCTTTTTTTGTTTTGAGATCGCATAAACTCACTTGAAAAACATTGAATCTATTATATGCTTTTACAAACTCATGAAACCCTTTCTTCTCGTAGTTTCCATTTGTATATCCCGTTACTTTGTAACCATTAAAATCAATTTCAAAATAAACACGATCTTTTTCTTCTCTTATAAACAATTTTGTCTCATTATGAAAATCGATACTTTGTTTCTTATGAGTAAAGTCTTGGATAAAAGTCAGTCTCTCATTAAGATTTCTAATCACTTCCTTAAAATTTGCAGTATCGCCAAATACCTTCCCAACTATTGGTAGTTTCCATGATTGTTCAACATTTTCTAATACGCCTATAATTACTTTATCTTTATCATTAGGTAAATTAACTGGAATTCTTATATCATCACCTAGACAAACTTCAATACTATTCTTATTTGTTCGTGAAATACGAATAAATATAGACTTTTCCCATCCTATATAAATAATACCCAATCCTTCACCCGTTGCTATTTTTCCCCTATGGTGTACACTAATCCACTTACTAATGAACAAAATGCCTTCTTCTATATCCCCATTAAATAATTTAGACAGGGATAAACCTAGCAATCCATAGAAATGATTTTTGTCATAATCTAAGCATTTATGATAGAAATCGATTGCATCTGTATATTTGCCTGATTCTTGATAATTAGTTCCTAGAAGTGCTAATGCGTCAGCATTTTTAGAGTTCACTTCTATAACCCTTTTTAGATAACTTGTTGCTTTAGTAAAACTAAACATACTTGTATATATATGACCAAGCACAAGATTGGCGCCTTCATAAGTTTTATCTAAAATTAATGCTGTTTCTACATCTTTTATCGATTTTTCAATGTTACCAACCACAAATTCTAAAATTCCCAACTCTGTATAAGCCTCAGGAGTTTCTTTAATTGATAGCGATTTTGCTATCGAGTTTCTAGCTTTACTATAATTCTTTAATTTCAAATATGCTGATCCCAGATACAAATGAACTAAGTAATTTTGAGGATTAATATTTAGTGATTTACTACTGTATCTACACGCCCTTTTATAGTCCCCTGCTAATAAAGCTAGTAACGCGGTATCATTAAAATACTCTTCGCTTTCTACAATATCAGCTATTTTAGAACAAAGTTTATAAGCTTCCTTATAATTCTTCGTTTTAATATACTGCTGTATTTTTTGATCTTTATCTTTAAAGGAATGTATAACCTTTTCATATTTTAGAAAGTCAACTTCATGAGAATTTATAATTTCTTTTCTATGTTGTCTTATCTTTTCACCTATTTGAAAGACTCGATCGTATATTTCTCTAATACTACTATCGGTTAACTCGTTGGTAAATCTATATGTGAGCTCACATTGGTTAGTTTTTCCTAAATCAATGTTCTTTCTTTCTGCAAACTTCTCAATTTCAAAAATCCATTCCCATACAAATTTATCTTGATCCTCGAGATAGATCATAAATATCGATGCAGGTTGACTTAATAAGTAATAAATATTGGATATTACTAGAGAATAACTGTACGTGCCATCATTATTTTTTATATTTTCACTATTAATCTTGTCTTTAATTTGTATCTGACATAAATAGTTAGTCGCATATTTTTGATTCTTATTTGTTATCTTCGGTTCAATGTTTAAATCTACTCCATAATCCCTCTGACGAACATCCCTTATAATAAAATCTGACTTTTTCATAGCTAGAGTAAAGGCAGCAATGCTAATACTTTCTTGATCATGTTGATCAGGTGCTTTAGGTAAATTCACTCAAATCTCCCTTTTCTATTTTTTGAAATATTTATCTTTATGTAAATACAGTAAAATGTGAACAGATAAACAATGCGAATCATTAATTACCGAATATACTAACTATAGTTTTTATGGCTTATCATTTTTCATGAAAATCTAAATCACTTCCGAAGGTGCAAGTCAATTCTTATACAACATAATTTTCTTTTCTTCTATGAAAAACCTACATGAACCACTCCGAGCGCAGCTACTCATTACAGGATTCGCGGAGAAACTCGTTGCCCCGTTACCTAGCCTTATTGAATAAATGTATGGATATAGCATAAGTGTTTTTTATCACACTTCCCTTTCAAAAGTCTCATATACAGGGTTCTTAGCCGCTCCACAGTTACGATCCGTTCAAATGCTTCGAGTTGAGCTTGCTCTGTAAAACCTGAAATATTTATTAATACTTCGGTATTAAGGTAGCGATACTTAGACTAAGCCTATTCATACATTCTTTACCATTCGCTTGGCGCCGAGCTAAAAATTCACTGCATTCGCTATCACTAAGCACATTTCCTAATACGACAATCAGGAGTTCGTCATCCGTTCTTTCTCTGTTGTGTGCCCTATCATCGTTATGCACCCCATATATGACATCCGTCGCCAAAAATAGAATACCATAAAATGGATGATCCCAATCAGTAAACCTTAGAAAAATGCGAATATTTTTAACTGTTAATTGATGTTTATTGGCTTATGAAAAAAACCCGCCTCCTATATGGTAAGAGACGGGTTTGTAATGCATCTTCTAAGTGCCATGTGTCTAAGCGAAAAGTTATTTTCATGCCTCCTTTTGTTTTTGAACGTGGTACACATTCTTCCGGAATACACTGATCAAGTATCCGCATACCCCCCCTATAAGAGAAGGCAGCAGCCAGCCTAAACCTACGTCATACAGTGGAAGGTACTGAGTAAAATAATGATGGACAAAACTGTTTTCGAGTCCAGCAGCCTTTAAGCCATCAAACAGACTAATCAGAAAAGTGAAAAGCAAACTTCCTTGATACACTTCTGGTCTGCCATTGAATGCATTGTGCAGAAACGTCAAGAAAAGTAACGAGATCGCAATCGGGTACATGGTCATTAAGATCGGAACGGAGACCTTAATGAGTTGCGTCAATCCAATGTTAGCAACGAGTGTACTGAAAACAGACAAAATAACCGCAAATTTTTTGTAAGAGATCTTCGGAAACAATGAATGAAAAAAAGAAGAGCAGGCGGTAATAAGCCCTACACTTGTAGTCAAGCATGCCACTGTAATCATTAGTCCCAATAAAATGGCACCATATGAACCAAAGTAGTAATTCGAAACTTTCGCCAAAACTTCCGCGCCATTTTCTAAGTGGCCCAACTTTTCTACACTAGAGGCACCCATAAAGGAAAGGGCAGTATAGAAAAGAGCGAGCAGTAAACCGGCTATCATTGTTGCTTTTGCGCACGCAGCCAAAACTTGTTTTTTGGCAGTAACTCCTTTTTCTTTAATCGCATTCACGATGATCATTCCAAAAACAAAAGCGACAAGCGCATCCAAAGTTAAATACCCTTCTTGAAAACCCTTGAAAAATACATGGGATGTGTAATCTGCTTGCGGGGCTTGGAGGGTTCCAATTGGATAAAGAATAGCTGTTACTACAATAATTCCGATAAATGTTAATTTAATTGGAGTTAAGATTTTTCCGACTACATGGATAATTTTCATAGGGTTGAGCGATAAAAAGCAGGCAAGTGCGAAAAACAGGATGGTAAATAGAATCAGCGGTGCCGAACCTGCCTGTTCTGATAGGAAAGGCTTTACCCCAATATCAAACGATACATTGCCGGATCTAGGTATCGCAAAAAACGGACCGATTGCTAGATATAAAATAATCGTGAATATCATTCCGAATACGGGATGCACGCGACTGGCTAAGGAGCGCAAGTCGTCCTTTCCCGAATAAACAAAGGCTGTGATGGCTAGCAAAGGCAACCCAACCCCTGTAACCAAAAAACCTGCATTGGCTATCCATACATTTGTTCCTGCTAATTGGCCAAGCATTGGCGGAAAAATTAAATTACCCGCTCCAAAAAACAGAGCAAATAACATGAATCCTATCGTAACTACAAAAGAAACTGGCGCTTTCTGTGACACAACAGTCCTCCTAATTGTTCTCTATCTCTCATTCATAAATGTTCATTCAGATGGTTACTTACACAACCTTCATTTATTCATTCTGATACTATACTCCAAATAAACACTCTTTTCAAACATACGACTCATCTTTCTCTTCCTCATATAGAGGAGTACGACACTTCAATCGCTATGAGCTCAGTTACTCCAAGTTGCCGAAAATCAAGCTTACATCCCTGATACAGTTTACTACAAGCACCCCAATATCGCAGCAGGAAGTACCTTCCCTGGAAAAACCGCACATCATTTAGGTATGTATTGGAAGAGGGAGATTCGACCCGCCATCAACGAAACTTCTATATTTCAGAAAATATTTATTTTTCTTAACTTGAAATGAATTGTCAATTTTCCTTATAATTACAACTAAGCCTTTTGTTGAGAGTAAACTCATATAATTCCATCTCTATAGAAGGGAGGTGTAAACTCATGAAAAAAGTCGTAAAAGTAGCAGTGAACAAGAACAAACAAGTGCAAGAAATGAAAGCACTGAAATGGCGTGTAGTTGTTGATGTGTGCTTGTAAGAGAACCAAAAAAGCATGCGTTATCTCCGTATATAAAATTTGAAAGGACGGGATTTCTCATGAAAAAGGTAGTGAAAGTACAGCTTTCCAGCAATCAAAACGTTCAAGAAATGAAATTGCTTTTCCATCCAATTATGACACTTGCATGTAAAAAGTAATCAATGTTCAAGAGCACCTCGTGTGCTCTTGAATTTTTTGCATAAAGTTCTCGCTTTCCAGGCAGTAAGCAAACATGACGGGATGGTGCAATTTATGAATCAAGCGCATTTGTTGGATAGATATCATCAGTTGAGAGAGCTTGCCGAGGACACAGACGCATGGCTGGAATCAGAGATCGGTTCCGATCTTTGGGTGGATGGAATTAACGTATTTTTAACGGTATCAGCAGAGGATTTTGTCGAGGGACTTGAGAGATTCGAGGGGAACTACGGTTTTAAGAACCATGGAATTGTAAGCGATATACTTCAATTTCAACGTTATTGTAGAGAAGCATCAGCGGATGGTGAATTTCCTTTATATCAGGCTCTAGCAGTTGGGATGACCTGGTTAAGCCTACAGCCTCAAATAAACGGCGGCTATTTCAACTTGCCTGTTCAAATTACCAATCACTCCATCGCTTTGTTGTTAAGCCCAACCTATTTAGCTGTTTGGGCACATAGTTACAATGAAGGGATTGGATTATACTTAGATTTACACTCGACACTCCCCACATTATTTCGACCAGAGCATGGACGGATCTATCAAAATGCAGGATCATATTTGGAAGGAAATCACATCAAGTTTCCTTTTCAAAATTACTTCCACGAAATTGCTCATATCCTCTTCTTCCATGACGTCTATCAACGTGTACTGGGGAGCGAAGACGAATGTAGAAGCTACTGGACACATATCGAAGCATGCATTTATGGACTTGAGGAGCAGGTGCTCGCAGAAATGATGGAAGTCCAACCAGATTTGCATGCCATTGATGATGGATTTGGAAGTAGTAAAGGATTCGAGGATTTTATCTCTTATCGTTTTGGAATTCTTGGTGCTCAAGAAGATAGATCGATACCAAAAGACACGGTTCGAACGTACATCAAAAGAAGCATGCAATTAGGCGAAGCGAATGAAAACATCCCAGATAATGAGGTAAAAGCGAGGATTCTTGCTAGTCATAAGCTAGATGAGGAACGATTAGAAGAGCTCGATACTTACTGCAAGTCATTTGCTACGGCATTGCAGGTACATAGCTTGTGGGGAATCAAAAGCTATCAACGAAACTCGATTCCAGCGTTTCGTGAAGTGGTAGAGTTACTCTCTCCTGATGCATACTGTCTGCAAAAACTCGAAGAATCTATGCGACCAGATTCATGGCGTACATTAGAGGATTTGTTATCAAAAAATCCGTTTACGGAGATATGCTCTCAGACAAGAGAAAAAAATATTCAAGTATGGAACTGGCGTGATACCCTGTCTCGTTTGGCAGAAATGCGCGGATATTTAGCAAATGCGAATGAACCTAGTCACGATGAGACCAATCAAGAGCTACTTGAGATTGCAAAGCGTTTAGCTAAAGTAATTCACGAGGAGAAACAAAAAGTGGACCCGGAAGACCAGCATGAAAGCCAGTACGCGGACATGAAACGAGAAATTAGCGATTCATTAAACCGATTGCCTAACGTGGAAGTACGCGATCATTTGCACAATCTTCTCTCCAAACCCTATTACTTTGTGTTAGAGCCCAATTAATAGCTGATTATGAGTCAAAGACCGGCGATATTTACTATGTTGGTCTTTGTTTTTTTATGCAACGTATACATAAGCTGCGATGACGTTCAGATTTTATCCTTTTTTTAGAAATCGTTTAGGGTTTGTTTTGAACTTGCGTTTAGGATGGGGGTAAGACAAATTATTCAGATGGGAGCGGTTTTGCGTGCTTGAGACGAATGAGAAGATTCCCCTTCCCCCTCCTCGTGTGAAACTATTTGGGGGGAAGAAGTCATGAAACTCCCTAAAATTTGGTGGGGATTATTTCTTGTATCGCTAGTGGTTATCCTTCCATTTATGTTTCCCTATTTAACATTAGACCCTGCAAACAGTCGCATAACGATTATTCCCGGCACTGTTCAGTATCCTTTATTAGTTGCTCATATCGTGTCTGCTTTTATTGCTCTTCTCACTGGTTTTTTCCAGTTTGTCGACCGAATTCGCCTGAAGAAACCAAAAATACACCGTTTTCTTGGGAGAGTTTATGTGTATAGTGTGTTTATCAGCGGACTCCTCTCTTTAGCGAGTATCTTTTATGCAGAAGATTTCATGAAGGCAACAAGCTTCCTGATCTTATCTTTGGCTTGGCTGTTCACTTGCTGGAAAGGGTATCGTACCGCCATCAACAGGCAATATGAGGAACACCGAAAATGGATGATCCGCAGTTTTGGAATGACATTAGTTGCCGTAAGCGCGCGTCTGTTGGTGCCAGTATTACTCCTTCTGTACTTTATTCTACACGGTTTTTCTCTTCCTCATGGTATGGAAACCGTCATTGAAGAGGTATTGAATGTAAACATTTGGGCTGGGCTCATTCTCAATTTTGTGATTGTCGAGTGGGCTATATTGAAAAAATAGGCTTGCTTAGTCCCTCCACATTGTCATATTTAAAAGAGGAAAAAACAATAAATAGTACAGCCTAAAAGGAGAAAAATATGCAAAAAATAGTTGGTTTGATTATTGCTCTGTCCATGACTGTGCTTACAATTGGTTGTAGTGATTCGTCACGCAATATTTCTTCTAACTCCAATGGTACCCAGGTACAAAACGTGCAGAAAGAAGCAGAACGATTAACGTTTTCATTAAATTCAAAAGAATACTCAATCCCGATTCAAAAGGTTGACTCCATTTATAAATACCTTGAACAATTCGAGCAAAGTGATCGAGCAACCGAGATAAAACGAATACAAGCTACAGCCTTCACTTCGAATTCCGGGATTATATATGGTGATTTTCAATACAGTTGTGGAACAAAACTTTGCAACCATACATTCGTTCAAATTAAAAATGATGAGATTAAATCCGTCCCTTTACACTCTGGAAGCATCTTCTCTGATCATGCTTTTTCTCCAAACGAAAAGAATATCGCTATCTTACTTGGAAAAAATGAAGGTACTGATGTTGTCCGAAATAGTGTAATGATTATAAACACAGAATCCTTAACGCTAGCCGAGCTTGATGACGCTAGCGATATGGTCAATAAGGTAACGTCTACAGATTTTAGTATCCCAATACTTTCGTTACATTGGGAGAATGACACAACAGTAAAGATAACCATACCAGATCTGACCGACTATTCGTTTGAAACACTTAAGCAATGGCAGCAAAAAGAGAGTAAAACGAAAGAAGTTACATTACGTATTACCACTATTAATGATACGGTTCGCCCCGAATCCTCATAAACTATCCTTCCATTTCTCTCCGTAAGTTCGCCATCTTGTTACAGTCACCGTGGGAAATTTGGGCTTGCCGAAACAAAAAAAGCGAGATACGCATCTGCGTACCTCGCTTTTCTCAGTGTATTATACGAACATCGCGTGCTGCTTATAAAAGGATTGAAAAAAACGTGCCGAAAGTGGCCGCTTTCCATAAAGTTTCTCGCAGAACGCGTAAATCGTTTGCCTTGCGGCTTCATCTTCGAGCATTGTCATATGTGTCGAAGCTTCAACGTCCATCACGTACGCCTGCGGGATCTGTCGAACCCATTCCTCCCAGTAAGGCAGATGGTCGAACGGAACGGCCCCTTCTTTAGCCGTTAAATAAGGTTCCCATGATCCCATGAACACCCCACTCTGGTTTCGGAAGTAATAGCAGGTCACCTCATCTGGCCGAGGCAAAGGCAGAAGCTTATAGTCTATCAATCTGTAGCGCTGCTGCATGGAAAACTGACGCTCAAATTGCTTCTCCAGCAGCCGCTTAGGAATATCCAGACCTCTATGCTCGGCTAGCTCGGTTAGACGTTCAAAAAATACATCGAATCCGTTGTCGCAGTCAATCTCATCCCTATGGATGAGAAGACCTTTCTCATCGGTCGAGGCAATGCCATGGACGGCTGCCAACGCCATGTTAACGGTTTGCAGGGCTATAGAATTCTGATCGAGGGTCGTCCTCTGGACCTCAGGGCTAAACATCGTATCCAGCATAACCAAAGACGATACAGTCTCACCCGCTTCCTGCAGCTGACGCGTCATTTCGTAAGCCAACATACCGCCGAGCGAATATCCGCCAAGATCATAAGGGCCCTCCGGCTGAATCGCTTTGATGAGTCGGACATAGTGTGAAGCAATAGCCACTATGCCCTCAGGTGCTTCATCGCCGGTACCGCTGAACGATTGGATACCGTAGAACGGTCTTTTCGCATACGCCGCCAAAAAACGATATACTTCCACGCTTCCAGAAGCCCCATGAATCCAAAATACCGGCCTTCCATCCGTAATTGAATTGAGCCGAATGATCTGCTGATTGAAGTTCTCCTCCAAAAAAGAGCCGTCAACATGAAGATCATCGATTTCCGGCGGGAAGTTCGCTTGCACCTTGTCGATCAAGTCTTGAATCGTTTCACAAGTCAACAGATCGGGGAGCTCCATCGACGGAGCAGCCACTTTCTGCAGGCCTGCAAGCAATTGCGCGAGATGAAGCGAACTCAATCCGTAATACATCAATCGCTTGTCCGTTTGAATCTCTGTCGGCATCATGCCAAGAAGTAGAGCGACGCTGTTTAAGACGATTGTCTTTACATCATTCCCGTTCATGGCAAGCTGAGCCTTTTGTGCGCTCATCTCATCGTTCTTGCCCATCTCAGCTTCCGTCCGCTCTAAGCCCGCTTCCGGTTGGATTTCAAGCCAGCAGCGCTGCTTGACGAACGGGTAAGTGAGCAATGGTACGATTCTCCCCTTTCTTCGGCTGCGATACAATTCCCTCCAGTCCATATCGCCGCCCTTTGACCAGTAGATGGCAAGCTTCTCGACATCCAGTTCATCCATCAAGTGCTTCAAATACAGCTGGCCATTCTTACCAGAAAGGAGCCTGAGCATATCATCCGGAGGTCCTCCCGCATTTCCTTCGTATAACCCGAAGCTCCCGGATAGCGGAATATCCGAACTGCCGGTATCATCCAGATAGTACGAGAGCGCGGCCATCAATTCTTCCCTGCTGCTCGCAGTTACAGCAAGGCGGAAGTCCATGGATTCACGACCGACCTGCAGCGTATAGGCCAGATCGTCCAGCGAAAGCTCCTCGTTCCGCTTCACATACTGACGTACATGGTATACGGCTTCCTTCAGACGTTCCCGGCTTTTGGCCGAGAGGATCAATAATTGATTTCCAGTTTCCTGTACAGATGGTTCTTCAGCAGGCGGCACATATTCCTCGACAATCAGATGAGCATTCGTACCGCCAGCACCAAAGGAGCTGATCGCCGCGCGAAGTGGGAATTTCCCGCCATGTGGCGCTTCATTTTCCGTCTGCTGCCAGTCCTCTAAATGCCGCTGAATACGGAAATTCGTTTCCTCAAGGCGTAAATTCGGATTCAAGGCTGTGTCCGAGCCGAGTGTCGGAACAAGCTGCCGATGCTTTAACTGAAGAACGACTTTTGTTAATTGGGCGATGCCCGAGGCAGCTTCCCCATGCCCGATGTTGGATTTGACGGACCCAATCGGCAGAGCACGCTTCATACCGGAATGACTGCGGTACACCTTGTTCATCGCCGCCATTTCAACTGCATCGCCGATGGATGACCCGTTAGCCGCACACTCAATATAGCTGATCGACTCTGGTTTTATGTCGGCCTGGCGCATGCTTTCTTCCATCAGTTGAGCTTGTGCATTTGGATTTGGCGCTCCGTAGCCGTTTGTCTGTCCGCCATGATTGACCGCGGTTGATTTAATCACCGCTAAAATGGAATCACCATCCTCGATGGCTTTGACCAGCGGTTTTAATAGGACCGAACCAACTCCTTCCGATGGCAAATAACCGTCCCCGTCCGCGAAGCTTCTGCTTCCAGGATGACTGCCAGCCAAACGCGACATGCTTAAGCCGACATACTTTTGCGGATGAAGCGAAAGATTGACGCCTCCGGCGATTGCCAGCTCGCATTCACCTTTCCGCAAGCTTTCGCATGCCATATGGATCGCGACCGCCGAAGAAGAGCACATCGTATCGACAGCGATGCTCGGACCTTTGAAATTAAAGAAATGGGACACCCGGTTGGCGATGGAGCTATACGAGGACAGAGCAAAAAGCGGCTCCTTCGCCGGGTCGTTATTTAGCAAATGATAATGATTGTACATGCAGCCGGCATACACGCCGACCTTGCTGCCGTACTCGTGCTCAAGCGTCTGGCTTGTATAACCCGCTTGCTCCAGCGTGTTCCATACGGACTCGAGAAACAGCCGCTCTTGCGGGCTTATATAAGACGCTTCTAGGGGTGAGAGCTGGAAAAAGATCGGATCGAATTGATCGATATCTTTTAGAAACCCGCCCCATTGACAGTAGCTCTTGCCTGGCTTGCCTTTCTCAGGATCATAATACTTGCCGCTTTGCCAACGAACAGCGGGTATTTCTTCAATACAATCCTTCCCGCTCTTCAGATTGTCCCAGAACTGGTCTAAATCCTCCGCTCCCGGATAGCGGCCCGACAATCCGATGATCGCGATATCGGACGCAGGTTGACGCTCGGATATCTCCTCGCGGATCAGCGTTGCTTGCTTTAACGCTGGTTTTGTCGCCACTGGAGCCGGCGTAACGGATAAATGAGCAGCCGCTATGACTGGTGAAGCTGCCTTTGGTATCACTTGCGTAAGCTCGGGCGCAAGCACCCGACGGAGCTTAGGCTCATAATGACCGATAAGATATTCACACAGCGCTTGTATATTTTCATACTCGAAGAACAAAGTTTTCGGCAGCGAGCCTAATTCGTTCTCAAGCTGTGCCGTAAGCTGCATCGCCATAATCGAGTCAATGCCAAACTTGCTGAAAGAAGTCTTGGCATCCATGCGATGTAGAGGAATGCGTATATAGGATGACAGGGTCTCCCTTAAGTAGTGCATTGTTCTCTCATACAGCTCGTCTGGTCCGAGCGGGTTATCTCTATCTGATTGCCACTCGGCCGCAGGAGCTTGCTGCGCTGTCGCCAACTCTTCCATGAGCGGCGTTGTGCTCAAAGCCATGTTCATCACCGCAACTTGGTGCTTCCCACTTGCCAGCGCAGCGTAAAGCGCTTGAATGCCCTGGTGGCTCTGTATCGCTTTCATTCCCGAACGCTGCTCCATCATCGCTTCCGTTGCGGGATCGACGGTCATGCCGCCTTCCTGCCACAACGGCCAATTCACTGAAAGTGTATGTCCTTGCCGATGGCCGGCCGCTACCAGCTCATTCCGATAAGCGGCGAAGGCATCCATAAACCCGTTTGCTGCTGCATAATCCGCCTGCCCATAGTTTCCGAAGCATCCGGAAAGCGAGGAAAACAGAACAAAGAAGTCGAGCTCAAGCCCGCTTGTTGCTTTGTCCAATGCTATGAGTCCATCCACTTTAGGTCCCAAGACAGCAATCAAATCGTCTGTTGTTTTATGGATCAGGAAGCTATCCTTCTTCATGCCTGCAGCATGAAGGATGCCGTTCAATCGGCCATGTCGAGCTACAATTCCACTCATCAGTGCCGCCATGTCCGATTCCTTACGGACATCTGCGGTATGATACTCCACGTGTGCGCCTAACTCCTGAATCATTTCCAATTGGGACCGACGATTACGGTCAAGCTCTGACCTTCCGGTTAGAATGATTGCCGCTTCACGGGATTTCCTAGCGATATCCTGTGCGAAGATCAATCCAAGTCCTCCGGCACCGCCGGTTATGAGGTAGACGCCTCTGTCCTTCCACGGCGCGTCCACCGCAACGTCCGATGCATTCAGGCCTTCGATTACCGCTTCATACCGCCGGTTTCCTTCATAGCGAATATGGCTGACCGATGGATGACGGCCGTCAATCTCTAAAAAGGAAAGAAGCTGCTCGGATGAGACGCACGCATCGAATTCGATTAACTGGCACCATACATTCGGATTCTCCAGATGCGCCGTCTTCAACATACCGGCTAAACCGGCGTACAGCTGCTGCTCGCCGGAAGCAGGAATCAGCAACTGGATCAACGACTGACCACCAAGCTTGTCTTTTAAGATCTTCTGAATGTCAACCATGAGCTGCTCCGCATAGCCGACATACCGTTCCTCGATTACCTGCCCTTCTGCTTTCAGCACTTTGCACACCGCCTCAGGGAATGCTCGGGCCAACTGCGCGTTCATGCTTTGGTTTTCTTCCAGCAGATACATATACCGACGGGTGATTATGCGCGCTTCACTTCGGTCTTCATCATTGCGTTCGGCCCATGCCGGATTCCATAGAAGCGGAGCGTCTTCTTCCATAGCCATAGCCACTTCCACTTCCGCTTCCAATTGACGCGAAGAGAGGCCTTGCAGTATCGCGCAGCGTTTTCCATGCTCATCATAGATGTCGATATCAAGCTTTTGAATCGCCCCTGTTGCAGTGCTTCCGGAGCTTCTTCGAATCCATGCCCACATGACCGCTGTACTTGGACCCAAAATCACCAAACGGTCCAGTGCATAAGGAAGTCCCGGCCTTAATGCTGCTTCCGAGCCAGTTCCTACTCCCGAATCTAAAGGTAATGCGGCCATTCCGATTGATGCTTGCAGCGCCGAATCAATCATGCCCGGATGAAGCACATAATGCTCCAGTGTGGACAAGGCGGAAGCCGCAATTTCCAAACGACCCAGCAGCTCGCCTTTACCGACTTGGATTCGGTCAATAGCACGATGGCCGGGTCCGTAATCCATGTCCAGCCGGCCAAGCATGTCATAGCATTGGGCGCCGGTGATGAGTCCGACGTCACATCTAGCCTGAAGTTCTTCGAGCAATTCGATATGTGGCACTTGAACGGATTCGTCTAATGCCGCTGTTCCTTGACAATGAACCGTTCTTCCCTCCGGATGCCCCGATGCTTCCGTATAAATTTCGAAGAAGAAGTCCGCTTCGGAATTACGCTGCAGATGAATGTTCACCGTGACGGAACGATCTTCCACGACGATTGGCTGCACCCATCCGATATGCCGCAGCAAGACGGGTGATGTTGGCGTACCTGATCCTTTTTCGCATGCTGCCGTCACAGCCGCCCGCGCCATCTCCAGATAGGCGACGGCGGGTAGCACCTTTCGCCCTCGGACTGAATGATCTGTCAAGAAAAACTCCGTCCCCGTCAGAACCGTTTGAAACAATAGACCTGAGCTGTCCTTCAACGAAGTGCGCTGAAGGTTCAGAGGCAAAGATTCGCTAGACGCTTTCATCGGTTCGCGTCTTTGTGGGTCCTGCGGCGGATAGTCATTATCCGAAACCCAGTAACGCTCTTTGGCAAACGGATACGTCGGAAGCGGAACACGCGAATAGGAGTCGCCAGCAAACAGTTGGCTGTAATTCAGCGCATAGCCTTGAACATACAATTCGGCTGCCGTGGACAGATGCTCCAGATACAAGCCTGGATTCATGCACGTTTGGCAGCTCTCGATCGCGGCATTGCCAAATCGCTTTAACGATTGCTGCTCGCGAACGTCGTTTTCCGCTAACTCGGATACGTACACCTGCGCCATTTTACCGCGGGATAGCCAGTTGGAGAGCAGTTGTTTTAGCTCTTCTGCGTCTTTGACGATACAAGCCAACCGGTGATTCATGTGACGACGTCCAACCAGCAGTGTATAGCTGATGTTTCCCGCATCAATGTCAGGTACCCGCTGGCAATGCTCCAACAGCCTCTCAGCTTGCTGCTTTAGCTGTTCCCGGCTGCGGGCTGACAGCGTAATGAGATAAAACGGCCTCGATGCATGCATACGCAAAGTATCCGGAGCCTCCTCAATGACCATATGCGCATTAGTGCCGCTGAAGCCGAAGGAGCTGGTGGCTGCAATCCGCCTTGAACCCGGTGGAACCGCCCAATCTTTAATCTCCGTATTGACATAGAACGGGCTGCTGGAAAACTTGATGTGCGCATTGCCCGTCTCATAATGCAGGGAAGGCGGGATTTGCTGGTTTCGCAGCGATAGTAAAATTTTGAAAACGCTCGCGACACCTGCAGCTGCGGTTGTATGACCAATATTTGTTTTTATGGTTCCAATCGCGCAGAACTGCTTTTTATCCGTGTAATGGCTGAAGGCACTGTTCAATGCTTCGAACTCAATCGGATCGCCGAGACGGGTTCCGGTGCCATGCGCCTCCACCATTTGAATCTGCTCCGGATGAATGGCGAAACGATCATAGACGGACTTTTCCAGCCGTTCCTGCGAATTGGCGCTTGGAGCGGTAATGCCGTTTGTCGTCCCGTCCTGGTTAATGCCCGAACCCTTAATAACCCCGTGGATATGGTCGCCGTCGGCAATGGCATCCTTCAGCCGCTTCAGAACGACGACACCGACCCCTTCGCCAGGTACAAAGCCGTCTGCCCGATTATCGAACGTGTGACATTTGCCCGAAGGAGACAGCATGCCGGCCCGGTTGGAATTGATATAAAACGTTGGCGTCGTTTGGACAAACACGCCCCCTGCCAGTGCCATTTCGGTCTCTCCGGTCCATAAGCCTTGGCAGGCAAGATGGATGGATACAAGCGAGCTGGAGCAGGCGGTATCAACCGTAACGGCAGGCCCCTGAAGATTTAAATAATAGGCGATTCTTGCGGGAATAATGGATGGAGCATTCCCCCACATCGCTTGCGGAGGCGAGTTGTCTCCGATATGGTGCACATAGTCGCCAATATTGTAGCCGACATACACGCCGCAGGCACGACCCTCTACGCTCTGGCCCGCATAACCCGAATCCTCCAGCGCCTTCCATGATTCCTCCAGGAACATGCGCTGCTGCGGATCCATATAGGTAGCCTCGAGTCCGGAAATATTAAAGAAGGACGGATCGAACTTATCGATCTCATCCAAGAAGCTGCCGTGATTGCAGTAAGGCTTGCCTTTGGGTGCATACTTCGACAGATCCCACCGGGTAACTTCTTCAACAAGATCATGACCTTGCGCCAAATGCTCCCACAATTCATCCAGCGTGTTCGATTTGGCAAAGCGGCCACTCATTCCGATTATGGCGATGGGCTCTTTAACTGCTGCTTCCGTAGCCCGAACGGATGCAGCGGCCTCGGCCGGCTGCGCGGACGCCTTCGTTTGCAAGGATTCGAAATGGACAGCCTGCTCCTCCCTTTCAAGAGGAATTGAACCTTGCTCGTAAACGGCAGCGAGTCGGTCGCTAAATGCGGACACAACAGCCTCTTTATGCGCAGACAGCAAATACCCGGCCAGTTGATTGATCGAGCTGTAGTCAAAAAGAATGGTTGTCTTCATCTCAATCTGCAAACGTTCGTTAAGCGTATTGACGATATGCACGCCGGAAATGGAATCAAGCCCGTAGTCTGCGAAAGAGTCATCCATATCGAGCGATGACGCATCCAGCTTCAGCGTTTCCGCCAACTGGGAGGCAATCAACGATTTGATTTCATCCTGGAGCATCTGCTCATTCAAGGCAAATAAGCTGTCTTCGATTTCCCTTCTGGAATCCGTATGTGCTGCATCATTCCGCTCTTTCGTCAATGTGGAAACGGATTGACTTGCAGACTGCTGAGCGCTTATTCCTTTCCGTTGTTCCCATCTAGGCTGTCTGATGATTCCATCGCTTTGTGCCGCAACGATTTGCTGTCCCAGGTCGTGATGATCCTGGGCCAGGAAGCCGATCGCACTGAAGCCTTCTCTCTCAAGCAGTTGCTGCCAGCTTTCGGGCGAGAGCGCCGGACTGCCCGGGATCCGAATGCCGGGATCGTCGTACAGCCACCAGCCTTCCAACAGTCCGAACGTAAGATGGGTAAATAGGGCGCTGTTGCTAATTTCATTTAATAGCAGCCATCCTCCGGGCTTCAATGCTGCTTTCGCGTTGCGAACCGTCGTCCGCATGTTACGCGTAGCATGAAGGACGTTCGCGGCTATGACAAGATCATACTGACCAGCATCAACGCCTTGCTGCGCAAGAGCTTGCTCTACGTTGAACGTGCGGTACGTCAGGAACGGATAGCTAGGGCCGTATTCCTTCTGCGCATGGAGCAGAAACATTTTGGATAGATCGGTATAGCAGTATTCCGCAATATGGGTCTTATAGAGAGCTAGCTTGGCAAGCACGCCCGCAGACGTACCGCCTGTACCCGCGCCGATTTCCAGAATACGAATTTGCGCCTTCGGATTTTCCTGTACACGCTGTCTGACAACATGCAGGGCTGCCTCGGCCACTACATCGTTGAAATAATCAGCTACCGGATTGCTCTTGTAAATCCCCTCGACAAGTTCCATTGACGAGTTCGGAAAGAGCACGTCTGTCGCTGCAGATTTCCCTGTAAGGACAGCAGGCAAGGACTTCAGCGTTGTTTCCACCAATACGATTTGCGCTCTTGTTTTCTCGTCCTCCCGCCATTTAGCGGTATGCTGCCCCCACTGCTCCCATACCGCCCCGTGATCGGTGTTTGCCGTGACCGTAACCGACAGAAGCTGGCCTCTACGGGACAGTAGCCCTTGCTCTACGAGAATAGCAACGCTCTGACTTAGCCATTCGGTATACATTTCTTCGGCGATTCCTGCAGCAGCCATTGCCTGTTTCAGATCGAACGTTCCGGAAGCGAATACCCCCGTTTGCCGAAGCTGCACGAACAACAGCCTGCCAAGAAGTCCGTTCATCTCATCCGTCTTCTCCGCGTTCTCACGCTTCATCTGTCCGATATCGGGTCGCTTAGAGGCGGCAGGCAGACTTCGGCCTGCTTCAGCTGACCGCTGTCCTGCAGCTAGAGCCTTCATTTCTTCTTTGGGATTCATGCTTTCGACGGGGATCTGCTTCGTCGTTTTCATGACAGCCAGCTGCAATTGCGGCTGGGCAAGCACTCTCTCAATCGCCTGCATCGCTTCCTTCGGCTCGATTAGCCCAATTCCAAGCTCCTGCAGCAGCCGGTATTTTTCCGTATCCTCGACCTTGTCGCTTGACCAGAATCCCCAGTTCAGCACTTTCACGCTGCAAGACCACTGCTGTGCCAACAAGTGCGCGAGAGCATCCTTAAAGACACAACCGGCGGCATAGTGAGCCTGCTGCGGATTCTTAATAAGGCTGATGAGCGATGAGAAGAACAGTACGAAATCTAGCCGTTCCTCGCGAAATACCTGCGCCATCCTGACGCTCACGTCAACTTTAGCGGAGAGCGCAGCTTGAAAAGCAACCTCATCCATTTCAGCCAAGCTGTACTCGTTTAATACCATTGCCGAATGGACGACGCCGTTTACAGAGCCAAAGCGCTGCTTAATCTCGGCATAAGCCTGCGAGAGCGAATGGATGTCCGATGCGTCTGCACTCCAATAACGAATCTCGGGACCACGATCTGAAAGACTGTGAATTTTGGTTCGAATAGCGTCATTCATCGGGCTGCGACCAATCCACACGATTTGCGCTTGATAGGTACGAATCATATACTCCGACCATACCATGCCGATCCCGCCAGCTCCGCCGATGACGACATATACGCCTCCATTCCGGTACACTGGCGCTTTCGGAGCGGGAAGAATAGTTGGAATCAACTGCATACGGTGCCACTCACGCCCTCTGTATACGGCAGCCCCGCCCCTCCGGTCTGCAGGGATCCGGAACATCTCGGACACCGGCCATTTCGAATCCGACTCCAAGTCGATGAGACGAATCATCCAGTTTGGATATTCTTTAGCAAGCGAACCGATCAGTCCGTGAACGCCTGCCTGTGCCGGTTTTATGCTGTCTTTCTTGGATACCGCTTGGGCCTGGGTCGTGATGACCGTGAGGCCGACCGACCTTGAACCGTAGCCAGATTGCAGCAACGATTGAATAAACCGGAAGCAGCTAAGCGTAGTCTGATTGTGAGCAGTAATCAGCGCATCGTCTACACCGCCGTCTATAGCAGCAGGATCACGAACTACCCATATAAAATGTCCGATATCCTCAAAGCCGGAAATCTTCCGCTTGATATCAGCCACGGACACGTCTTCGTCATTACCAAAATGTACGGAACCCGGATATAGGGCTTGAATTTGCGCGAAACGTTCGTTGCAGAGACCAAATACAGCGATCCGTTCCGTTACGGCAGGGAAATAGTCGCCTTCCGTCTCAACGGCGAACGTATCCCACACCGGAGTAAACTGCCTCAGCATATCCTGCGAACCGGTACCTGTGTCAGCTTCCACGATACGTTGGTTAGCGTCATTCTCCGCGTTCCGGTTCGAAGCCTGAATTACGGCTGAGCTTTCTCCCTGAGGCGAGGTCGGGCTTGCCGCTTTGGCTGTGCTTCCTACTTGCTGTACCGCTGATGGCAGGCTGTCCTGCGGTTTCGGCGCAACCGGCAGCCAGTATCTGTTTTTCGCAAAGGGATAGGCCGGAAGATGCATTTTTCTCGGTTTATCGGTACGGTAAAGCCGTCCCCATTCGATATCGCTGCCCTGAGCCCAAGACTGTGCGATTTCAGCCATCTTTCCTTCTGTAAACCAACGGTCGTCAGCCTTCGCCACATCCGCCGACACGCTGGACTTTTTCTTCAGCTGACCTTTCCAGCAGTTCGGAACGGAAGGTTTACCATCCGCATATGCTTTCAATTTCTCGACCAGTTCCCGGATGCTGCTGACTAGAAAGACAACCCGCTCTTCCATTGCTTCGCGTCCGGTCTGAAGCGTATACGCAATGGACGACAAGCTCATCTCCTGAGACGCCCCGCCTTCCGCATGACGATTCCGATTGAGAATCAGATGCAGCGATTCGGCGGCATCAGAGATCGATCGAATCTCATACCAATCGATGCTGTCGGTCTCGATTTCATATTCCCGCAGCAGCTCATCCCGGACAGCAGACAGGTGTGCCGTTTCCATGCCGTATTCCGACCAGTCTTGATCGAAATCGATGTCTTGTTCATCCACCTTCAGAACAGTTGAAACCATTCGCAGAATATTGGCTTCCAGCCCGCTCTGTGATTCCATTTCCTTAACGCTAGCCACGCATCCAGCCTCATCCGCAAGGAACCGCGCTAACCGATCCGCATACGCTTTCAAGCGATCTTCATTTTTGGCCGATAACGGCACAATGACGGCAGACGGCTCGCCGCTCGCGGAAGAAGGCTGCGGCACCCATTCCTCCAAAATGATATGCGCATTTGAGCCATAGGCGCCAAAGGAGCTGATCCCTGCCCTCCTCGGGTATACCGTTTCCTTTCCTGCTTCGGTCACCCGAGGCTGCTCCCATTGCTCTAACTGCCTCTGGATGTAGAATGGCGATTGCTCAAAATCGATATAAGGATTCGTTTCGGCGGAATGCAACGACGGCACTAACGTTTTATGATGCATCTGCAGCGCAACCTTAATCAACCCGCAAACCCCGGCAGCGGACTCGCCGTGACCGACGTTGGATTTGACTGAACCGATAGCGCAATATTGACGGTCATCCGTGTAGCGGGAATATGCTTTCACCAGTCCTTGGATTTCGATGGGATCGCCGAGCGACGTGCCTGTGCCGTGTGCTTCCAAATAGCTGATCGTTCTCGGATGAATATTAACCTTATTCAGGCAGTCTTCAATCAATTCAGCTTGTGCAACCGGACTGGGCACCGTAATGCCGCTAACCGCACCCACATGGTTGATTGAACTGCCTTTGATAACGGCATATATCTGATCGCCATCCTTGACGGCGGCACTTAGCGGTTTTAGTACGACCGCGCCAATCCCTTCTCCGGATGTAAACCCGTCGCCGTCTTTACCGAACGTACGGCAATAACCGTCGCTCGAATGCATGTTGGCCATGCCGAACGTTTTATATTTGCCAGGATGAAGCGTCAAGTTGACACCGCCCGCAATTGCAGCTTCACATTCTCCACGCCGGATGCTCTCTACCGCCATGTGGACAGCTGTCAGAGATGCGGAGCACAGCGTATCGACTGCCAGACTGGGGCCATGGAAATTAAGCGAGTAGGAAACCCGGTTCGCCACGTACGAGTGACTCAAAGAAAGCGGGAATAGCAAGCCTTGCGCCATAAGCTCCGCCCCGAGTAGTGCATAATCCTTATGCATAACACCAGCGAACACGCCGACAAGGTTCCGTTTGTTCGGTCCTCTTGGCGTTACGAGGGTGGACGGACGGTATCCAGCATCTTCAATGGCCTCCCAGCATGTTTCAAGAAAAATCCGCTCCTGCGGGTCTATGATTTCCGCTTCGCGAGGCGATATGCGAAAGAACGGCGCATCAAAGCAATCGGGGTCGTCAATGAAGCCGCCCCATCTGGAAACCCCTTTGCCCGAAGGAGACTTTAAGTTTTCAAACTGTTTCCAATCCCATCGTGAAGGGGGAATTTCGCTGATGCAGTCTTTACCGTCCTTCAAATTTTGCCAAAACTCGCGTAGATCGCTTGCCCCTGGAAAACGGCCTGACATTCCGATAATGGCAATATCCTCTTCTTGCGATGTTGATGCTTCTGAGCGGTTGCTGGAATCCGCAGGTTTCTTCCTGTTGTCCGGATGTTCATCAAGGTGCGATCGGGGGGCATTGATTCCATCGCCCGGTACTGGTGCGAAGCTTTCATCCGCAAATGCCGAAGCGTACTGTTCGGCCAAGTAAACGGATAAATCTGCAATCGTCGTATATTCAAAAAGCAGCGTAGGCGGAAGCGCTGCGCCTACCTTCGCTTCAATTCTCTTAACCATCTCCAGCAAGCCTGAGGAATCCATTCCCATCTCATAATAGCCCGCGTTCGGATCGAGATCCGCTTCAGCCATATCCAAGCGCTCAGCCAAGATGCCAGCCAGAAAAGCGGCCGCCTGAACGGTTGGAGTGCGCTCCCCGCTGAGAGCATGCCCCTGTTTGACTGGAGCCGGCGCCGGTTCTGTGACGGACGGGTCATCCCCATCTCCCGAGACGGCAGATGAACTGATCCCGGATGCCGCCCTCACCAGCTTCATCGTGTAGTTTTTCATTTCTGCTACTTTGCAGCCCTTACTGTCGAATAGCTCTAGCGTCATGCTGAGCAATTCGTTCTTTCGTTGAACACTGGGAGTGAGAACCTGTGTATAGCAGCGCTCTTGAATGAGCTGCTCCGCACGAAAGGACTCAAAATATAAGGGCAGAAACAATTGTTGCTCTTCCCCGACAAGCGCTCGAAGCAATAGCGAGGCACCTACACAACTAGCATCTAACAAGGTGGGATGAAACAGCACGTCTTCGGCGCTGTCGCGCGAATTGCGATCCAATGCAAGCTCAATGAGCACGCCTGTTGAGGTTTGGAAGGTATGCCCTTCCGCTTTCATCATGCCGGTATGGATGAGGCCCAGCGCACGAAACTGCGCATAGGCCTCCTCCAGATCGACGGAAGCTTCCGCCTGATTTATGGCTTGCCCGAGATTGATCGTCTTATCAAATGGAACGGGTTGAATCTTCCGCATTTGGGCATCGGCATATCGTTTCGCCTCCGGGCTGACGGCTCCATCCCGCGATTCGCGGCCTTCTACAACAATGCTCCAGCATCCCGCTTCCTTCTCTTCCACAACAATATCGATCAGCACCTCGTAATCGTGACCCACCGCCAAGGGATGATAGATCGATACATGGCAAAGCTCCAGCTCTCTCCAATCGTACCCGTTATCCCGAAATGCTTGGTAGATCAAGTCGACATAAGCCGGACCAGGCAGCAGTTCCTGACCAAAGACTTTATGGTTGCTCAGGATCGGATGATCGCCGCTTAATAAAAATTGTTCTTTCATGAAATAGTCCCCCTTGAATGCACTACCCCTAAGCCCTATGGGGTTATTTGGGTTTAGTTCCGCCCCAGAATGATTTCGGGCTGCTGACCTTCCGCTCTTCCGCTTTCATTTTCCATATATTCGTTCGGCTCTTGACCGTCTGTGAATCAGACGATGATTCGCTAACCGATTTTCCGCTTTCCTGCCATTCTTCCGGCCAAGGCAGCGGCTTCCGTATGGCGTCTCCTGAGCGCACTTCCTGCCAAGATTCTACAACCGCATGAACATTGGTGCCTCCGTCGCCAAAACAGTTTATCGCCGCTGTTCGAACCGATTCACTCCAGCTCTTCGTTTCACGGTGAAAGAAAAACGGGGACGCTTCCAAATCAAAATGCCGCATCGGCAGCTCTCCCGATAAAAACGGTACAAACTGGCCATGATCGAGCATCAGCACAACCTTAATGAAGCTCGCAATCCCTTCGGCGCTTAGCGGGTGACCGATATTGGGCTTGATGGAGCCCAAAGCGATAGCGGCATTTCCACCGTTGCCATAAACCTGCTGGATCGTCTTGAGCTCCAACAGATCGGTTACTTCCGAGCCTGAGCCGTTCGTTTCGATATAAGAGACGTCAGACGGCTTTCTGCCGCTCTTCTTTAAGGCTGCGAGCATAACGTCCTTCTGCGCCTGCATATTTGGAGCCGCCGGCCCTGCGGTTTTCCCATCGTTATTTACGGCGATTCCCTTGATAACCGCATAGATGCGGTCTCCGTCAGCCAGCGCCTGTTTCACTGTTTTTAACAGGACAACGCCGGCGCCTTCACTGAGTACAACGCCATCAGCCCGGCCGTCAAAGACGTGAAATGTCGAGCTTTTGCTCAGAATGCCGCGCTGACCGAATAGCTTGTGCGAGAAGTCGCTGTTCAGCAGACTGACCCCTCCCACCAACGCGGACACCGTATCCCCGCTCCGCAGGCTTTGAATGGCCATGCTCATCCCGGTCAAGGCAGAGGAACAGGCCGTATCGATCACCATGCTGGGACCCCTTAGGTCAAGAAAACGGGATATATTCGCAGCCAAGTAATTTTGGCCGACCGCGACAATCGGATTTCTCGTTTGGAGGAGCAGTTCCTCGCCCGGCCAATACTGGGTTCTGGCACCGATATAAACGCCAACGGCCTTTCCTTTTACGTCCGCACGGTTATATCCTGCGTGATGAAGCGCTTTTACACTTTCCTCCAAGATGAGCAGTGCCTGCGGGTCCATCGCTCTGGCATCCTCGTCCGGAATATGAAAAAACGACGGATCGGCATGGCGAAGCTCATCCAGCAGCCCTGCATAATAAGGATGGGCGCTCCCCCATCGTTCCTTCGGGACCGGCCGTATCGCACTTCGGCCTTCCGTGAGCAGTGACCAATAATGGGTCAAATCCTTCGCTCCCGGAAATCGGCAGGACATCCCGACGACCGCAATATCCTCCTCGCCGATTCGTTCCTGATGAATGGGCTGACGGGAGAGCTCCGCTACAGGCATGGAAGGAGCATCTCTAAAATCATGAATGGGCATTGACTGTTCATGCTCCTGGCACTCCTGGCTCCCCGACAGCAACGCCCGGGTCAGCGGCTCGCCGTAGGAGGCCGTCAGCCAATCTGCGAGCGACTGAATGGTCGTATGCTCGTAAAGCACCGATGGATCGATATCCTTACCTACGGTGCGGCTTATTGTCCGAATTAATTGCGCCAATATGATCGAGTCTGCACCATAATCCTGAATCGGTATGGTAAGCTCCAGCTTGGATCGTTCAAGTTTCAATTCTGCTGCAAATAAATCCAACAGCCATGAACGTACGGCTCCCGGCAGCGATGCTTGTGACTCCAAGCGCACTTCCGATGGGCCGGAAGCGAGAGCTCGCGTGGTGAAGCTGCTTTCAAGTCGCCGCATAAGCAGACGCTCCGGCTGCCACTTGTCAGGTTGAATGACAGCAGGCAGAACGACCGCTCCCGGCGGATTTGCAATCATATGATCGAGTAATCTCAGCCCTTCCTGGTCGGTCAGGCTGTGCATACCGGTGGCAAGGAAGGCGCCGCTTTGTACCTCGCCCATGCCCGATTCTTTCCAGCTTGGCCACTGAATGCTGATAATGGGCTTTTGATTCGCATGAGCCTGCGCGAAATAATCCATAAATGAATTGGCCATCGCATAATCGCTTTGTCCTGCAGCTAGCGATGGAACAGCCGCCGATACAGACGAGAATAGAGCAAAAAAGGCAAGCGGCTCATCCTTGAAACATTCCCATACGGACATTAAGCCTTCCACTTTCGGCTCCAATACCTGCCGTATAACAGAGGTTGGCTTGTGAACAAAAGCCGGATACTCCCGATCACCGACGCCGGCGCAGTGGATCACGCCTCCTGCCGGTCCCCATTCCTCTCGAATATCAAGAAGCGCCTGTTTTAGTGCACCGGTATCCGTTAGCGGGATGTCGAGCGTCCGCACGTCAGCCCCTATCTTCTCCAATTCCTTGACCAAACGGATCTTATTCGCCATTGGTGAAGTCCGGACCGCCTCGTTTTCCCATGTTTCCCGGGGAGGCAGCGCTTCTCTCCCGAGCAAGACAAGCCTTTTCACGCCCATGGTTTCAACGTAATGGCGTGCACACAATGCGCCTAGTCCTCGCGTTCCGCCGGTAATCCACAGCACATGCCCCTCCGGCCACGAAAGCGGCTTGGCATTCTGTGTCGTCTCTTGCTCCCGCAGGCATGCGCGGTAACGCACGGATTTGCGGTAACAAATTTCCGGCCACTCGCTGTTACAATGCAGTTCTGCAATTAATTGTTCCGCCCAGGCTTTACAATGATCCGAAGCATCTATATCGACATGCCTGGAATGAATATTGGCGTATTCGCTTTGCAGCATACGGTATAGTCCGGCTCTGCAAGCTCCGGATAATCGCACGGCATCGCTGCGGAATCGCTCAAGACCTTTCGTTACGCCGATCAATTTGATTCCTTTGCTTCGTCTTACGTCTATTAGCCGCTGGAGCCAAGGCAATCCTTCCAGGCTCCGATCCGCTTCGCTGCTGCAGCCTAAAAGGTCAATGCAAGCATCGAAATCCATCTCCTCGACCTCTCCCGCTGTCATCTCATCGAGTTGGCGAGGATGAAGGACGACAGCGCCGGACAGCCGGGATTTAAGTTCCATCGCAAGCTCGCGGGTTCCATCCTCAGTAACGATAGCGACTTTACCTGGCGCTTCACCATCGGTCGATGCCTGCGCCTCTATCCATTCTTTGCAGAGCAAACGTGTCGTATCGGGCTTAAGGGAGTCTGCGGTAGCACTGCTTGAGGTCTCAAGTGGTGCTGCTGGCACCCAATAGTGGTCCCGAGAGAACGGATATACCGGCAAATGGATACGACTTTGCCTCTCATCCCCAAACAATAAATCCCCGTCCAGGCTATAGCCTTGGCAGTATAACTCAGCCAGCTCGATCAATGCTCCCCGGTATTCACTCGAAGCCTTGTCCATAGACTGGATTTTATGAAGCCATTCGGACCTTTCCTGCTCCTTCGCCTTGTCGGCTTTAAACATCCGTTCTACTTGTCCGAACAAAATATGCGGGCCAGACCGCTTCTCAGCCGCAGCCAACCAGGCTTCTACCGCTTCCTCCTTGCTGGAGGCAACGATTACGCAGCGATAAGCAAACGGCTGTCTGCCTTCGAGAAGCGTAAGGCCAATTTGTGATAATCCTACCGATTCAGGCTGACTCGCCATGTAATGGCGCATATCGTCTATTCTCTGCAAAAGCGCATCCTCGCTCTTTGCTGAAAGGGGAAGCATATAATACGCTGTTTGACCGGAATTGCTGCTGTGCTGCTTCTCGTTGTAGCTCTGAAGGACGAAATGGGCATTCGTACCGCTCATGCCGAACGCACTTACGGCACCGGTTAACGGCGCGCCTGAGCTGGAACGCCATGGCCTCGGCTCGCGGTTGACATAGAACGGGCTCCCTTCAAATCGAATAAAGTCGTTTTCCTTATCCATATGAAGACTTGCAGGTATCGTCTCATGACGGAACGCCTGGACGAGATTAACAAGGCTGACCAGGCCTGAAGCTGCGAAGCTATGACCAAAATTAGTTTTGGGAGAGGTTAACGCGCATGTACTTTCGTGTAACTCCGCCCCTTTAAACGCTTCCTGAAGCGCGTGGATTTCGACAGGATCCCCCAGCTTTGTACCCGTTCCATGCGTAACGATATACTCAACCTGCTTCGGATTCACGCCGGCCTGCTCGTACACGGAACGGATGAGGCGGGACTGTGCTGCCGCATTCGGCGCCGTAATTCCGTTTGTTTTGCCATCATAATTGATGCCGCTGCCACGGATGACAGCATAAATCGGATCGCCATCTTTCTTTGCCAAAGACAATCTTTTCATCACGACGGCAACGACCGCCTCGCCCGGTACCATACCGTTTGCCCGGTTGTCAAAGGCATAGCATTTGCCGTCCGGCGAGAGCATGCCTGCTTCCCTCATCCCGTTCAAATACAACGGCGTCAGCATAAGGTTAACACCGGCGGCGATAGCCGTATCGCATTCACGGTTGCGAAGGCTGACACATGCTTGATGGGCGGCGACCAGCCCGGAGGAACAAGCGGTATTGATTGACATAACAGGTCCGCTCAGGTTAAGGAAGTACGAAAGGCGAGATGCCAGTATCGCATTGTTCGTGGATGTCACGCTGCCTGCCCCTTTAGCGATAAACTGGTAGTCGCCATCCTCGGCTCCGACAAATACGCCGATATTTCCTTCCCGCAACTGCTTGCTCCCGTATCCTGCATCCTCCAGCGCTCGCATCGACTCCTGCAATAACAGCCGCTGCCTTGGGTCCATCAGCTCCGCCTCACGCGGAGAGATTTCGAAGAAGGCAGGATCGAATTCGCTGACGCCCGGCACCCATCCGCACGTCCAGTTCTCACCGTTCATGAGAATGCTTCGTTCTTCTGGCATCGGCTGAACCACATCGCGGCCTTCCCGCAGAATACGCCACATGTCTTCAACCGAACGGGCGTCAGGAAACCGTCCGCTCATGCCGATAATCGCGATGGGCTCCGGAAATGGATGGCTTTGTGTTTCAACCGCAGCGGCGGGTTCTTCAATCGGTTTAGATGGCTCCGTATGAACGGATTCCGGAGCAGCCGCTTCCTGATGAAATTCCAGCACATCATCAGGACGAAGCTCATATCTGTCCTTGTAAAACCCGGTCAGGTCGTCACGATGCTCCCGCAAGTAAAAATGGATAAGCTTCTCTACCGTCGGATAGGAGAAGAAGACGGCTGGCGTAAGATCAATGCAGTAATGCTTGGTCAGCGATGAAGCCAGCTCGGCAAAGCTGATGGAATTGAAGCCGAAATCGGAAAAATACTGTTCCTTGTCGATCCGGTCAATCGGGATCGCTACGATTCGACTGATGTGCTCCTTCAGGTCCTCCTCCAGTAGCTGCTCTACATTCAGCTCGGCACGTTCTGCCCGCTTCGCGATTGATGTCAACGGCGCCGCCTTCACCGGCTTTACCGCTTCCTGTTCAACTGTCGGCTCCAGACCTAGAGAGCGGCGGACGCTCTCTCGATTCCCAACCATCACAAGATGATTGGGCTCATCCTGTGCTAACAGAAGCTCAAGCAGCGCGATCCCCTGCTCGGCTTCCAAGGCACGCTGACCGCTTGCTTGAAGATACATTTTCGTCATAGCCGGATCCCCGACACTCATGCCGCCATCCTTCCACAGCGGCCACTGAATGGAAACAATCGACCCGCCATGTCGTCGATCTCCCATGCGAACGCGGGAAGCCCGATTTGCGTAGGTGGTCATGAACCGGTTACCGACAGCGTAATCGCACGATCCGAAATCGCCCAGTACAGCGGATATCGAAGAGAAGTAAGCAACAAAATCAAGCTCGCGTTCTTCTTGAAGCAGCTCATCGAGCAGGAGCGTGCCGGTAATCTTCGGTTGTATGACTTCGTGGAATTGCTCCGTTTTCTTATCCAGAATGCTACGGCCGCTTTCCGTACCGGCTGCATGGATAACGCCGTTTATGCTTCCCGATAAAGCAGCCCGAGCTTCAGCAAGTCCTTGCTTCATGGCGGCATAGTCACACACGTCCGCTTGGATCGCGAATACGGTGGCACCTGCGGCTTCAAGCTTTTTCATCATCGATCTTTTGCGAGCATCAATGGATGACCGACCCGTCAGGATAAGCTTGGCCTGATACGCTTTGGCCAAATGCTCCGCAACGACCATGCCGATTCCGCCGAAGCCGCCTGTAATGAGATAAATGCCGCCCCGGCGGAATTTGGTCGCTTTCGGCTGAAGCCGGGTTTCGCGCACGGAACAAACATGCCGCTCTCCCCCTGCATATAAAGAGCTTCGCACCTTGTCCTGTCCAAGCTCCATCCACAACGACTCCCAAAGATTGCGACCCGAACTGCGTTCCGCCTGAAAACCGTCCGTAAAGAGATGAACAGACATCCGTACATCCTTCATAAGCGGGCCGATCGAACGCTCAAAGCCGATCCAAGACTCCGCATGGCAGTGTTCGATTTCCGTGGAGCACGTCGCCGCGACCAGCAGCCTGATCGACGTAAGGCCTGAGGTATGCATCCCTTGGATGAGCGCGGTTAGTTCGTCCGTCATTTGTGCTGAAGGCGCTGTCTCCAAAGGCCATAAAAACAGAATGGCTTCTACCGCCTCTGTCCGGTTGACGTCCGCCAGCACCCGTTCGAAGCCGGATGAATCCCACTTATCTATGGAATGCGGCCATGTATTCAACGCTCCGTCCTCATAACGTGACACAAAAACCAGCTTCGTCTTCGGACTTAATCGGTTAACGGCTTCCGTCAGCTCTAGTTGACGGTGTGAATCCGAAAGGAAGCAAACGACCGTCCGCGGCTGTTCGTGCAGCACTTCCTTCCATTCAGCCGGCTGCCACGTTTCCTGAAACGTCATCACTTCAAAAGGGACCTTAACCGCAGCCGGTTCAGAAGCAGCGAGCCAATAGCGTTCCTTGGCAAACGGATAAGTCGGCAGGCTCACTCTGCGCGGAGGTTTGCCGCCGTAGAGCTTCTGCCAATCGATTTCGAGCCCTTTCGTCCAAAGATCAAGCAGCTTGCCGTACTTTCCCTTGGCAAACCAGGCATCAATCGCCGTCTGCATATCATCGTCCGCAGCCAGTGCCTGAAACGAATTTCTTCCCCGCTTAACCTGTCCGCGATAAATGCTGGGGCCGACACCATACATCCTGTACTGTTCCAGCTTTTCCTTTAGCTCCGCAATTGACGCTGCGGTGAAGGCTAAGCGTTCCTCCATCGCCGGCCGGCCAATCTGAAGCGTAAACGCAATATTTGCAAGCTCCTCATCCCGCCATGTTCTTGCCTCGATGGCTTCGGCAAACTGGCGGACGTTCGCTTCCAGACGCTCCTCGTTCATCGCGGATAAAACGATGATTGAAGCGTGCTGTGCCAAGTCCGGACGGTCTTCGGCCTTCCCTGTGAACTCTTGGACGACAAGATGGGCATTCGCTCCTCCGGCACCGAAGGAGGATATGCCAGCGATACGTGGATACGTGATCGTTTCCCCGTTCAAGACGACGACGGGCCGTTTCCATTCCGCAAGCCGCTGCTGCACCGCAAAAGGCGTCCGCTCGAAGGCGATATTCGGATTCACTTCGTCCGCGTGCAAAGTCGGCGCAAGCTGTCCATGCTTCATTTGCATCAGCACCTTGGTCAGTCCCGCTATGCCGGCCGCGCTCTCACAGTGGCCAATATTCGATTTAACAGATCCGATCGCACAATAGCCATGTTCTCCGGCCAGCGGCGAGAATGCTCGCGTCAGCCCCTCGACTTCAATCGGGTCACCGAGCGCCGTTCCAGTACCATGAGCTTCGATATAGCTGACGGCACTCGGATGTACGCCAGACCGCTTTAAGGCGTCTTGGATCAGCTGCGCTTGAGCGGAAGCGCTGGGTACTGTATAGCCGTTCGTCCGGCCGCCGGCATTCAGCATGCTTCCTTTTATGATGCCGTAAATATGATCGCCGTCCGCAATCGCCGCATGCAACGGCTTGAGGACAACCGCGCCTACACCCTCTCCATCGACGAATCCGTCAGCTTGTGCACCGAAGGATTTGCATTGATCGCCGGAGGAGAGCATGTTCATCGAAGTTAACCTCTCGTAGTGGACTGGATCTACGATCAAATTAACGCCGCCCGCAATCGCGCATTCGCTGGTACCGGAATAGATACTCTCAAGCGCAAGGTGGATCGCAGTGAGCGAGGAGGAGCATGCCGTATCGACAGCCAAGCTCGGCCCCTGGAAATTCATAAGATAAGATAGCCGATTGGCAATGGACCAAAAATTCGCCCCAGTCGAATAATTGCCGTTCATCACCCCGACAAAAACACCAACCTTCCCGGAACGGCTTAGACGTTCCGGGGTATAACCGGCATCCTCTATACTCGCATAAGCGGTTTCCAAAAAAATCCGCTCTTGCGGATCCATTCGTTCGGCTTCCTTGGGCGCAATCTGAAAGAATAGCGGGTCGAATTTGTCGATATCGTCCAGGAATCCGCCCCATTTGCTATAGACAGCGCCCTCCTTGCCCCTCTCTTCGTCGTAGTAGAGTCTCCAATCCCACCGGTCAGATGGAATTTCGGTAATGCAATTGGTTCCGTGTTTAAGGTTTTCCCAGAACTGTTCTACATTCCGTGCCCCCGGATAACGTCCGGACAAGCCGATGATCGCCACATCCTGTTTGCCTGCCGCTTCGCTCTCCGACATTTCGATGACCGCTTGCTGTTCGTTAATCGACTCAAGGACTGCCGGTTTCGTATGACGATCTGGCGCCAGATTGCTAGCGGGTACTTCTTGCGTATTGAAAATGGAGCTGCCTACTGCTTGTCTCTCCATTCCCGTGAAGCGAAGCATCTCTTCCGGATGGGCTTGCAGCAAATAGTCGGCTAGCGCATTAATCGTTGAGTGCTCGAAAAATAGCGTACTGTTTATTTGGGCGAAATGAGGCCGGAGTGCTTCCGTAAGCTGCACGACCAGAATCGAATCGATTCCGTATGTCTCTAGCGGCACGTATGTTTCCATGCGCTGGTATGGAATTTTCAGCGTTTCGCAGATGAGTGCCTTCAGTCGTTCTCTGCCCTTCTCGCAGAGCACCTCCTGGCTTTGTTCATCCTTTTTGGCGGGCAGTGTTGTACGAGCAACCGGCTCCCGCTGGGGTTGTTCTTTTGCAGCGTTATCCGATGCATCCTCTTGACTTCGTATCCGGATTACACCGTCGCTTTCGGCTGCTATAATCTGCTGTCCAAGACCGTGTGAATGCTCAGCAGGGAAAAATACATCGAGGAAGCCCTCCTCCTCCAACAGCGAACGCCACGAATTGGGTGCCAAACCCGGTGATCCCGGCATCCGAAGCTCTTGATCCTCATACAGCCACCAGCCTTCAAGCAGACCGAACGTCAGGTGGATGAACAGATTGCTACTGCTCATTTCATTGAGGAGCAGCAGACCGCTATGCTTCAGGACCGTCTTGACGCTTCGGATCGTTGTCTTCATATTTCGGGTTGCATGCAGTACATTGGTTGCAATCACAAGATCGAATGCGCCTTCCTCGAAGCCCTGCACCGACGCCGGCTTCTGGGCATCATATAGACGATAGGTCAAAAACGGGTAATGCGGTCCGTACTCGTGCTGGGCATGAAGCAAAAACGCTTGAGAAATATCCGTATAGCAGTATTCTGCAATATGCTCCTGCACCGGTTTAAGTCCGGCCAGCACCCGTGCGCTTGTTCCGCCCGTTCCTGCGCCGATTTCCAAAATGCGCAAGCGGACGGCAGGATCTTCTTGAACCCGTTCCCTAATAAACGCAAGCGTAAGATCCGATACGATCTTGTTGAAGTAATCCGCGATATGATTGTTTTTGTAGATACCCTCGACAAGCGTCATCGATCCGTTCGGGAATATAATATCCGTAGCGGCCGTATTTCCGCACAGCACCTGCGGAAGTGCTCGGAGTGCTGCGTCGACAAGGATCATTTGCGCTCCGGAATCCGGGTGATGCCTCCATTGCTCCAAATGCAGATCCCATTGGGCCCAGACGGCTGCATGGTCTTCTTTCCGATTCGGATCGACGATGTATTCGCCGACAACCTCCGATATAAAGCCATAGCGAAGTAAATAATCGATGCTAGTCTCCAACCATCTGTCGTAAAGCCGAGATTGGCCCAGCAATCCGGCCAGCTCCTCCTTGGCTTGCCGCTCTCGGTTAAAGAAGCCGGCAGCTTGCAGTTGCACCCAAAGAAGCTTGACCAGAAGTTCTTCTTCCAAGCGCTTCACATCTCGTATGCTCTCCTCTATACCGTTCACCTGACCGCTCCTTTCGTCCATTGCGATACATCCGGCTTTCATCTTATATCTGCGATCCTATCCGCCAGCTCCCTGAAGCTCCGGTGCCGGATGACCAGCTCCGGCGTTACATCTATTCCGAGCCGTTGATTGAGCATTTCCGTGAGTAAACTCATCTTAACCGGATCAAGGCCGTATTCCGCTAATTCCGCGTCGGGTTCTATGTCCTGTTCGTCGACCTTCAAGAACATTGCTGCCGCTTCCCTCACGAGAGACAGCACCTCTGCCCGCTGCTTCGCATCTGGGATACTTCCCGTCTTTTCCTCTAAAGGTCGATCTGCAGACGAGAGGGCTTGAAAGGGAGCCGGAACAAAGTCGCTTCTGATCCTGCTGATGACTGATCCGAAGCGTTCAGGTAGAACCGTTATATGCTGATCTTCGACGGTCTCCTCTATATGCAGCGGCTTGGTCGTTTTGACGAAGCACATTTGATTCACCTTCCCGGCAAGCAGTCTTTCCACGACGTCCATGGCTTCGTCCGGCTCGATGGACCCCATTCCGATCCGGGCCATTTTCTCGCGGAGAGTCTCGGTTGAAACCGTCCCCACACTTCCCCAATACCCCCAATTGATCGTCTTGACGGCACAAGACCATTCGGAGGCGAGCTTCACTGCGAAAGCGTCGCTAAATGTACACCCGGCTGTGTAATTGCTCTGACCAGGCGATTTCAGAAACGAATTAAAGGATGAAAAGAACAAAACAAAATCCAACTGTTCACGATCAAATACTTGAGCTGTTCTTACAACTGTGCCGTTTTTGGCTACATACCCCGCTTCAAACCGCTGCTCGTCCATTTTTGCCAAGCTTTGATCGAGCAGGACGATCGCGGAGTGAACAATGCCATGAATACGCGTATACCGCGACTTTATCTTCTCGTAGGCCTGCTGGAGCGATGTCAAATTTGCCGCATCGGCCTGGATATAGGATGGCGCAGGTCCAAGATCCCCTAACCGTGCGATCTTAGCCCGAATGGCTTCATCCATCTCTCTGCGACCAATCCACACGATTTGTGCTTGATAGGTACGGATCATATACTCGGTCCATACCTCGCCAATGCCTCCAGCTCCCCCGATGACGACATAAACGCCGCCGTGCCGGTAAGCGGTATGCTTAATCGGCAAGCTTTTGACAGGAACCAGCATCTGCTTGTACCACCCGCCGTTTCGGTAGCCCCATGCGTTTCCCTTGGCATCCCTTGGCAGCGAGGGCAGAACGTCCAACGGCAGTTCGTCCTTCAGGCCTATGTCTAACAGTCGCACGCTCCAGCTCGGATATTCCTTCGCCATGGACCCGACCAAACCATGGACACCGGCATGTGCAAAACCAGATGGTTCGCCTGCACGAATCGGCTGAGCCTCCACGGTGATGATGGACCAGTGCAAGGACCTCGATCCGAAGCCGATTTCGAGCAGTGACTTTATTAGCCTAAAAAGCTGGAATACCCCATCCTTTTGTTCGCTGATAATCCCTTCGTCCCGCACAGTTTGAATCGGATGAACCGGCGAAATCCATATAATATGCTTCAGATCGTTATAGTTGCTCAGCTTCTGAGCCATATCCTCAATCGAAGCTCCGGCTTCAAACGACAGCGGCTGAGCCGCAGGATACCTGTGGTTGATTTGATTTATTTGCTCTGGCGTTCCGCCGATCACGATGTCGGCATCCGGAACATGCTGGGCTGGCGCTTCGTTGAATGCGGCAAGTTCCCAGGTAGGAAGCAGCAGCAATCCATCAGGTAATCGGTGAGAACCATCAGTCTCGGCTTGATGAGGGTTAAAGCTCCAGTCCCTTGATTTCCCTGCACGCTTGGTTGCCATTCCCCGCATGGCCACACAAACATGGCCTTCCTCGTCACACAAATCGATATCGAAGACGCGCAGCGAATCTCCTGAAGCTTCTGCTTTCTTTATGCGGGTGACCGCCCACATCACTGAAGTACAAGGACGGTAGACCGTAAGCTCCTGAATCGCAAATGGCACATAGGGCCCGTTTTTCTCAGCGTCGATTTGGCGTCCATGACTGTGCCAGGCGAAGCCAATCGTGGACTGAGCGGCAGCGTCGAGCAATACCGGATTGCATCCAATCCGCTGCGTCTCGTCACTCATGGTCCCCGGCAAATGAATCTTAGCGATCGCACAATCTTGGCCGATTTCAATCGTCTCTACTGCTCTATAACCTGGACCATATGCAATTCCAATATTTTCGAAAGCGCCGTAGCACGTTTCCTGATCCAGCTTTGCGACCGAGCATTGGGCGCGAATGGCCTGCACGTCCAGCTGAGGAGGGCCAGAAGACGCATGAATAACAGCTTTCCCTTTGCTATAAATCGGGCCTTCATCCGCATCTGCATCCGCCTTCGAAGATCCTGCCAGAATACAAAATGAAACCTGGTTGTCACCCTCCTGCGTTAAGGAAACATGAATGTGTCCGGCCGTCGCTTTCGCAATAAAAGGCCGCAACCATACCACATTTTCCAGCGTAATGGCCCGTCCCTTTTGCACGTAATCGGTCGCAAGCTCGACTGCAGCGCGAGCCATCTCAAGGTAGGCCATTCCTGGCATGATAGGCTGTCCGGAGACAACATGGTCTCGCAGCAGCGTCTCCTCATTTGTAAAAGAGGCGCTGAACCGGGTCTTCCCTAACACCGACGTATTTCTGTGCACAAGCGGATGAAGACGCTCAGTCAAAATCTTCGTATGGAGCGTGTCCCGGTCCGAAGCCTTTTCTTCAAGCCAGTACCGCTCCTTCGCAAACGGATAGGTTGGCATGTGGATGCGCTTCCCCCCGTTTACCAAAGGCAGCGCTTGTAAGCCCTGCACCCACTTCTTTGCGGCATCGGCAAGCTTTACCGCTTGAGAGGAACCGGTCTCATGCTCGGATGGCAATTCTTCGCTTGATGCGATCGCATTCCTTATCTGCCGTCTGTTTACTTTCCCAGAGAATACACAAGAAGAAGGCCTCCGCAGCAAATGGTCCTCCATTGCCTGGAGCAGCTCCTCCCTCGTGTTTGCCGTGAACGCCGCACGAACATCCATCTCTTCCCTCCCCGCTTGCAGTGTCAACGCCACATCTGACAAACAGATGTCTGTTTCCCGCAGAAGGAAGGCTTTCAGGGATGCGACAGCGTCGTCCAGTCGATCTTCGGTCTTGGCCGATACCGGGAATATTAGCGGTTGATCCATAGGTGGGGCCGAATGTCCGGGCGATTCCGAATTGTATTCCTCAATGACCATATAGGCGTTCGTTCCGCTAAACCCGAAGGAGCTGACGGAGGCCCGTCGAATGCCGGATTCGATCTCCCACTTCTTCAAGGATGTGTTTACAAAGAAGGGACTTCCATCAAGTCGGATATGCTCATTCAAAGAATCGAAATGAATGGTTGGCGGCAGCATACGATGCTTCAGCGACTGTACGACCTTGATGACGCCCGATACGCCGGATGCCGCGAGCAAATGACCGATATTGCTCTTAATGGAACCGAGTGCGCAGTAGCCCCTTTTGTCCGTATATGCGCCGAACGATGCCGTTAGGGCTTCGACCTCGATCGGATCGCCGAGCTTTGTTCCTGTACCATGTGCTTCGACAAGCGAAATAGTCTCCGGGTTAATGTCGAATTTATCAAAGACGGATTTCTCCAGCTCTTCCTGTGAAGCGGCGCTGGGCGCTGTGATTCCGTTTGTCTTCCCGTCCTGATTAATACCCCAGCCGCGTATGACGGCATGAATCGGGTCTTTGTCGCGGACCGCGTCGGACAGCCGCTTAAGCAGCAGCACGCCCGTTCCTTCCCCCGGAACGAATCCATTCGCCCTGTTATCGAACGTATAGCAACGCCCATCCTTGGACAGCATCCCGGATTTGCTCGTCATAATATGCATGGCCGGTCCGCTCATAACATTAACGCCGCCGGCTAACGCCATGTCGCAATTGTCCAGGAGCAAACTGTTGCAGGCTTCTGAAATCGCGACAAGCGAGGAGGAGCAAGCGGTGTCGATCGCCATGCAGGGACCCTTCAAATTCAGCAGGTAGGAGATGCGTGCGCTTAAAATGGAAACCGAGGTCCCCATCAGATTTTGCGCATGGAGCTCTTCTCCTCTCTCCATACGTCCGTAATCGCCGGTGCCGCATCCGGCAAAGACCCCGCAGCGGCTGCCGGACAAGTCCGACGGACGCAGTCCGGCATTTTCGATGCATGTCCAGCTGTTCGCCAGAAATAGCCGCTGCTGTGGATCCATGTATTCCGCTTCCACGGGCGATATTTGGAAAAATAACGGATCAAATTTGTCCGCATCCTCCAAGACACCCATCCATTTCGAATACGTTTTGCCCGGCTTCTTCGGATCGGGATCGTAGTATCGCTCGAGAGACCAGCGTTCTGCAGGAATCTCGGATACGCAGTCTTCACCTTTGCAAATGTTGTCCCATAATTCGTCAATATTAGCGGCCTTGGGGAATTGGCCTGACATCCCGATGATGGCAATGCCATCCAAATCGGGCGATTTCCGGCTTTTCTCCTTGGGCATATCTTCCCGGCTACGGACAGCCGCATGCGCACTGTGCAATCCAAAGGATTCCTGCCTCTGACTTTTCTGCCTTCGCATCCGCTCGATCAGCTCGTCAGTCCGGTCCGTCATGTCCTCCGCCGTACGGCTTATGACGACTTTGCCGATATGCTGTCCGCTGCTGACATATTCAAGCGCCTCTTGAACCCGCTGAAAGGGGTAGATCCTGGATACAATGGGTACGATTTTCTCCGTTTGAAGCAGGTCAACCATCACATGGAGCAATTCCTTGTTAAATCCCTTTTGGGCACTTAACCGCCGTAAATCAATGCTATGAATCGTTTGGTTATGTACAAGCCCGGAAAGATCTAGATTTCCACTCGTCTTCAGCGCATGCACGGCCAGCTCCAGGTAGCGGCCTGAAGGGGCCAAACAATTCAAGCCCTTCTGAATCGCGTCCCCGGCCAGCATATTAAGCACAACATCAACCCCGCGGCCATTGGTTAAGGAGGCGATTTCCCGATCAAAGGGCGAGGCGGTGTAATTGATCGCCGCAGCAACGCCAAGCCTATCAAGCAAGTCGAGCTTTTCGGCTTTGCTGCTCGTGCCGTAAATCTTGCAGCCTTTCAAATTCGCCAGTTGCAGGGCGATAAGGCCGCAGCCGCCTGTCGCCGTCTGAATGAGCACCTGCTCGCCGTGTGCAAGCTTCCCTGTCTCGAAAGCGTGATAAACTGTGGAGAAAACGACAGGCAGGCTGCACCCTTCTTCAAACGTTATGTTGGCAGGCTTCCGGACGGCATTAGCAGCGGCAACGTTCACTTCGCTGGCATGGCCGCCCAGTTGCTTGCCTGTAAGAGCGATGACCTCATCGCCGATCTGGAACTCTTCTACGCCTTTGCCGATGCGTGTGACGATTCCGGCTACTTCAAACCCCGGCACGAATGGATAGTCGGGCATAGTCGGATATAGCCCGTTTACGCACATGAGATCCGGAAAATTAACCGCCGACGCCATGACTTGTATCGTCATTTCACCAAAGTCGGGCTCCGATACAGACCATGGCCGCAAAGAAACCTCGCCGATGTGATGAACGTTCGACACGACCAGGCCGGCAGAACCCGATTTCGCTGACTGCCGGCTGTCGACTTTTAATCCCGCCTTCTCCGGTTCCGGACTGCGGGAATCAGCATGGTCTGCTGGAGACGGGATTTTCCTCCCAGCGCCATCCTTCAGCGCCATAATTCGACGCTTGGCATCTTCAGAACTAACCTCCCCCGCTTGCAAAGCGCGAAGTATCTCTTGAATATTCACCCTCACACCCCCTGCCTGTTCGCTATTTGCCAAATAAGGACAGAATCTTGTCCCGAACTTCTGTCTGATGGAAGGTTAGCTCATGCATCGCGACTTCTTTCGCAATATAATTCGGGAGCTCGGCTCGCATTGTCTCAACCAGATGGTCCTTCAATGCAACCAACGAAAGGCGCGGCTTTTCCGCGAGCTGCCGCGCCAGCTCCAGAGCATGGCTCATCACTTGGTCCCGGGGAAGGACCGCGAAAGGCACGCCTCTCTTCTCCAGATCCGCCCCTCGATAATTGCTACCGCTTAGCAGCATTTCATTGCCCAGACTCAATCCCAGCTTTCGCGGCAATATGTACGTTGCGCCCATTCCCGGTGTGAAGCCGTATTTCATGAAATTGGCCGTATACACACTCTCACGGCTCATGACGACAAAATCGGCAAACAATCCGATTACAAACCCGCCTCCGATCGCATGACCTTGCATAGCGGATATGACGGGAACCGGGCATTCCAGCGCAAGGCTGTAAATGTTGCTGTCCGTAAATTTCAATTGCCCTTCGAAAATAGCAAGCAAAGCTTCTTGCGTCCCGCCAGAAGCAAAATAAGTATCATACCCGGTCAAAATAACGGCTTTATACCGCTCTGTTTCCTTTACAGTTAGGAAAGCATGCGCCAAACCCTTTACCAGGTCGTCGGAGAACGTGTTTTTGTATACGCGGTCCTGCATGGTAATCGTTGCGATACCCGGCTCGATTTCACGCAGCTCTACAACCGGTTGCATTACACATCAACCTTCCCATGGAAATTGGCCTTTATTGACAAAATTATAGATAACTGCGAGCGTATCCGGGTCGGCAAACATGGTTTGATTCGCAGTTATTGCCAGCTCCCTGCCTTCCCGGATTAAGGGCTGCAGCTCAATCATATAGCGTTTGTACTTCGCAATCCCTGCCTTCGGCAGACGCTTCAATCGAAGCAGATGTCGGCGCAGCAGCGACTCGCTTTCTGGCTCCCAGGCATCGATCAACCCCCAGCGGAGTGCAGTTTCCGCATCGAAGGCCTGCGTCATCAGCGTCATATAATGCGCGCGCTGCATGCCCGTTTTTTGAATAAGAAACGGCATCACACAAGCGGGATACAGGCCGAACAGCAGCTCGGACAGGCTGAATTGGGCCGTCCCGTCCGCCAGAACGATATCGCTTGCGGCGATAAAGCCAAGCCCCCCGGCATTTGCCTTACCCTTGACGTGAGAAAGAACGATGTACGGTCCTGTCCGCATTCTCATCCATAACGCATACAGAGGTTCAGGATTGCTTCGTATGGATCGGCCTTCTGCCATATGGGCGTGGATCTCCTGGAAATCTGCGCCCGTGCAGAATACATGAGGCAGACCTTCCAGCACGACAACCGTCACTTCTTCCTCGCATTGGTCCAACACGCAGCCCAGTTCCTCTACAAGCTGGTCATTGATCGTATTGTCCGCTTCGGGCCGGTGCAGTCTGATAAAGCATACGGTTCCCTGATATCGAACATGCAGCGTCTTAAACTCCATTACAGCCACCTGTAAATCCGATGGAAGTCCCGGATCTCTTCCAGGTAGAGCCGCTGCTCGCCCCGCACAGATGCGGGAATCCCTTGCAAGTCGAGCTTCGCGTTACGAGTTCCAAACCGGATACCGTGACCGCTTTTCAGCATCGCTTCATATTCGTCAAAGCCGAGCAGACGGCGCTCCTGCAGACGTTCGCTTAGCTTGAATTTACGCAGTGCCGCCTGGCTTTGACTTGTGGCGACACCGCTGTAAAATTCCGAGCAGCAGCCGGAGCCATACGAATAACAACCGATCCGCTTGGGCGTATCAAATGTCCCATGCTCGATTAGGCCTGCCAGTGACAGGAAAACGGTGCCTCCCATGATATTGCCGACACGCTGGCAATATCGAATGCCCGGAAGCACACGCTGATTAAAGTCCGCTTCGATCTCCGGCGCTTTGGCCTTCGCGATTCTTCGCATCATCGTGCGATGTGCGCCCTTCACCATACCGCCGAAGGGAGTATGAAAAGCTAAATATTGAAACGTATCCTTATAGTCCGCTTCTGGCACCCGCGCTTTGTAGGCCATAAAGGTTTGTTCGCAGCAATCCAGATACGTGGACAGCGACAAATCGGAATTGCCTGCTTCGCTGTCTGGCATAGGGCGGCACGTATCCATCACTTCATAACCGTAATAACCGCTCGCGCCCGTATCGATTTGGAAGACATACGGCGTATCGCTGACCAGAAGGGCAACAGCTCCGGCTCCCGCACTAAGCTCTGCATAGGACCAGTCTTCGGTCAACGAGCTCCCGCCCTCAGCCACGAAAAAACGGGATATGTCCGTGGCGATCACCAGCGCCTTGGCCCCCGGGGATGTGCCGGAGAGAATAAATTGGACCGCGGCATGCAGGCCTGCTGTTCCCGAATAGCAGGCCTGCTTGATTTCGTACATCCGGCAGCGGCGGTTTAAACCGAGATAATGGTGGATATACGTGCTCATCGATTTGCCGAAATCGATACCGGATTCCGTGCAGGTAATCACCAGTTCGATCCGGTTCCGCTCTTCTTCAGACAGCGAATCCACGATCGGCTTCGCGGCATTGACACCGAACGTAATAGGGTCCTCGTAAGGCAAGGCAACGGTTTTCTCGAGCATCATCAGATTCTCGAACCTGGCAGTATCCAATTGACGCCTTGCTGCAAGTTCCGGGACATCCAGAAAAGCAGTGCCGCCAAAAACATTCATCGCTTCTATTCCAACTTGAATCAAGCCCATTCTCCTTTTCTGTTTGTTTTAAATCTTTTGCAGAGTGACTGCTGTATTCATGCCGCCAAAGCCCATGCTGAGGCATAAAGCATGAGAAATGGAGTACGGGACGAATTGTTCCTTCACCCAATTGAACGTCTCGTCAACCGGAAGCTCCAAATTACGCGTCGGATGAAGACGCGAGTTGCGCATCTGAAGCAATACCGCAATAATTTCCACAGCTCCTGCTGCACTGAGACCATGGCCTGTTATGGATTTGGTCGCATTGATGTAGGCATGCGACAATCCGCTGTCTTTAAGCGCGCGCAGCTCCGTATCATCACCGACCGGGGAGCCCGTTCCATGCGGATTGACGTAGTCGATGTCTGCGGCTGTAATGCCGGCCCGGCGAAGAGCTTCACGGATCACACGCATTTCTCCCTCGTAGGACGGATTCGGATTTCGGTTGCCGTCCATCGCGATCGCTGTAGCGGTAATGGCCGCATAAGGAAGAACCCCTCTCTTACCGGCACAAGATGCACGCTCAATTACGACGGCAGCGCAGTTTTCCCCGTAGATGAAGCCGTCCCGGCCGCCGTCGAATGGTCGGCAGGCCAGATCCGGTCTGTCGGCATATTGATCGGAGCCCATTGCGCCCAGGCTGCGAAAGGCCGCAAGCTCCATATAGGAAAGGTCGGCCAATGCCCCGACTGCGATGCAAGCATCGACTTCCCCGGAGCTAACAGCTTGAACGGCTTGAGCGATAACAGCCTGACCGCTTGCGGATGCGCCTCCCAATGTAAACGCAAATCCGCGAATCCCAAACTGCTCCGTGCAAAGTCCGCATAAATCACTGTCCATGTACGTCATCGCATAAGTGGGCCTCAGAAACGAAGGACGTTCCGAATACGAGGCATAGACTTGGAGAGCCTCCCGCTGCTGTAAGTTGGAACCGCCGATAATGAGGCCGATACGCTCTGGCTCAACCTGATCCAGAACTGCATCCTCCCAAGCCTCATGCATCGTTGCCATCGCAGCCTGCCCGGAGAAGGAAGCCGTTCGCAGCAGCCGTTTAGAAAGACGTTCCGGCATAACCAGCGATTCGATCTCCGCCCCCAGGAAAGAAGAGCTTCCTTTTTGGCGACCCGGACGATTCAACACAGAAAAGGCGTGCCGGCCGTCAAGGAGGGCTGCCGCGAAGGCCGCCTGTCCTTGACCAATGGCCGATGTGATGCCAATGCCTGAGATGACGATATCGTCCGGCCTACAGCTTGCCCAAGAACCCATCGGCCAGTTCCCCTATGCTTGACATTCCAACAAACTGCGATCTTTGATTCTGCAAAAGCGACAAATCCTCCATCACCATCGAAATTAGATCCGCGCGGTCGATAGAGTTCAATCCGAGATCCGAAAGCCGGTCCTCCGGCCTCAGTTCCCGTCCCTCTAATTCGGGGACGATCTCATACAAATTTTTTATGATAACGGCTGTTATTTCTTGTCTGTTCAATTCCGTTCCTCCTCAAGGATAAGACGACTGACGTAATCGTTAGCCTCATGAATGTCCAGCCTACCGCTTTCCACTTGCTGTAAAATGTCATCCAGCAGAAGCGGAGAACGTACGGCCTCCTGTTCCGGAGTAGCTCCTTGACCCCGGCTCAGTTCGGAACTCAGATACGCCGCGAACTGTCTGATCGTCGAATAGTCATATATTTTCGTCGCCGTGATGCTCGTGCCGTACTGCTTATTAACCGCCTTGATCCATTCGACGCCGACAATCGAATCAACCCCGATGTCCACGAATTTGATTTCAGGATCAATCTCGTCAGGCTGCATAAACATGGCCTCCGCCATGCTCTGGACCAATTGCTCTTCCAGTGCCTCCAAGGAAACGCCGCTGTTTGGAGGGGGCGTTCTTTCTTCGGCAGGGTCCACATGTTCGGCTGCCGTAAGTGCCGCCGTTTGTTTCGGCAACTGGCTTACGTGATCGTAATCGTGTTCTGCTTCTGCTTCCGCTTCGTTCCCAACCAAAGCGGGCTTCTCAGCGATTACGCCGTGCAAATAGGCGGCAAATTCGCTTAAAGTCGAGTAATCGTATATTTTGGTCGCCGTAATGGATACGTCATACTTCTTATTTACTGCTTTGATCCATTCCACGCCGATAATCGAGTCTACGCCGATTTCGACAAACTTTCTCTCCGGGTCCAATTCGGCACGTTCCATAAACATCGTATCGGCCAAGCTCTCGGCCAACTGCTCTGTCAACACGTCGAGCGATATGCGCTGCTTCGATACACCGTCGATCTTCTTCAATTTAATCGGCGGGAGCCGTAGCGAGTGTCCGCTTCCGTGATCGATTTGATCGGGAATGTTCGATAGCGGCCTTAACGTAATTGTTTCCACCGCTTCCCGGTCCATCGTTCCAGCCTCGTGAATATGAACTTTTGGAGCTGGAGCAGGTTCGCTTCCATTTGTTCCTGCGGATTGATGTCCATTGCCGCTAATGTTATACCAGCATTTTTCTTCAGCGAACGGATAGGAGGGCAGGCTAATGCGTCTCGGTGTCGTTTTACCGTAGACAAGCCGCCAATCAAAATCAATGCCACTTACCCATACAGACAGAAGCGGCTCAAACTTCCCAGAAGCAAACCATCCCAGCCAGGTCGACTCATCCGGCGCTCCGGCCTGCAGCTCGGACAGTGCCGCGCCTGACTTCGCCCTGCCGAGGTGCAGTTTCTCCATTCGGCCGTTCTCGACAATCGCCTGCAACCCGCGTTTCAGCTCCAGAACCGAAGAAACGGCCATAGCCGCTCGTTCTTCCATCGCCTCACGGCCCACCTGAAGGGTATAAGCCGCATCAGACAAGTTATCATCCGTAATCTGCCGCATCGCTATTGCATCCAGATAGCGAGAAGCCAATCGTTTCAATCCCTCTTTGTTCGGCGCGGACAAAACAATCGGAACGGTCCTCCCGGCCTGATCGATAGAATGTGCCGCTGCGGGCGGTTTATATTCTTCCACGATTAAGTGAGCATTGGATCCTCCCGCGCCGAACGAAGAAATACCTGCTATGCGCGGCATTGCCTGCTTTTCTCCGCCTGCTTCGACGACGGGCCGCTTCCATTCTTCCAGCTTCTGCTGCACCCTAAACGGTGTATCCGGAAAGACGATATTCGGGTTCAGCTTCTCGGAATGAAGCGATGGCGCCAGTTCCCCGTATTTCAACTGCATCAGAACCTTCGTTAAGCCCGCAATTCCCGCTGCGCTCTCGCAGTGACCGATGTTGGATTTTACGGAACCGATCGCACAAACGGATGTCGGAAGGGCACTCGTTTTCCATGCATCACTTAAACCTTTTATTTCGATGGGATCGCCAAGCGACGTACCGGTCCCATGCGCTTCGATATAGCTGATCGCGCCCGGATCAATGCCCGACTTCCGGATCGCCCGCTCGATCACACTTGCCTGCGCTTTCGGATTCGGAACCGAGTATCCGTTCGTCTTACCGCCATGGTTGACGGCTGATCCTTTAATGACGCCGTAAATGCGGTCTTTGTCGGCAATGGCCCGTGACAACGGTTTTAACAGAACGGCGCCGACGCCTTCGCCCGGCACGTAACCGTCGCCTCCCTCGCCGAAGCTCTCGCACCGGCCTTTGCTCGACGCGAATTTTCCTTGCGCAAGCGCCAAGTACTTATTCGGATGAATGGAAAGGTTTACACCCCCTGCTATAGCTGCATCGCATTCTCCCTCCCGCAGACTTTGGCAGGCCAAATGTATCGCGGTGAGTGAAGATGAGCACATCGTATCAATAGCCAGGCTCGGTCCATGTAAATTGTAAAAATACGATACGCGGTTCGCAATTGAAGAAGCGCTGCCAGACAGCGCCACCGGCCGGCCCCGAACCGTTTCTTCCGCGCCATAAAGCTGATATTCCTCGTACATGACACCGACGTAAACGCCTACATTACCGCCAAGACCGGACGAATCGAGCTGCTGCAAGCCATGTCTCGTGTATCCGGCATCCTGCAGCAGCTCGTACGTGCACTGTAGAAACAATCGCTCCTGAGGATCCATAAACGCCGCTTCTTTGCGCGAAATGTGAAAGAACAACGGATCGAAACGATCTACACCTTCCAGGAAGCCTCCCCATTTGGAATAGGTTTTCCCCTGTTTATCAGGCTCTGCATCAAAGATCGCCTCATGATTCCAACGGTCTGCCGGGATTTCGGTGATGCTGTCGACACCGTTCCGGATATTGTGCCAAAACGCCTCCACGTCTCTTGCTCCCGGATAGCGTCCGGCCACCCCGATAATCGCGATATCCTCCGGCCGCCATTCGGTTGTAGCTCCTGCCGTTTCAACATCGTTAGTGCCGGTTGACGGTTCTGCTTTCTCTACAGCATGGCTGTCATGACGCGAAAGTCCGGCGCGTTCAGGGATAGACGCTACCGATCCGAACGAAGAACCGTCCTCCAAGCCCAAGACAGCAGGCAGACGGCCTAAGTGAGCACGCATCAAATAGCCGGCCAGCTCCCTGATCGTCATATATTCAAAGAACAGCGATTTGGACAACGTTCCGAATGATTGTTCCAGACTTGCTGTCAGCTGCATGATAGTCACTGAATCGACACCATATTTCTCGAACGGCGTATCCTCATGCATCCGCTCGACGGGCAGCTTAATTACCGCCGATACAAGCGATTTTAAGTACGCTATGGTCTTCTTCTCCAGCTCATCCTGCGGAAAGGCTGGAATGCCGTCAACCTTTACAGGCTGCTGCACGACAGCAGCCGTCCGAGCTTGAGCCTGCGGCGGAGACTGGTTCCCGGCCGTCAAGGCAGCCCGCATCCGGGAAGGATCTCCCGCTATCGTCAGGACATGATCCGATGCAGATGCTGTGGCGGCATATAAAGCGTGCAACCCGCCGGCGGTTTCGAGCACAGACATCCCGGTCAGCCTGTTCATCATGGAGAGCGTTTCCTCATCGATCTGCATGCCGCCCTCCTCCCAGAGCGGCCAGGCGATCGAGCAGGCTTTGCCCTTGCGAAGTCCTGAAGCCGTAAGATCGTTCCGATGCGCTGCGAACGCGTCCATAAACCCATTGGCGGCTGCATAGTCGGCTTGACCGAAATTGCCCAGCGTTCCGGCAAGAGAAGAATAAAGCAGCATAAAGTCGAGCTCCATATGCCTCGTTGAACGGTCCAGATGAATAAGACCGGCCACTTTAGCGGCGAATACCCGATCGATGTCCATTTCCGTTTTTTTCAAGATGAGGCTGTCCGCTCGAGTGCCTGCGCAATGAATGATGCCGGACAAACCACCATAACGGGCTTCTATCCGTTCGATTAGTTCTTGGATGGCGGAAGCGTCGCTAATGTCCAAGCTGTAGTACTCTGCATGGGCTCCCACCGCTTTTAACTCGTCAAGATGCTTTTGTATCCGTTCATCATAAGCGGAGCGCCCCGTTAGGATCAGGTTCGCACCCCTGGTTCGTGCAGCGGCATCTCGCGCAGCGATCATCCCAAGCTTGCCGCAGCCGCCTGTGATCAGATACGTTCCGTTATCTTTCCAAGGTACTGGAACCCCGTTTTTGAGCCCCATCTCCACAACCTTTTGAACATAACGATTGCCAGCTTCATAACGAATGACGGCGTCCTCCGGTTCAGACCCATTCTCGTCGATAATCCCGGCAATGGCAGAGCCTTCTGAGTCCGTACCCAGTAAAATCGTCTGCCCGACGACACCTGGATGTTCAAGAGCAGCGGTCTTCAGCATTCCGCTTAATCCAACCATGACACGCTGATTGTCGTTATACGGGAGCACCAATTGAATCAGCGTCCTGCCTTCCGTACCATGAAGTGCGGATTGAAGTTGTTTCAACATCCGTTTGGCATAAAACGTATAACGTGACGCCAACGTCATACTTTCCAGGCCGTCGCCCAATAGATGAACCTCTGCCCCGCCTCCTTGTTGCATAAGTTGATCTGCAAGCGAGTTGTCCGATCCGCCCAACAAGACGATACGTCTGGTATAAGTCACCGTGTTCTTCCCCGTATGGCAAGGCTTCAATTCCCATATCGGCTGGAACAAAAGCGTTTCCTTAAGGGGCTCAACAGGTTGATCACGAACCTCTTCACGGTCAATTCGTCTGGACGTCAATCCTCTCATCCGTACACAAACGATTCCGCTGCTGTCGATAAGCTCGATATCCAGCTTGCGGACCGGGCTCTCCGGTAGAAGACCGCTGCTGAACCGGATCCATGCCCACATCTCTCCTGAACATGGGCCAAGGATGTCCAATTCCTCCAGCGCAAAAGGAACGATTGGGCTCTCGGACTGCGGCTGCCCCTCCATTGCTTCCAGAACCTGACGGGGAAACAAGCCGATCGTTGCCTGGAAGACGGAATCAATCAAACTCGGATGAAGCACATAATCATGCGACGTGCTGGCTGCTTCCGCCGGAACAAACACGTTCGCCAATGCCTGAGCGTTGCCGGTATAGATACTTCTGATCCCTCTGTTGCCGGGTCCATACAAAAGTCCGGCTGATTCGAAAGCCCGATAGCATTGCTCGCCTGACAGCTTCGGCCCGCTGCATTGTGCTCTTATCACATCGATATCCATAATCGGGCTCTCTTCGGGCTCCTGAAGCGATACCGTTGCCGTACAATACAAGGTCTCAATCTCGTCTTCGCCCTGATCGGAAAAGACCTCGCATGCCAATTCTTCGTCTTCCTTACGGAGCCGAATATGCACCTCGGAGGATGCGTTGTTCATGACAAGCGGCTTTCTCCATACGATCTGATGAAGACGAGTGCCTTTCGAACTTAACAGCTTGCCGGCTGCAGCCTCAGCGGCTGCGCGAATCATTTCAAGGTAAGCGGCGCCCGGCATGACCTTATTCCCATCAACAACATGATCGCTCAGGAAATGCTCCTTACCGGTAAACAGCGAACTGAAACGCAGCTCCGACACATCCGATGTATTCCGGTGCAGTAGCGGATGAAGAGGCTTACCGCCATGTCCTTCCCGAGCAAATATGCTGTCGGTCTCCGGTATCCAGTACCTCTCCTCTGCAAACGGATACGTTGGCAGGCTCATCCGGTGGGGAACCGTATCTTCGTAAAGCAGACGCCAATCGATGTTCAGCCCTTTCACCCACAGACCGAGGATCTTCCCGAATTTCCCTTTTCTCATCCATGCCTTGAACGTCTCCGATAAATCCTCATCTGTCCGCCACATTTGCATCAGTTCATTGGTCTGGATGTGACCGCGGAAAACGTTGTTACTTTCTTCGCGATCCGCTAAATAAGCAAGCAGCTTATTCTCCAGCTCTTCGATCGAACCGACGAGCATCGCCAGCCGTTCCTCCATCGCTTCCCGGCCCACTTGGAGCGTGTAGGCCAGATTCTCCAGGTTTATGTGATCACAGCCTTGATCGCGTATGAAGGACAAGAGACGCTGCGCAACATGGTGTAGACGATCTTCGTCGCGCGCTGAAAGTACAATGATAGCCGGATCGTGCCTATGGTAAGTCTGCTTTTCACCTGTCACATGTTCTTCTGAAATATATTCTTCGATGACCAGATGCCCGTTGGAACCTCCCGCGCCAAAGGAAGAAAGTCCGGCGATTCTCGGAAGTTTCCTTGTGGTCCCGTCTATGGTCAGAACAGGTCGGTTCCAGTCCTCCAGCGTACGCTGTACCACAAAAGGTGATTGCTCGAAATCGATGTTCGGATTGAGCTCCTCCGCATGCAGAGACGGCGCCAGTTGACCATATTTCATCTGAAGCAATACCTTCGTCAAACCGGCAATGCCTGCTGCACTTTCGCAATGGCCGATGTTCGATTTGGCCGAGCCGATCGCACAAAAGCGAACATCGGCCGTATAGGCGCGGAAGGATTGGCTCAAGCCCGCGATTTCAATCGGATCGCCAAGCGAGGTGCCCGTGCCGTGCGCTTCGATATAGCTAATGGTTCGCGGATCAATACCAGCATCCTTGATTGCCTCGCCAATGACGTCGGCCTGCGCAACCGGACTGGGTACCGAATAGCCGTTTGTTTTGCCGCCGTGGTTGATGGCCGTTCCCTTGATAATGCCATAAATGTGATCGCCGTCCGCAATTGCATCTTCGAGCGGTTTCAGCAAAGCTGCACCTACCCCTTCGCCGGGTACGTAACCGTCACCATCTTTCCCGAAGCTTTCGCAGCGGCCTTTGCTGGAAGCGAATTTGCCTTGGGAAAGGAAAATGTATTTATTCGGGTGGACGGATACGTTGACTCCTCCGGCCACGGCAACACGGCTTTCCCCTTGCCGCAAGCTTTGGCAAGCCAGATGAATGGCTGTCAGCGACGAGGAACACATCGTGTCCACCGCCATGCTTGGTCCCTTGAAATCGCAGAAGTAAGAGACCCGGTTTGCGACAGACGAGGGATTACCTGATAGTGCGATTGGCTTCCCTCGGGCAGTCAACTCCGCGCCATATAGCTGATATTCCTCGTTCATGACGCCAACGAATACGCCAACCCGCTTCGTCTTCCCTTGCCCCTCGGCAACGAGCGTTTCCCGTGTATATCCCGCGTCTTCGATCGCTTCATAGACGCATTGCAGAAACAATCTTTCCTGCGGGTCCATGATCTCGGCTTCACGCGGCGATATATGAAAGAACAACGGATCGAAGCGGTCGACGCCCTCCACAAATCCGCCCCACTTCGTATACACTTTGCCCGGCTTATTCTTATCCGGGTCATAGTAGACACTGTGATCCCAGCGGTCGGGCGGAATTTCGCTGATGCAGTCCTGACCGTCACGAAGCTTCTCCCAAAATTGTTCAATATTTTTAGCCCCCGGATAACGGCCGGCTATGCCGATGATCGCAATATCGTGTACACGACTTCCGTCCCGTGCTTCTGTCAGCCGCTTGGGCTTGGACATCGGGCGTGCAGCTTTGCGGCCTGCTTCCTTTGGCTTCGGTAATACGGTGATAGGACTCATGGAATCTTCCGCCGACATTTTAGCGCCAACTAACTCGGCCAAACGGAACCGATGATGTTCGATGAAAAAAGCCGCCAGCCGACCGATGTTCGGGTATTCGAAAAACAATGTTTTCGACAGGGAGCCGAAGGCCGCTTCCAGCCGGCTGGTGATTTGCATCACCATGACGGAATCGAGGCCGTACGTTTCCATCGGAGTGTCCGGGTCCATCCGGCTGGCGGGCGTGCCGGCTACAGAGGATATCAAATTCGTCAAGTACGCGACCGCTTTCTCCTGAAGCGCATCGCTTTGATCCCAAGCAGACGGCTCTTTCTTGCCGCTTTCGAAAGCCTGCGCCTTCCCTTCATTCTGTGCCATCCGCATAAAGGCGCGTAACGTTTCTTTCTCACCGTCGATAACGGTGATTTGCGATTTTCCGGCAGCCAAAGCCATGTAAAACGCTTGAATGCCCGTGCTGCTTGCCATTGCCCGCATGCCGCTCTTCTGCTTCAACAGCTTCGCCGTCTCGGCATGAACCTGCATGCCGCCTTCTTGCCACAGCGGCCAACAAATCGACACTGTACGGCCATGCCGTTGTCCGGCTCCCGCTAACTCGTTACGGTAGGCAGCAAAACGATTCAGAAAAGCGTTGGCGGCCGCATAATCAGCCTGAGCGGGATTACCTATTACACCTGCTAAAGCCGAGAAAAGCAGGAAGAAATCTAACGGAATATGGCGAGTCGCTTCATCCAGATGGACCGTTCCGGATACTTTTGGCCGAAGGACTTGCTGAAGTTCATCCGCGGACTTCTTTTTCAAATACGCATCTTGAATAACACCGGCGCCGTGCACGATCCCGTTCAATGTACCGTATTTGCGGCAAATCTCTTGGACCAGCGTTTCTATCGCCTCCAGGCTACCGACATCCGTTTGCCTGTATTCCACCGTCAGCCCTCGATTGGTTAATTGCTCTATCCGTTCACGCTTGTTTTGGTCCAGCGCTGATCGTCCCGCAAGGATCAAGACAGCGCCGCGGGTCCTTCGCGCAATTTCTTCCGCAAACAGCACACCAAGCCCGCCTGTTCCCCCGGTTATGAGGTAAACGCCGCCATCCTTCCAAGGAACAACTGCAGACGGCTCGGGAACCGTACACATCTCGCGCCAGCGCAGAATGCTATGCTGCTCCCTATTCAATCGGATGTGCTGCAATTCTGGTTGCTTTGCGTACGCCGCCAGTAATTGGGCCAGGTCGTGCTCACTCGACTGAGCTTCAAGCTCGATTAGCTGGCCGGCTATTCTCGGCTCTTCCATGGCCGCTGTTTTGAGCATTCCTGACAACCCCGCAGCCAATTGCTGTTGATCGGCATGGCCAATAAGCAGCTGTATAATAGTGGAGCGCTTATCCTGCAACACTTCCTGTACGATACCCAGCAGCTGTTCTGCATAAGCATGGTAACGCAGGTCGATCTTATCCTGATGTTCGGTCTGCAGGGCGATGCATCGGACGTCACCCTCCTGTCCTTCGATTTCCTTCAGAGCGAAGGTACAGTCTTCAGCAGCGACGACAATTCGGCGCTCATATCGGTGCACAGCTTCATTTGAATCTATAGATTTCTCCGCCGTTTCCCATATCGGCTCGAACAATAACACCCCCTCGTCGGAGTGTGCGCTTGCTTGTACCGGGCGGGCAGCATACCCTTTGATCCGTACGCATAAACGGCCCTGAGCGTCAACCAAATCGATATCAATTTTCTTAATGCCGCCATGCCTACCCGAGTCGTGGCTGAATCGCAAATACGCCCACATCTCGGCATCCATGGCATGTACGATATCGACCGTTTCAATAGCGAAAGGCAAAAGCGGACTTAAACGAAGACTGCCATCCAATGGGCTTACGTTATTTTCTCCGACTACAAGACCGGCCATCGATTGGAGTGCGGCATCCAGCAGACCGGGATGCATCGTAAAAGGCTCCACGCTTCCTCGATCAGCAAGCATCGACAGCTTCGCCAGCGCAGCCTGTTCTCCAATATGAAGCTGCTCGATGCCCTTGTGGGTGATGCCGTATTGAAAGCCGATTTGTGCAAACGCCTCGTAGCATGCTTCCGACGAAACCGTATGGCGGCATGCCGCTTGCGCCTCCCGCACATTCAGCCGCTCCTCCGTCGCAGCGGCCGTCCACCTTCCCGAACCTTGAAAATGAACAACCGCTTCTTCTCTGTCTTTATCCCCCGACAAGCTGTATACCTCGAACGTAATTTCCTCATTCTCTCCGGAAGCGAGCGCGATGTGAAGAACAACCGGTTCATCCCGCGCAATGAGGGGTTGTACCCATCCAACATGCTTCAACTGCAAGATTCGTCCGTCGTCAGCAGCCGATTCAGTAGCAAGCCGTACGGCTGCATGAGCCATTTCCAAGTAAGCGGAGCCGGGAAAAATCTGCTGGCCGTTTAGCACATGGTCCGCGAAGAAGGGCTCATCGCCCGTGAATACGGAGCTGTACCGCTGCTCCGTAAGCGTCGACGTATTGCGGTGCACCAGCGGATGAAGAACTTCCGATTGCTGCCGTCCATCCTCCTTCACCGACTCACTTACTCCGCTAAGCGGCACCCAAAATCTCTCCCGTGCAAAGGGATACACCGGCAATGAAATCCGTCTGTATTGACTGGCTGTAAACAGCTTGTCATATGCCAGCTCATAGCCTTGCTGATACAAGCGGGCAATCCTTTCTAACATCTCCGGCTTATCAAACTCCGAATTACGCCATTCCATGATGCACGCCAGACCCTCGTTCTTCTTGATCGCATCCTCCTGCCGTTCCCATTCATGCACGACCGACGCGAAGAGGCCCGGCGCGCTCCCCTCAAGAAGCCAGCGGTTCAGCACAGCGACAAGGGCAGTCACATCCTCAATGATACAGACCAGCCGATGCGGCAAATGCTTACGTCCGATCAGTAACGTATAGCTCATATCCCCGATATCCGCTTCGGGATGCTTGCCGCAGTAGGCGATAAGCTGCTCCGCCTGCTGACGTAACTGCGCGTCGGACTGTGCCGACAGCACCAGCAGATGACTGCGCGTTGGCCTTGGCTGACGATCGATCGTCGGCGCTTCCTGAAGGACCATGTGCACATTCGTCCCGCTGAAGCCAAATGAACTGATCGCCGCGAACCGGCTTTCACCCGGCTCAGCAGGCCATTCCTTGAGGCGAGTGTTGACGTAGAAGGGGCTTCCTTCCATTCGGATATTCGCATTACCCTTCTGATAATGAAGGGATGGCGGAAGCTTTTTATATTTCAATGACAACATCAGCTTGATCAACCCCGCGATGCCCGCTGCAGCGATCGTATGGCCGATCGTTGTCTTGATAGAGCCGATCGCACAGTATTCTGTTTTGGCTGTGTAATGTCTAAATGCGCGTGTCAACGCCTCATGCTCAATGGGGTCGCCAAGCTTAGTACCGGTTCCGTGTGCTTCTACCAGTTGAATGCGCCCGGGATCGATGCCGAATTGTTCATACACTTCGCGTTCGAGCTCTTCCTGTGCAGTACCGCTCGGTGCCGTAATCCCGTTGGTCGTGCCGTCCTGGTTCATGCCCGATCCGGCAATGACACCGTAGATATGGTCGCCAGCGGTAATCGCATCGCTTAACCGTTTGAGAACAACCGCACCGACGCCCTCGCCCGGCACAAAACCGTCCGCCCGTTCATCAAACGTATAACAGCGCCCGGAAGCAGACAGCATGCCTGCCCGTTGTGCACTGTCGTGGAAAGCCGGGGTAGACTGAATGAACACACCACCGGCCAAGCTCATATCGGTCTCCCGCGCCCACAGTCCCTGACATGCAAGATGAACAGATACGAGTGAGCTGGAGCAGGCGGTATCGACTGCTATCGCCGGGCCTTTCAGGTTCAAATAATACGAAATTCGAGCAGCTACGATTGAACCGGCATTTCCCCACATCGCCTGCGCCGGGGGATTGTCGCCGATCAGATGCATATAATCGCCGATATTGTACCCGACATAAACGCCGCACCGACGGCCTTCTATTGCCGATCCGGCATAGCCGGCGTCCTCCAGCGCTTTCCAGGACTCCTCCAGAAACAACCGCTGCTGAGGGTCCATGTAAACCGCTTCCGTTCCCGAAATATGAAAAAAGTACGGGTCGAACTGGTCATAATCGTCAAGTAAGCTACCATAGCGAACGATAGTGGAGTCCGACTGTTTCCATCGCGTGATTTCCCCGACCAAATCCGTTCCACTGGCCAAATGCTCCCATAATTCTTCAATGTTACGGGATTTGGCAAACCTTCCGCTCATGCCGATGATGGCAATCGGCTCCTTATGAGCCGGGCCTCGTGCTCGTCCATCCGCTTTCTGGAACGCAAGGGGCGATTTGACTTCGTTCGTTCCACAGTCTGCCTCCCGTAAGCTTTCGCCTGCAGAGTTCGGCCTAGCATTCGCCTGCGGCGCTATGCGGTCTGCAGCTCCGAAGACCCTGGAAACGGCTTCGCCATGCTCAGCCAGCAAATAACCTGTAAACTGATTAATCGAGCTGTATGTAAACAGATCGGTCGTCGGCAGTTCCAGTCCAAGCTCCTCATTAACTAATTGGATTAAGTGAACGCCCGTAATGGAATCCAGCCCGTAATCGGCAAAAGCATGATTCGGAGCGATCTGATCACGGTCAACCTTAAGCGCTGTCGAGATGTGCTTTCTAAGCATGAGCTTGACAGCTTGCACATATCTGTCATTGTCTTGAGGAGTCCAATCCGCTTTCGGTTCCACTTTTCCGATATCATCTGCCGTTGTGGAGATAATCATCGCCGCAGCGGTATCCATATTCGAACTGGTTCGTTTTGCTGACGTTGTGTCGGATTGTCGGACAACACCATCGCTCTGGCAAGCGATAATCTGCTGTCCCAAGCTCCGGGCTTCCTGCGCCGGGAAATAAACCGACTGGAACCCCTCCTGCTCCAAAACTTTCGTCCAGGTCTCCGAAGTTAAGGCGGGCGAACCCGGAATGCGCAGCCAGTCATCCTCATAGAGCCACCAGCCATCCAGAAGACCGAATGTCAGGTGAGCGAAGAGTGTGTTGTGGCTCATCTCATTTAGCAGCAATAAACCATTTTTTTTCAGTGCAGATTTAACGGTGCGTAGCGTAAGCCGAATATTTTTTGTCGCATGCAGCACGTTTGACGCGATGACCATATCGAATGTACCGGGCGAAATCCCCTGTTCCGCCAAGGGCTCTTCAACGTTCACGATCCGGCAGCTTAAATAGGGAACTGCCGGTCCGTATTGTTCCTGTGCATGGATAAGAAATGCTTTCGATAAGTCGCTGTAAACGTACTCCGCGATCTGTTCCCGATAAGGCTCCAGCTTGCGGAAGACCATCTCGCTCGTACCGCCCGTTCCCGCTCCCAGCTCAAGAATGCGAATCCGTTGCCCTTGACCCAGACTTTTTACATATGCGGCCGCTGTATTGGCCAACACCTCGTTAAAATAATCCGATACCGGATTATGTTTATAGATGCCTTCGACAAGCTCCATCGAACCGTTTGGAAACAGAACGTCAGTGGCGGCGATCCGACCGGTCAATATCGCCGGAAGCGCCCGAAGCGCTGTTTCCAACAGGTTGACTTGGGCATGTAAATTAGGATTGCGCAGCCATTCCTTCTTGGCAGCCGCCCACTCTTCCCACACCTCGTTCAGATGAACAGGAGGAGCTGCTTTCGCAAGGCCCTGTCCTTGTGGCAGCCTGATATACCCCTGTTCGCTCAGCTGTGTCAGGCTCTCTTTAAGCCAGCTTCCGTAGCGCGAATGCACCTTGGCCTTCAGAGCGTCCAGGTCAAACGGATGCTGTGTAAACTGTCCGAGTTCCCACAGCTGCCCCCACAGCAATTTATAGGTTAACGTGTTTAATTGATCCAAGACGAACAGGCCCCTTTCTTATGGCGTGATTTCCGATCGTCCGACAAAACGGGACACAGCTTGTGCTATCTGGTTCAACGTCGTCCAATCTGTGAAAGCCTGCATTTCCGCTTCCACCTTGAAGCGTCTGTTAAGCTTGCTTAAAAGCTCGGCCAGCTGGACCGTATCCAATCCGTATTCCGCAAACTCAGCGTTCGGGTCGATTTCCTCGGGATGGACATTCAGCAAACGGGACGCTTCCCCGATCAAATCATGCAAAATCGGTTCGGCTTGACCGGTCGGCCGAACCTGTTGGCCTCGTTCTATGTTCATACCGGTAATGAGATCAGGAAGTGCTGGCAGTTCCACCATTGACCTGTAATCGCCGTTGAAGCCCGGCGTGTCGAATATGACGTCTATTAGCCTCTCCGAAGCAAAGCCTGCTTCCAGGACACTCTTCGAGGCTTTAATAAATGCCATCTGCTCAACCGGACTTGCAAGCAGCGTCTCCAACGCCTCCATGGCATCGGAAGGCGTTATCGAACCGATGCCGTCAAGCTCCATCCTTGCCCGGTATTCGCCCGAAGCGACAATGCCCGCACTTCCCCAATAGCCCCAATTCATTATCTTCACCGCACACGGCCAGTCACGGGCCAAACGGATCGCGAAGGCATCCTTAAACGTGCAGCCTGCTGCATAATTGCTTTGACCCGCCCTTCTGGCGAAGGACATCATGCCTGAGAAAAACAAAACAAAATCAAGCGGCTCTTTGCGGAATATTTGCGCGAGCCGTACACTAACGTCAATCTTGGCTCCAAGCCCTGCCCGGAAGTCGTCCTCCTGCATATTGGCGAGGCTTTGGTCGCGCAGGACGATTGCAGCATGAACGACACCATGAATGGCGCCGAAACGTGCTTTGATGACCTGATAAGCATGATCCAACGCTTGGGTATCCGCTGCGTCCGCCTCTATATAGAATGGCTTTGGTCCCGTAGTGGACACGGACACCCGTTCGATTGACGCGCTGATCGACTCATCCTGCCTACGGCGTCCAAGCCAGACTATCTGGGCCTGATAGCGGCGGATCATGTACGCCGTCCAGACTTCACCTATACCTCCGGCCCCGCCAATAACGACATAGACGCCGCCTTTCCGGTAACCGTTATGCTGCATGCCGGGGGCGAGCTTCACAGGAGCCAGCCTTTGACACAGCCATTCCTGTCCCCTTAAGCACCACGTGTTTCCTTCCGTATCGGGAGGAAGCGTCAACAGCGTTTCAATTGAAGTCTCCCAGCCGGGCTCCAAATCCAGTAAACGAATCTGCCAATTGGGATATTCTTTTGCAAGCGCACCTATCAGTCCATGCACACTCGCATGAACGGGATTTATCCTGTCTCCCGTGTATGCCCGCTGGGTTTGGAAGGTGAGGACATCGACACTCAACTTTTTCCCGCCATATCCGGCGTGTAGTAGCGCCTTGATCAAGCGGAATAGCAAAAGGACTCCAGCCTTTTGCTTGGCAAGGAGTGAATCGTCATGAAGCAAAAATTCGGAAGGCGGCGCAAGCCAAAATAGATGATCGATGATTCCGAATCGTGCCAGCACCATAGCGATCTGCTCGATATCATCCTCTTCGCCTACGTTGACTGTAATGGCGTTCGGATAATGAACCAAGAGAGCATCCCGGCTTTCAGCCGTTCCTCCGATGATCACAACGCTTCGGCTGTTCGCTCCGGGGTACGCAGGCCCGGACCCGATAGGCACAGCCTCCCAAACAGGTGTAAGCAAAACATGTTCAAACGCTTCCGGATGATTCTTTGGTTCGCGGATAAAGCGCTGCTTCTCAGTTGCCAAGTCTGGACTAGCTTCAGCTTCCTTCCGCTTGCCGCTGCCCGGCAGCCAGTACGTTTTGCGTTCAAAAGGATAACCCGGCAAACTCACTCGCCTAGCTGACTTGTTCTCATACATCCGGCTCCAGTCTACCTTCAGACCCTTCACCCATAATGCCCCAAGCCTGTCAACATTCCGGAGCTCGATCCACCGGTTTACAAGGCTTGCAAGATCGTCATTCGCTCCGATCGAGGCCAACTGATCCTTATCCGATTTCGCATGGCCGCGGTATATCGATCCGTCATCCGACGTCTTATTCAAAAAACTTCGTAAGCGAAGGGATAACTCTTCCATCGAAGCCGCCGTAAAAGCAAGCCTTTCATCCAACGCCTCGCGACCGATCTGAAGCGTATAAGCGATTTCCGTCAATTCTGCATCCGCCAATGATCCGCTGTCCAAAGCCGAAAGCAGTCTCTCCGCCTGAATATGCAGCCGCTCCTTGTTGGCGGCCGACAGCAGAATAAGCACCTCTTCACTAGCGGATGTTTCTTTTCGGGCTTCACTCACAGGCGGAATATACTCCTCGAGCACAATATGGGCATTGGCGCCGCCTGCACCAAAGGAAGAAATGCCCGCAATTCTCGGATACTCTTCCTCTTTGCCGTTCAGGCGAACGACGGGTTTATCCCAATCCGCCAGCTCCTGCTGGACCATAAAAGGTGTGTTTTTCATCGGAATATTCGGGTTTAGCGTACGCGCATGTAAGCTCGGTACGAGCTTCCGATGCTTCATTTGCAGCACGATTTTCGTTACGCCGGCCACACCAGCCGCCGCCTCTAGATGACCGATATTCGATTTGACCGAACCGATCGCGCAATATTGATTATCCTGCGTATCTTGGCGGAACGCTTGCGTCAGCCCGGTAATTTCGATCGGATCGCCCAGTTTGGTTCCCGTACCGTGCGCTTCGATATAGCTTACGGTTCTGCTGTGAATGCCGGCTTTGTCGAGCGCTTGCCGGATCAGCTGTCCCTGGGCATTCGGATTGGGAACGGTGTAGCCATTTGTCTTGCCGCCATGATTCACGCTGGTGGCTCTGATCACGGCATGAATCCGGTCACCGTCGGCAATGGCTTGCGACAACCGTTTCAGCAGCAAAACACCTACCCCTTCTCCTGGAACGAAGCCGCTACCGTCGCTGCCGAAGCTTCTGCATTTGCCGTCAGTGGACAGCATCCCATGAGCGCTAAGCTCGATATAATTAGACGGATGAAGATATAAGTTGACGCCTCCGGCGATAGCCAATTCGCATTCCCCGCGCAAAATATGCTCGCAAGCTTCATGAATAGCGGTTAACGAAGAGGAACACATCGTATCGATCGGCATGCTCGGACCATTGAAGTTAAACAAATACGAAACTCGATTGGCAACGGAGCTAAAAGACGTAAAGGGAAGCATGCGCTCTCCCTGTTTTTTGAACTCAGGCCCGTATAGATTAAACCCTGTTTTCGTTATTCCGGCGAAAACGCCGACTCTGCCGCCGTACTGCGAAGCCAGATGCTCTCTCGTGCAGCCCGCATCCTCAAGCGCATGCCAGCAGCTTTCGAGAAAGAGCCGTTCCTGAGGGTCCATGCAGGACGCCTCCAGCGGCGATATTTTAAAGAAGAGCGGATCAAAGCTTGTCGCATGCTCTAGAAATCCGCCCCACTTGCTATAGCTTTTCCCCTCGGCGACCGCAATCTCCGGATTGGGCTCATAGAAGCCTTCGACCGGCCAACGCCCCCCGGGAATTTCGGTTATGCAGTCCATGCCTGCGGCAAGATTCCGCCAGAACGCGTCCAAATCTTCGGCCTGCGGATATCTGCCGCTCATCCCGATAATCGCGATCGGTTCCTTCTCTGCCGGCTGACCGCTCCTGCCTGCAAAGCCGGCCGATCTGCTGACCGTTTGATCACTACTTTCACCGCTCGGGAACAAACGGGGCGTCACACCGGAGGACGAAGCTGTCGCCGCGTTAATTTTCTCCTGTGTATCTTTCTCGGCCAGTCCAATCCAATTGAGACATTGATGCGGATACGTTGCGCTCAAATAATCGGCTACGCCTCTTAGTGTTCTGAATTCGTAAAACAACGTTTTGGAAAGCTCACCGAAGTCATTCGCGAGATTGCGGTTCAACTCGGTAATCATAATCGAATCGATGCCATACGTCTCCAACGGTTCATCCGGATCAATGCTGTCCGGATTGAGCCTCGTATAGCCCGTGAACAATTGAATCAACCGTTTCAGCGTCCGCTTGTCCAAGTTTGGATCCAGCCTGACGCCTTCGACAAGATCGGCCGAAGAGCGGCTTCGGTCATTTTCTACAAAACGGGTTAGCTTAGCACCATCACCGTAGAGTACCATGGCCCGGCTCCCACCGCTTGCAAGCGCAGCGTAGAATGCACGGATGCCGATCGTTCCCGCCATCGCCGCCATCCCGGTCTCACGTTCCAATGCTTCCTCGGCTCCGGGTTCGAGCTGCATCCCGTTCGATCTCCAGAGCGGCCAGTTAATTGCGATCATTCCTGACCTGTTGCGGTCCGACTGTTGTCTCCATACGGTATAAGCATCCATAAAACCATTCGCCGCCGCATAGTCTGCTTGGCCGGCATTGCCATATACACCCGCTACGGATGAGAAGACGGCAAACACGTCCAGCTTGATATCCTTGCTAGACCGGTCCAAATGGACGAGTCCCTTCACCTTCGGACCGAGCACCTCGATAACCTGATCACGCGTTTTGCGGTACAAATATTCATCGCGGATGATGCCTGCCGCATGTAGAATCCCATTCAAGTCGCCATATTGATGCCGAATTGCATCGATCAATGCAGCAACTTGATGTTCTTCGCTTAGATCAACCTGCCTATATTCGACCTTGGCGCCAAGAGCCGCCATCCGTTCGATTCGGCCGGATGCTTCGTCATTCAGCGTTTCCGATCTTCCGATTAGTATAAGAACAGGCCGGCTCACTTGCCTTGCGATTTCCTCAGCAAATAACAGGCCGAGTGCGCCCGCTCCGCCTGTTATTAAATAGATGCCGCGGTCTTTCCACGGCATTCGCACCTGCTCCTGCAGGACTGTCTCCTTCTTCCACGCGGCACGATAGCTGCGACCGTGCCGGGATCGGACAGCACTTGTGCTGCCGCCCCCCCAAGCACCTGCTTCGAGCGCACCGGCAATATCTCCCTTACCATTTTCCGACCATTCGAGACATTCTACCGTGAGCTTCGGATTTTCTGCACGTGCGGTTAACAGTAAGCTGTATAATCCGACAAGCCATGGCGACTCCTCTTTATTTGCGATGAAGAGCTGCACAAGCGTTTCCTGGCCGGTTTGATTATGCAGAAGGCGCTGGAGGTGGTCGACGATTTGGAGTGTGTATGCCTCATACCGCTGCTCGATCGGCTGTTCTGAGAATTCAAGAACAAGCCATTCGGCATTGCCTGTCATGCATTTTAATTTATCAGCGCGGACCTCGATCGACTCGCCAAATATGATCAATCGGTCCTGATTGAGCCCAGGAGGGGCCGATGGAGACTTTGCAGTTTCCTCTTCGAACGGCCGAAAAAGCAGTACACCGTATTCATCATTTGCTGCGGATGGGGCGCTCTGCTTATACTTGTTCAACATTCGAAGGGCCTCCGGCTTGGACAGACGGCCCTCTTGGACTCCTCTCAACACATCTTGCAAAAAATCTCTCATATTGACCTCCCGGTTAGAAGCCTGCTAGGACAAAGATGATAGGATTCGTTCCGCTTTCTGGACGGCGGTCTCCAACGTTATGGTTTCGTCGAGAAACTGATCTAGAAGATCACTGAGGCCGTTTTCATCCGCCTTCGCCTCTTCCCGTTGCTCCGCTTTCTTTACCCAATGGCTTTCTTTGGCAAAGGGGTATGTCGGCAATGGAATCCGCTGCTGCTCCCCTTCCAGGAACAGCTTGCGTAAGTCCAGCGGATAACCGTGAACAAACAGCTCGGCACAAGCCAGCAGATGCTCTCGTGCCAGGCCGTCGACATTGTCTCGGTATGCCTGGATGCTTTGATTTACTTCCTCGATTCGCCGTTCATCATCCCGCATCCCGGCAGGCTGCAGCTCTGCTTGAACAACGTCCTGCGCATGGCCGTTATCCAACCATTCGCCAAGCCGTTCGAGTAGCTCATGCCGGGAGCCGGCGACGCATGCAAACCGGTGCTTCAAGTGCTTACGTCCTGCCAGCAGCGTAAAGCTGACCGAGGCGCAGTCCAACTGCGGGGAGTGTCGGCAGTGCGCAGCTAGCCTTTCAACCTGTTGGCGCAACTGTACGGCAGTCCGTCCCGACAGCACGAACAAGTATGCGGATCTCGCCTCCCGTCTGCGAACCGGCTGAGGAGCTTCCTCAAGAACAAGATGCGCATTCGTTCCACTGAATCCGAATGAGCTAATGGCCGCCATTCGTTTCGTTCCCTCGCCAAGTGTCCAATCCCTAAGCTCCGTATTGACGTAAAAGGGACTATTTTCGAAAGCAATGCTTGTGTTGCCCTTTTCAAAATGGAGTGAAGGCGGCAGCTTTTTGTGACGCAATGACAGAATAACTTTCAAAAAGCCCGCAATGCCTGCGGCAGCAGCCGGATGGCCGAGATTCGATTTAATCGAACCGACCGCGCAATAGCGGTTATCGTCCGTGTAATGGCGGAACGCCCGGGTCAGTGCCTGAAACTCGATCGGATCTCCCAGCTTCGTTCCCGTTCCATGCGCCTCCACCAGCTGAATATGGCGCGGATTGATGCCGAAGCTATCATACACATGCCGCAGCAGACGTTTCTGTGAATTCGCACTTGGTGCCGTAATGCCGTTTGTCGTGCCGTCTTGATTGATGCCGCTGCCGCGGATCACGCCATAAATATGATCGCCGTCGGCAAGCGCATCCTTCAAACGTTTGAGAACAACCACACCGGCGCCTTCTCCAGGCACGAAGCCATCGGCTCTTTCGTCAAAAGCATGGCATCGGCCGCTGGGAGAAAGCATACCAGCACGATTGGAGACGGTATAAAATTCAGGCGTTGATTGGATGAATACGCCGCCCGCAAGCGCCATGTCCGTTTCCCTTGTCCACAGGCTTTGACACGCAAGATGAATCGCAACCAGCGAACTGGAGCAGGCTGTATCCACCGTTACCGCAGGCCCCTGTAGGTTCAGGTAATAAGCAATCCGTGCAGGTATGACTGATCCTGCATTGCCCCAGAATGCCTGAGCCGGCGCTTCGTCTCCAAACAATCTCGCGTAATCGCTGCCGCAGCTTCCGACATAGACGCCGCATCGCCGCGTATGCTCTCCCGGTCCCGCATATCCAGCATCCTCCAGCGCTTTCCACGATTCCTCGAGAAAGATACGCTGCTGAGGATCCATGTAATCGGCTTCCACGCCGGTGATGTTAAAGAAAAGCGGATCGAAGCAATCAATTGAGCTTAAAAAGCTTCCATGTCGGCAGCTTTTGACCCCTTTCGGATCCCGACCGCTCCCACGAAGTTCCCAGCGCGTCACTTCTTCTACCAGATCGGTTCCTGCCTCAAGATGTGACCATAGCTCCTCCACTGAATCCGAACGAGCAAAACGGCCGCTTATCCCGACAATGGCCACAGGTTCTAAAGACGTCGGAACCTGCGATATGCTTGCATTCTCCATAGCAGAAGAACTGGCTTCTGGTTCGGACATGTAATCGCCACCGGGTATACGAACTACAATCTTGCCGATATTTTTCCGGTTCTCCAACTGACGATAGGCTTCCTTAAAATCAGAGAGCGCGTAAACGCGGCCGATTGTTGGCCGAATGACCCCTTGTGCAATCAGAGCTGTCAACTCGTCCCAATAAGCCTGGATCGTAGCCGGTTGTTCGGCTGACAACGCTCTTAAGTCAACGGAATAGAACGCCCTGTTCTCGTTCAACAGAGACAAGTCGATGCTCCGTGCGGACTTCAGCGCGGTTAAGGCGAGCTCAATATACCGGCCTCCCGGCGCCAAACACCGGAATCCTTTCGACATCGCGTCCCCGGACAGTGTGTTCACAACGATCTGTAACCCTTGTCCATCCGTAAGCCTCTTGATCTCCTGCTCGAAATCGTCTTCCCTGTAATTGATAAGCTTCGAAACACCGATACCTGCAAGATAGTCCAATTTTTCCTTGGAGCCTGCGGTAGCGTATATTTCCGCGCCGTAATGGCGGGCTAGCTGTACGGCCATCAAGCCGATTCCTCCCGCCGCCGTTTGAACAAGCACCTTGTCGCCCGGTTTGACTGCCGCTTTGCGAAAGGCGTCCATCATCGTAAGGCCGACTGCTGGCAGCGAACAAGCTTCTTCGAAAGACAGAAAGTCAGGCTTTGGAAGAAGCGACTGCTCCGAGCATACGATGTAGGTCGATTGCGCGCCTATATTTTCCCCTCCGGTCACAACCACTTGATCACCACGCCGGACGGAGGTCACTGCTTTACCGGTATCGATGACAACACCACTTGCCTCAAAGCCGGGCGTAAAAGGAAAAGGTGGCATCACTGGATACAGACCTTTGGCGCAAAGCAAATCGCCAAAGTTCAATGAAAAGGCGCGTACCTCAACCAGCACATCATGCTCCGTCAGCGGCGGCACTACCGATTGTTTCAATTGAAGCTCGTCGATACTGCCGGGGCGTTCAACGACTATATGATGGCGTACCCGCGGCGTCTGACTCTTTTCCGCCAGCTCGAAGGTAGCTGTATCTTCTGCGGCTCGATACCCGTCCTCCGATGCCCCCGGCGCCGAGGCCCGTTCTTCAGCCATGACCTGCGGCGGGGATTGGGCTGCGTTTTTATCCGACTGCCGGTACTTGCTCAGCAGTTCCTGCCGATGCTCGCGAAGCAGCCAATCGGATAGCCGCTCGACGCTGTTATAGTCAAATATGATCGTCGTCTGGAGCTGCGTCTCGCAGCGCTCATTAATGATATTAATGAGGTTGACCGCAATGATGGAATCGACGCCGTAATCCGAGAAGCTCCGATCGTCCTGGATTCGGCCTGCATCGATTTGCAATGCATCCGCCACCGCTGTTCGAATAACGGTTTGGATAAACGAACCAAGCGCCCGGTCCGAAACGTCACCGGCACCGCTTGTGCCGCTTGTGGACGGGCTGATCGGGAGCGGCTCCTGCCCCTGGAAATCCGACGGGACGCTCGCGCAACGGTTTAGGTACTGCCGGTACACGCCGTCGCTCTCCGCAGCAATAACAGCGGCACCGAGAAAATGACCTTTCCGTGCCGGATAAAAGATGCTCCGGAAACCTTGCTCCGCCAAAAGCCGCTGCCACATTTCCGTAGTTAGAACCGGACTGCCGGGAATGCGTACTTCGGCATCCTCATGCAGCCACCAGCCTTCCAATAACCCGAAAGTCACGTGCATGAACAGGCGGTTTGCATGGATCTCGTTGATCAGCAATAACCCGCCCGGGCGCAGGGCTGCCTTTGCATGACGCAACGTACGGCTTATCCGTGCAGTGGCATGGAGCACATTCGTTGCTATGACAAGATCGAAGCTTCCTTCTTCAATCCCTTGCTCGGCAAGTGGACGTTCAATATCAACCATTTTGCAGGACAAGTAAGGAGCCTGCGTCCCATACGCCTGCTTTCCGTGAATCAGAAACGCCTTTGATAAATCCGTGTAAAGATAGTCGGCCATGTTGGATTGATACGGTTCCAGCCGCTTGAGTACAACCGCACTCGTCCCTCCTGTACCCGCTCCGATCTCCAGGATCCGAATCTTGGCCGATTTGTCCAGCGCCAAGCGTTCCTGTACATAAGCCGCCGCTGTATCCGCAAGCGCTTCATTGAAAAAATCAGCCATCAGATTGTTTTTGTAAACAGACTCCACCAATCCAAAGGAACCGTTCGGGAAAATAACATCCGTTGCCGGTAATTCCCCGACCAAAATGCGCTGGAGGGCGTGCAGCGTTTTTTCTGCCAACTCGGCTTGTGTATTCATATTGCCGTTGCTCTTCCATTCGCTTCTCATCCGGTACCATTGCCGCCACTCTCCATCCAAATCCAGAGGGCGTGTATCCAATATGCGCACCGTGCCGTCCTCGCGCCGAACATAACCGGCCCGTTCGAAGGCGGCTATGGTTTCTTGATGCCACCTGTAGTAGGCCGGCAGCATCCCGGACGCACCGTCTTCCACACTGCTAAGCCAGCCGCCTTCTCTGTAGATCGCCCACATCAATCTGCAAATGGCAGCGTCCAGCAACGCCATGGGGTGCCCCATATCGGATTGTATACGGCCAAGCCGCGAATCATCTGCTTCCTGTATGCGGTTTCGAATCCCTGGAAGCAGTGAGCTGCGATCAGCCTGCATGACTAGACGTTCATCATGCAGCATTCCTGCAAGCGGCACCGGCTTTGTCATCTTCAGCATCACCAGTTGGTCCAATGGTCCTACAAGCAGCAATTCCAACGCGGCCATTGCTTCGTCCGGTTCAATGGAAGCTACGCCAAGCGAGGCCATTTTCTTCCGGTACTCTTCCGAGGCAACTACGCCTACGCTTCCCCAATAACCCCAATTCATCACCTTGACCGGGAAGGGCAGCTCCTTGCCTAGCCTGTGCGCATAAGCATCCTTGAAGGTGCAACCGGAAGCATAATTACTTTGACCGGCCGGTTTGGTATACGAATTAATAGAAGAAAAGAACAGCATAAAATCAAGCTGCTCAGCCGCGAATACTTGCGCCATCCGCGCACTGATATCCACTTTCGCCGATAGCGCCGCACGGAAGCGTGCTTCATCCATATTTGCCAAGCTTTGATCCAGCAGGACGATCGCGGAATGGATGACGCCATGGATTGTGCCATAGCGTGACTTCACTTCGTCGATAGACCGCTGTAAAGACTGTTTGTCTTTGGCATTGGCCGAAATATACCACGGCTCTATCCCATAAGCCGCACCCAGTCGGTCAATCTTAAGCTGAATGGTTTCATCCAGCGATTTCCGGCCAATCCAAACAATTCGTCCTCTATATTGGCGGATCATATATTCGGTCCACGCCTCGCCGATCCCGCCTGCACCGCCGATGACGACATAAACGCCGTCTTGACGATAAAGGCTTTGTTTCGGTACGGCTGCGGCCACCGGAAGTATTTGTTGACGATACCACCGGTTATCCCGACAAGCCCATACGTGGCCTTCCGAGTCGGCAGGAAGACGGAACAATTGATCAAACGAAAGGCTGCCGCCTGCTTCCAAATCGGCAACCCGTATCGCCCATAGCGGATATTCCTTGGCGATCGCGCCGGCCAATCCGTGTACGCTGGCAGCGGAAGAACGCACGGCGTCATCGCGTTGGACCGAAACGGCTTGCTGGGTGATGAAGCTCAAGGCGATACGCTTGCTCCCATAACCCAGCGCCAATAAGGCCTTTACGAGCCGGAACAGATGAAGGACGCCCTTTTCCTGTTCTTCGATGGGAGCATCCGAAGCGGCAGCTCCGACCGGTTCCCGTGCCGCAATCCACAACAGGTGCTCGAATTCGCCGCACACCCTTAACTTGTGGGCCATCTCCTCGATCGTATCCGAAGCATTCAGAATGATTCTCGGTGCTGCCGGCCACTCATGCTGATTTTCACGAATGGCCACGCTTTCGTCTTCCGCAATGATTACGGTTCGGTTCGGCGGCTGGACACCGCTTGTTTCTACTTCCGCCTCGCTCCAGACGTAAGTCAGCAAATCCGTCAAGGTCTGGTCAGATTTCTCGGAGGCATGATCCGTGTTCGACGACTTCGCATTATCCGTCGCGCTCCGATCCGTCAAACGGGACGAAAATCCCTTTATTGCCACGCATACGTTCCCTTGTTCATCACAAAGATCGATATCAAGCTTATGAATGTGGCCGTCTGCAGCCTCGCCGCGTGTTGGCCGCAGCCAAGCCCACATAACCGTTGCGCAGCGGTCAAACAGCTCAAGCTCATCGATTGCAAACGGAAGCTTCATCTTGTTCTCTTCCGTCCCGTCCATAAAGAAAACCGCCGCTTGCAGGGCGGAATCCATCATGCTTGGGTGCATCGTGTAGTGATCCTTCGTGCTCTGGACGCTCGTGGGCAGCAAGAGCTTGGCGAGGACGCCCTCAGGCCCTGTGTAAACCTCGTCCAATCCTCTTTGCCCGGAACCGTATTGAACACCCATTCGTTCAAATGCCTCGTAGCAGCTCTGAACGGACCGCTTCTGCGTCAGCGTAGTTTTCAACGCTTCAAGCAACATCACAGGTCGTTCCCGCATCTCGAAAAATGCTCCTACCCCTTGACTATGGAGAACGCTCTCTTTCTCGATTTGACTCGTAACCCGGTAGCTAATGTCTCCGTTTTGTTCCTGCTTCACCCCGATCCGAACGTCCAAAGGCTTGGCAGCCACAGTCATGGGCTGTGCCCAAACGACTCGTTTCAGACGGAGCCCGAGTCTGCTCTCCCGCTCGCCGCCCGCCATCATCCGAATCGCGGCTTGTGCCATCTCCAAATAAGCGACACCGGGCAGAACCGGTTCGCCGTTCACGACGTGATCTCTGATGAAGAATTCCTCGCCTGTAAATGTCGAGCTGTATTTCATGCCCTGGAGATCCGATGTATTTCTTTGTACCAATGGGTGGAGTACGGCTTGCATTGTCGTATCACTTTCTGTCTGCGCATCCGCATGCGGTTTGACTTCCGGCACCCAATACCGTTCATCGGCAAAAGGATAGGTAGGCAGCGGAATTTTGAAATTGCTTCCCTTCGCGAACAGCTCGTGATAATCAAGCTCATAACCTTGTACGTAAAGCTCGGCTATCGATGACAAGCGCTCCATATAGTCAGCGGTGTCGTTCGCATGCTGCAGCTCGCGAATACACTGGTTTCCATACCGTTTCAAAGCAAGCTGCTGCCGCACGCCATTGGCGTTAAGCTCGGACTGGAATATCCGCGGCGTGGCCTCACTGCCGATCCACGAAGACAGCAAGGACGCTAATTCACGGGTATCACGGACGACTAGCGCCAGCCTGTGATGGAAGTGTTTCCGCCCTGTAAGCAGCGTAAAGCTTATACTGCCGCAATCGGCGTCAGCGTTTGCTAAACCGTAATCCAGGAGCTGTTCCGCTTGCCGGCGCAGTTGCTCCTGCGTACAAGCCGACAAGACGATCAGGAAGCCCTGCCGTTTGATGATGGACTTACGATCGATTGCAGGGGCTTCTTCGACAACAAGATGCGCGTTCGTCCCGCTGAACCCAAACGAGCTGACTGCTGCGCGGCGCCTGCTTCCTGCTTCGGCCTCCCAGTTCCTCAGCTCGGTATTGACATAAAACGGACTTTCTTTAAAATCAATGCCGGGGTTGCCGTTAATAAAATGCAAGGACGGCGGCAGTTGCTTATATTTGAGCGCCAGCAGTACCTTGAGCAAACCGGCGATACCCGCAGCGGCTGCAGCATGGCCCATATTGGTCTTGACGGAGCCGATGGCGCAGTACTCCCGCCGCTCCGTATAATGGCGAAACGCATTCGTCAGAGCTTGATATTCGATCGGATCGCCCAATCGCGTGCCGGTCCCGTGTGCTTCGACTAGCTGTATACTTTCTGGATCAATGCCGAATGAATCGTAAACATCCCGTTCGAGACGCTCCTGGGATAACGCGCTTGGAGCCGTTAAACCGTTCGTTGTACCGTCCTGGTTTATACCTGAGCCTATGATGACGCCATAGATGTAATCACCGTCGGCCTGGGCGTCACGGAGCCGCTTCAGAACAACAGTCCCCACACCTTCACCGGGTACAAAGCCATCTGCCCGTTCATCAAAAGTGTGGCACCGTCCCGACGCGGACAGCATGCCCGCTTGATTGGCGCTTTCATAAAAGCTTGGTGTCGACTGAATGAAAACACCGCCAGCCAGCGCCAATTCTGTTTCCCCGGCCCTTAAGCTCTGGCAGGCCATGTGGATAGCGACAAGCGAGCTGGAGCACGCGGTGTCGATGGTTACCGCCGGTCCGTGCAGGTTAAGATAATAGGCGATTCGTGCGGGAATGACCGAACCGGCATTGCCCCAAAACGCAGGTGCCGGCGCCTGCTTGCCCATCAGTCGGGCATAGTCGCTTCCGCTGCTGCCGACAAACACGCCGCATTTTCGCCCATCCATTCCCGCTCCGGCATAACCGGCATCTTCAAGCGCTTTCCACGCTTCCTCTAGAAATAAACGCTGTTGAGGATCCATATAATTCGCTTCGTAACCCGATATGTTAAAGAAAACCGGGTCGAAACGGTCGATCGCATCGACAAAGCTGCCTTTCGAACAGAAACTGTTTTTCCCTGCCTTGTGTGAGCTAAGATCCCAGCGGCTGGCCTCCTCGATCAAATCGGTCCCGTTTGCCAGATTGGACCAAAATTCCTCCAGCGTTTCCGACTTGGCAAACCTGCCGCTCATCCCGATCACGGCAATGGGCTCCTGCTCCCGGCCTAGTTCCCCGCTGTGCGGTGCTCTCGGCAGTTCCGCATTGTCCAACTGCTTGACTAAAGCCGCCGTTTCTTGATATCGATAAGGCTCTGTAACCGTAACGACGATCTTGCCGATGGCCGTCCGATCCTCAATAGACCGGTAAGCATCCGCCACTCGCTCAAACGGGATAACCCTATCAATGACAGGGCTTATCGTTCCTGCTTCGACAAGCGCAAGCATTTCTTCGACATAACCTCGCAGCTCGGCTGGATTCTCGTTAGCAAGCTTTCTTGAATTGATGCTATAAAAGGTCTGATTCCCATCCAGCGCTGATAAATCGATCGTCTTCGCTGTTTTGAGTGCCGTCATCGCCAGCTCGATATAACGGCCTCCCGTCGCCAGACAGTTGATTCCTTTCTGAATGGCGTCCCCGGGAAGCGTATTGATAATGACATCGATTCCTTTACCGCCGGTCAGCCTGTCAATCTCTTCCTCGAAATCGGTCTCCCTGTAATTGATCCTATAGTTCACACCGAGTGATTCCAAAAATTCAAGCTTACGGTTGGACCCGGCTGTAACATATAGTTCCGCACCATAATGACGCGCAAGCTGTACCGCGATAAGTCCTGTTCCGCTTGCCGCGGTATGGATGAGAACTTTCTCGCCTTTCTTGAGATCCGCTTTGCGGAAAGCGTTGATCATCGTCACGGCGGCTGCCGGAATGGTGCAAGCCTGCTCAAACGTGAGGTAATCCGGCTTCTTGAACAACTGGTCTTCCCGGCATGTGATCATGGTGGATTGTCCGCCGAAGGAAGCCCCGAGCGCCACAATCACTTCATCGCCTGTGCGAACAGTCGAAACGTCGGCACCGGAGGCTACAACAACCCCGCTTGCCTCAAAGCCCGGTGTGAACGGGTATGCCGGCATGGTCGGGTATAGACCCTTCAAGCAGAGAAGATCGCCGAAATTCAACGCAAAGGCACGGACGGCGATGCGAACCTCATCGGATCTCAGCTCTGAAACGCCAGATTGAGCAATCCGCAGCGAATCAACACCCCCGGGCCGCTCGATCACGACATGGTGATACGTCGACTTTTCCGCAGGAAGGGGAGCGCTCTGACGCTCACTGACTGCAGGCGATGGGGATTCTGCTGGTTGCGATCGAAAGCGATTGTTAAACGCAGGTATGCTAAGGCCGCTTTGGACGGGCTGCTTTGCCGATACCCGCAGGGCTCGTGCGCCCTCTTCCTCTCTGCTGGCAGCCAGTTCGCTCTGCTTGAGAAGAACGGTTATTTGATCCGTATGCTCCTTGATTAAAAACGCACATAACCGCTTCACGTTATTGTAGTCAAACAGCACCGTTGTCTTGAGAATAAGGCCGAAGTGATGATTCAGGCTGTTCACGAGACTGACTGCCACGATGGAATCTACGCCGTATTCGGAGAAGCTTTTCTCTTCCTGAATACGCTTCTCGTCCATTTTCAAGGCTTGCGCGACATATTCCCGTATCGTCTTATTGACATAATCTTCCATCCACTGTTCTTCCACATGTTCACCGCTTCTGTCCGTATTGGTTAGGTCATGAAGCCGCTCGTGCCGCTCTCCGGCCGCAAGCCGCTTAGGTTGATCTAAAATGCCGTCGCTCAACGCGGCAATAATATGCTGGTCCCATGAAAGGCGTCCATCGGAAGGAATCATGATCCCGTGAAAGCCTGTCTGGGCAAGCAGGGACTGCCAGACTGGCACATGCAGACCCGGACATCCTGGAATTCGTAGCTCCGGATCTTCATAACGCCACCAGCCCTCCAGCAGACCGAATGTCACATGATTGAACATCGTGTTGCCGGTAAGCTCGTTTAACAGAAGCAGTCCGTTTGCGCGCAGTGCGGATTTGGCATGATACAGCGTCTTTTTCATATCACGGGTCGCATGAAGCACATTGGCCGCAATCACGATATCGAAGCTGCCCTTCGCAATTCCCTGCCCTTCCAACGCTTGTTCGACATCGAATAAATGGAAGGAAAGGTACGGATATTCTTTGCCATACTTCTGTTCCGCATGGAGCAAGAACGATTTGGATACATCTGTGTAGCTAAAATCGATGATATGCGCTTCATAAGGCTTCAGCCTCCGAAGCACCGCCTCGCTTGTTCCGCCGCTTCCGGCACCAATTTCTAAAATCTGTATTTTCGCATTCGGATCAAGTGCAATCCGTTCACGCACGTAATCCGCCGCCGTATCCGCGAGCAGGTCGTTATAAAAGTCGGCTACGCAGTTATTTTTGTAAATGCCCTCCACCAACGCCGTGGACGAACCCGGGAACATGACATCCGTCGGCCTAACGCCATCGGAGAGAATCTCGGAAAGCGCGCGCATCGTCGCCTCCACAAGGGAAGCTTGTGCAGAGACATCGTCATGGTCCAGCCATTTGTTCTTGTTCGCTTCCCATTCCACCCAGGCTTGCTCGAGAGTTACCGGCTCTTGAGCCGGGGCGTAAATGCCGGCTGCCTCCGGTATTAAATAGCCGCTGCGGACCAGCATTGCGACGCTTTCTTGAAACCATCTCCGATAGGAGCTCAGCAATTCCTTCTCCGAGGGTATGTAACCTCCGAAAGCTGATAAAGAGGCCACCCATCCTGTTTCGCAAAAATAAGCCCAAAGCATCCGGCACAGTGTGCGGTTCATATCGTTCATTCGATCGATTGCTTCCGACACTTTGGCTTTGTCCTGCGCCGTCTCTTCATCGCTATCCAAAATTCGCGATACTCCTCCGGGTCCGCTAAGATACTCCGCCATTGTATTGATCGTCATCGTCTTAAACGCAGGCAATTCGGATGGCCGCACTTCAAGCTGACAAGCTTCGAACAGTTGATGAGCCCATTCATTCAGCTTGATCGGGTCCATACCGTATTCCTCCATCTCGGCGTCCGGATCAATCTCGTCTTCCTTCACACCTAAAATGGAAGCCGCAGCTTTTATCAAAACCGGCCGCAGTTGGACGGTCGTGCGGCTTTCAGCGGAACATGCCTGAAGCGCAAGTTCTCGTTTTGTGGTCAACGCCCGAGTTACAAGACCTGTCATCCGGATACAGACACGGCCTTGGTCATCACATAAGTCGATATCGAATGTGAGATCCTGGTCCTTACCATTGCCTTCCTCCGAGACGCTCCGGATATAAGCCCACATCGATGGCGTGCATCCGCGAAACACCTCAAGTGACGTCAACGCAAACGGCATCGCAAGCGGTGCTTGCCCGTTTTCTACTGCAGCCAAACCGATGCAGGCCTGCAAGGCTCCATCCATCATGCTGGGGTGCAGCACAAAGTCATCCCTTGTTTCCGCAATCAATGAAGGCATCGACAGTTGCGCAAGCAGGTGTCCGTCGCCGATATAAATCACGGATACCGAACGATGCGAGGGACCGTAATGAATACCCATCCTCTCGAACGCTTCGTAGCATTGCCCGGCCGATAACTGTCGTCGCGAACATTGCTTCCGAATCTCATGGTAATCTAAAATGGGCAGCTCAGCCGCTTCTGTGATAAGCACGGTTCCTTGACTGTGTACGTTCTCCCCAGCTTGTTCCTCCGGTGCCCCGGTATAAATCCGATATTCAATTGTCCCGTTGTCGCTTGGCTTCAAGGTAATATGGGCATGTACAGGTTCATCGCCTGCAAGGATCGGCTGCGCCCATACCACCTGTTGCAATCGGACGGATACCTCCGGCAGCGACTTGCCGATGGATAGGACAGCCGCTGCTCGGGCCATTTCCAAATAAGCGACTCCCGGAAGGATGCGCCTGCCTTCGACCTGGTGGTCCTCCAAGTAAAATTCAGTTCCTTCAAACCGCGAGCTGAAGCGCTGTACGGTGAAATCCGACGTATTGTGGTGCAGCAGCGGATGAAGCAGATCAGCACCCGCTACCGTTTGGGTGCTTCTCATATCCGGGATCCAGTATCTCTGCTTGTCGAACGGATACGTCGGGAGCGAGATCGGACGTGGCTTTAGCGCTTCGTATCGGCGATTCCAATCATAGACGCCGCCCTGAACCCACCGTTCGAGAACCTTCGATATATCCTCGTGCTCGAGTATTTCGGGCTTGCTTCCCCTGCTGCCGGATCCAACACTTCCCTGGTACAGCAGCGGAATTCCTTGGCGGCCATCCAAATAAGCGGAGAGCTTATATTGAAGCTCCTCAACCGATTCAACGGCAACGGCCAACCGTTCTTCATGCTCATCCCTGCCGGTCTGCAGCGTATAAGCAATCTGCGCCAATTCCGCTTCGCTATTTTTCGAATTGCTCATCCACTCGACGAACTGGCGAACCTGCTCACGCAGCCGTTCTTCATTTTTGGCCGACCATATCAGCGCATAAGGAGTTCCTATTACCAGAGCGGCCGATGCTTCTTCCACATATTCTTCGATGACGACATGGGCATAGGAGCCGGAAAAGCCGAAGGAGCTGACACCCGCCCGTCTCGGAAGTCCGTCCCTTGTGTCCCAGTATTGATTCTCCCGGTTTATGTAAAGCGCCGAGCCTTCCAGTTGGATGTAAGGGTTTATTTGATTAAGCTTTGGCATTGCTGGTATTTGCCGATGCCTCATCTGTTGGATGACTTTGATGACGCCGGCGATTCCGGCAGCCCCTTCCGTGTGGCCGATATTCGACTTCACGGAACCGACCACGCAGAACTGCTTCTTGTCGGTGAAACGCTCAAACGCTTTCTTCAAGCTGCTTATTTCGATCGGGTCGCCGAGTGCCGTACCGGTGCCATGCGCTTCGATATAACCAATCGATTCCGGCTCAATCCCTGCGTCCTCCCAAGCTTTCGCAATGACATGTTCCTCTCCCTCGACACTTGGTGCCGTAAGGGATGGCGTATGTCCTCCATGCAGCGCCGCTGAACCTTTTATGACGGCGTAGATGCGGTCGCCGTCTTTCTTCGCTTGCGACAGCGGTTTAAGCAGCATGCTGGCGATCGCCTCTCCCGGTACATACCCGTCGGCGGCTGCATCAAACGTATGGCAGCGGCCGGTGGGAGATAAGGCGCCGATACTGCTGAAATACCGGTAGTGCCAGGACGACAGCAGCAGATTGACGCCGCCGACAAAGGCCATATTACACTCCCCATTTTGCAAGGAACGGCAAGCCGTATGTAAAGCGAACAAAGACGAGGAACACGCTGTATCTATCGCCATGCTCGGGCCTTTCAAATCAAAGATGAACGATACCCGATTGGCGACAACAGTCTGCGCATTGCCTGTCCCCATATGAGGATCGACGGGGAGATTCATTTCCGCGATTCGGTCGGCGTAATCATGAACGCACGCCCCGACAAATACTCCCGTGCTGCTTCCCCTTAACTGCTTCACAACGCCTGCATCCTCCGCGGTTGCGTAGACGCTTTGCAGCAGCAGACGGATTTGCGGATCCATCCATTCAGCTTCTCTTGGCGATATGTTAAAAAATTCCGCATCGAACTTATCGACGTCATCGATAAAGCTGCCCCATTTGCAATACGTCTTATCCTTGGCCTGGCGGTCTTCGTCGAACCAAGGCCGGAAATCCCAATGGTCGGGCGGAATCTCTTTGATCAGATCCTTCCGGGATACGATATTTTCCCAAAACGTTTCGATATCGGACGATTCTGCAAATAATGCATGCATCCCGATGACCGCGATATCCTCATGGTGGACTTCGTTTCCTGCGATCCGGCCGGCGGTCGACGAATGAGTCTTCGGCTTTGCTTTCGCAATCGGTGCAGATGCCGTTCCCAGCAGCTTCTGGAAGGCCTCCCTATGCTCCTTGCCAAAATAGGACGCAAGCTCCTCAATGCTTGGGTACTCGAAGAACAAGGTCGGATAGAGCTCGGAGCCGATTTCCCCTCCGATAACGCCGGTAAGTGCAATAAGCTGGGCGGAGTTTAGACCAAGCTCCATTAAATTCGCCGTAATGCTGCAAGACTTTAACCGGCCATCGGTGACCGTCTCCACCTGACGCACCAAATAGCCGATGATGCGGTCTTCCAGAGCCTCGATTCCGCCATCAGCGGAATCATTCGTTGCAGTCTCTTCATGTGAGATTGCAGACAGACGGAGTCGCTTGATCGAACATTCCGTCAGCTCCGCCACCACTATGCCGGTGTTATCAATCAGCTCTGCATCGAAAACGATCATTTCGTCCGATTCTTTCAAATGGTGGATATGGATCCAGCATTCGTGCAATCGTTCGGTTTTACGGAAGAGCACATCCTTGACCGCAAACGGCAAATAACCGTCCCAACCAGTCGCCTTATTCAAAAGGGGGACGACCGAGAGAAACGCACTGTTTAAAAGCAGAGGATGAATACTCGATTCGGATTCCTCGGAAGCCGATTCGCCGGTCAGTTCAGCCCGGACAAGAATATAGTCCTGTCCTTTGTATACACGCTGAATGGTTCTGAAGCTTGGCCCTAATTCAACGGTTCGATTGATCTCATAGATCCGATCCAACTGCTCGTACAGTTCGGCTGATGCCTGTAGCTCGACCAGATCCAAAACCCTGTTGCTTGCCGGCCATACAAGAAGCTCGCCTTTAGCGGTGAGCCGTCTGTCCTCGGAGGCGAGGTTCCCATACACAGTCTCGAAGCCCGTGGCTTCATAGCTGTCCTTCTCGAGCTTCATCTCGACGATCACCGGCTGCGCAGAATCGACTTTTATAGGGCTGATGAAGGAAAGATTCCGAATTCGGCCGCAGCGCTCCCTCTCATAAAGGGCAAAATAAGCATCCATGGCCATTGAAGCATGAGCGACGCCTATGATAACCGGTTGGCCGCCGACTTTGTGGTCTCGCAGAAGCGTCTCATCGTAATGATAGCTTCTCGTCCACCGGCGGTTGGCCGCTTCGAAAGCAGGCCGTGGCTGAACCTGGCTCGCAAGCCGCCGGGCTTCCAGGACTTCCTGAAGCGCCTGCTCGACCTCCAGATTGCCGTTTTGTACCCGTTCAAGAAGACTTTCCAATTCTTCCTTTTTCATGTCCATCCTTACACCTCGATATCGAAAAAGTACTGCATAGCCTCGTTTTTGGACATTTCGCCGCGCGATACTCTCTCCAAGATCACGCGCAACTGGGTTTCCCCGCTTCCATGGACGGAGGCTTCGCCATCATCCGTTCCATAATCGAATGCGTAATGGGGAAGATTCACTGTTCCCGCTGCAGGGTGATGCCTTAGACTTAGCAAATCTACGGATCTTCCTTGAACCCATTGTAGAGCAAGCCGGAACAGCTCCCCAGCATGGTCCTGCCGTTGCGTGTTTACCGCATGTACAGATTTGCCCAGCCTGCAATTTGGCGAGATGAACATATCCGGGTCACCCACTGCTTCCCCTGCTCTCAACGCTTCCAGCTTCAGTCGCAGATCGTCAACTGAACGATAAATGATAGCCAAACGGTATTCCAAATCGTGGTTAATCTGAATGAGCGAGTCCGAAACCGCTTCTGGCGGGAGATTGCGTTCCTTTCTTAGCAGTCGTAGCATACGATTCGTATAGCTTCGTAAGCTATATTCGGTTTTGGCCGACCAAACGGCCAGATACTCTGACGGCGGGTCAATAGCCGCATCCGCCCCAGTCTCTGTCCGGATGCGCGAACCGATATACTCTTCAACGATAAGCACGGCATACGAACCGCCAGCACCAAACGAATTGATCATACTCCTGCGTGGGAGCGGGTGCCCATTTGACGGGTCAACCTTCTGCTCCCAGGGCTCGAACTTCTCCTGCAAGTAAAAAGGCGTGCCTTCCAGTTTAAGATTCGGATTGCGCACGTCAGCATGAATCGAAGGAACGAGCATGCGGTATTTCAATTGCAGCAGCACTTTACTGAGCTGCGAGATGCCGGAAGCCGCTTCAAGATGCCCGATGTTCGATTTGACCGAGCCGATGGCACAATATTGCTGCTTGCCGGTAAATCGCGAGAAAGCGCTGCGTAAAGCCGCGACCTCGATAGAATCGCCCAGCGGCGAACCGTTAGCCGCGCACTCGACGTAGGTGATCGATTCGGGATCGACTCCCGAACGCTTGATTGCCGATTCCATAAGCTGTGCCTGCTGCTTCGGATCGGGGACGCTATATTTTTGTCGGCCGCCGCCATGATTAACGCCGCTGTACGTGATGATCCCGAGGATCCGGTCTCCGTCACGTTCGGCCAGCGAAAGCGGTTTGAGCAGGACTGCTCCGACGCCTTCTCCGGGAATATAACCGTCACCGTCGCCGAACGATTTGCTCCTGCCGCCGGTCGCGAGAAAATTGACCTGCTCCAGCGCCTCGTATTTGGACACGTCAAGCGTCAAGTTGACTCCGCCGGCAACAGCCATGGAACACCCGTTCTGCCTTAGACTTTCGCAAGCGAGATGTATCGCGGTAAGCGAACTGCTGCAGGCGGTATTGACCGTTAAGCTAGGACCTGTCAGGTTGAAGAAATGCGATGTCCGGTTTGCGATCTGCCAATCGGTCCGATTCGAATGAAGCGCCGCCTGCTCCAACGACGGCATCTGCCAGCCATATTGGCTGTACATCGTTCCGGCAAACACCCCGATACCGACCTGCTCCCGGTTCTGCCAATGCTGTATCGCCGATTTGGAATAACCTGCACTCTCGAACGTTTCCCAGACCGTCTCGAGGAAGAGCCGTGCTTCCGGGGGAAGATCCCGGGCCTCTTCGGCATCCATTTCGAACAACCGATGGTCGAAACGATCGACTGCATCTAAAAACCCGCCGTAATAAGGAGCCCTCTGTTCGGTTTCTTTGGCCGACGCCCCCCGAAGCAACATTCGGCACCATCTGTCAGCAGGCGCTTCTGTGATGCAGTTCTCTCCCGACCTGAGCCGCTCCCACAGCTCCTCCAATTGATTGGCTTTCGGGTATCTACCCGCTACACCGATTATGGCGATACCTTCCTGCTTCAAGGCACTCGAATTCACATCCTGCCGTTGCGTATCGACAAACGCTTCACGGACAGAGACCGGTCCGGAGGGCGGCGTTACGGAAATATGCGGGGCTGGAGGCTGCTCTATAACATCCGCCGTCCATGATTTTCGAATCCGTTCCGCATAATGATCGGCCAAATAAGCAGCTGCCTCATGGACAGTGTTATGTTCAAAAAGGAGCGTTTTGGGCAACTCTCCGGTCAGCTTCTCCAGCTCGCGGATCAGATCCAGTTGCATGATGGAATCCATGCCGTATTTATCAAATGCCGTATCGGGGTGAATATCGTCCGCAGGTATCCCGATAATACCGGCCAGCTTCTGTTTTACCCATACCGTTAATTCGTCCCGAAGCACCGCGCCATGATGATGAGCTTTAGGCTTTCTTGGACGGGCAGGACGGTTCACCAAACGGATGTGGGCCCTTAACCGTTCTGGATCACCATGCATGAAAAGCAGTTGATCCCGGTCGGTGCCGAATGCCCGGTACAAAGCCTGCATACCGTTCATTGCGTTCATGGGAGCCATACCGATCCTGTCTCTTAGGCTCTGCTCCGTTTCGCGAGTAACTCGCATACCGCCATCCTGCCATAATGGCCAGTTAATGGAGAGCATTCTGCCTTTTCGGCCGCCAGCGGATGATTGACCGTTTCGATATGCAACGTAGGCATCCATAAAGCCGTTCGCCGCAGCGTAATCGGCTTGTCCGTAATTGCCGAGCACAGCCGCTGCAGCGGAGAATACAAGCACCCAGTCGACTTCCAGCTCCCGGGTTGCTTCATCTAAATGGACAACTCCCTTTACCTTCGCACCCATAACATCAGAAACCTGAGTCTTGGTTTTATGAACAAGAAGACTGTCTCTCAGCAAGCCTGCGGCATGAATGATTCCGTTCAGCCGCCCATACTTGGACCTGACGGCTTGGATGACGGCAACGGTCTGCTCCTTATCGGATACGTCCATCTGCATGTACACCGCTTGTGCGCCTAACCTTCCTAACGCGGCAAGCTTATCGTGGATCGCTGTACCGGCCGGCGTTCTTCCAGCAAGCACAAGCGTCGGAGAGACGACCTTCCCGGCGATCTCCTTGGCAAGTGCGTAGCCCAGCCCGCCGGCACCGCCTGTAATGAAATAAACGCCCTCATGCTTCCACGGAATGTCCGCCGCCAAAGGGCTCTCCTCTCGTTCAACCCAATGCTGAACCTGTCGAACGCCATTGCGATAACGAATCATAAAGTCTTCCGGGCAGCTCTTGTTCTCTAGAAGCTTCCGAATCAAGTCCTCCGCTCGAACATTTTGTTCCAGCTCGATGTACTGCCCGATGAAACCGGAATACTCCAGACATGCCGTCCGAAGCAATCCGGTCAGACCCCGGTACAGCCAATCGCTTTCCGAACTGAACGAAGCAATCTGGATCAGCGACTCCTGGTGAACGCCTTCCGAATGAATGGATTTGAGTTCTTTCATCATTTGAACGGCGTAGGTCTCGTAACGCTCCGTTATTTCCGCTGCACGGCCTGCGCTAAGCGTCACATATCGGGTCATGCCGCCGGCTTCAGATTGTACGAAGTTGACGATCGATTCATTCGGTTCGCACAGGAAGACGATATGCCGCGATGCCGTTTCGGAGTCGTCTTCACCGACGGCCTCCTTTTCTACCCATACCGGTTCCCACAAGAGTGTTTCATTTCCTTGTTCGGCTGCTACGCCTTCCATTTTGGGCTCCCGGAATGCTAGTCCAATAAGCCGTGCACAAACGTTCCCTTGTTCATCGCACAAATCAATGTCGACCTGCCGGGTCCGTTCATCGAACGGCGCATTCGCGCTCCGCCTTATATGGGCCCACATGTCCGATATACAGCTCCTATAAACACGAAGCTCCTTAAGTGCAAAAGGAATGACCGATTTAATCCGGTCCAGAACGCGGCTTCTGTCCGCGAGGTCCGCCGTGGCTACGACGCCCGCCGCTTGAAGCGCTGCATCCAGCATGCCGGGATGAAGCCCGTAATGACGGGCCGTTTCCTGGGCGGCTACCGGCAGCCGAAGCTTGGCCAGCGCTTGTTCCTCGCCGATATATAGGCGTTCGATGCACTGGAAGGTCGGACCGTAATGCATGCCGATCTGCCTGAAAGCCGTATAACACTGCTGTGCATCCAGCATCGCCAAGCCGCACTTCTGCCGGATTGCATCCAGGGTAACATTCTCCGTGCGAGAAAACGGTACGACCGCAGCTTTGCCGTGGTGGCAGCGTACCGCTTCGTCCTTGTCGACAGTTGCTACGGCGTATATTTCATAGTCAATGGTACCGCTATCCCCGGTTTCCATATGAAATTCAAGCTCCGTATGCGGACCGTCCACGCTATAAGGCCGGGTCCAGAACAGATCCTTCAGTCTGATTTCATAGTCTCCATCGCTTAATTCCAATGCCATCCCGACAGCAGCTCGGGCCATTTCCAGAAAGGCTACACCTGGTAATAACGATCGTCCCATAATGACGTGATCCGCCAGAAAAAACTCGCGGCCGGTGAACGTGGAGCGAAAGCCTGTTCCTTCAAGCGCTGGTATTTTACGGTGAAGCAGCGGATGCAGATCAGCGCCCTCCGGTGGGCTTGTCCGTACAACTGGCCTTGCCGCGGATTCAGGCACCCAATAACGTTCCCGCGCAAACGGATAAACAGGAAGCGCCAGCCTGATATAACGGCCATCCGCGAATAAACGGTCGAATGACATCTCATAGCCTTGCGTATACAGCTCCAAAATCGACGCAAGCCGTTCCAAATAGTTTATTCGCTCAGTTTCCCGCGCACACGCATCCATACAGGCATAGCCATAATGATCGCTCGGGAGCGTCTCTAGAGGCAGCTCTGCTCCGGGATCGGATTGAAACATGTCTACGGCTTGCCCGTTCTCCAGCCATGCGTTCAACCGCTCCGCCAATTGTCCGGCGTTCTGCACGAGGCAGGCGAGCCTGTGCGGAAAGTGCTTTCGGCCCAAAAGAAGCGTAAAGCTTACATGTCCAAGATCGACATCTGGTTCGCCTTTGATGTACGCCATCATTTGTTCCGCTTGCCTGCGCAGTTGTCCGGCTGTCCGCGCCGACAGTGCGATGAGGTAGGCGGGCTTGTGCGTACGCGGCTGCACCGTATCCGGAGCTTCCTCGATTACCATATGGGCGTTTGTTCCGCTAAATCCGAATGCGCTGATGGCGGCTCGTCGTTTCCCCCCTGCCTCAACCTCCCAATTCTTCAGCGATGTATTGATGTAAAATGGACTATCAGATGCCTCTATGTTTCCATTGATCGATTGAAAATGTAGCGAAGGAGGCAGCTTCCGATGCTTCATGGCCAGCAAAATTTTCAGCAAGCCCGCAATTCCTGCTGCCGCTGTCGTATGTCCAATATTCGTTTTGATCGAACCCAATGCACAATATCCGGTTTTGCTCGTATGCTGACGGAATGCCCGGCTGAGCGCTTGGTACTCGATCGGATCGCCCAAACGGGTTCCGGTCCCATGCGCCTCGACCAATTGGATATCGGCCGGGTTAAGACCGTATGAATCATACACCTGACGCAGCAGCATTTCCTGAGACCTCGCGCTTGGTGCCGTTATCCCGTTTGTTGTCCCGTCTTGATTCGTGGCGCTACCGCGGATGACGCCATAGATGGAATCGCCGTCTTTCAGCGCATCCCGCAGCCGTTTCAACACGACGACACCTACACCCTCGCCCGGAACGAATCCGTTGGCACGGTCGTCGAATGTATAGCATCGCCCATCTGCGGAGAGCATTCCCGCCCGGGTTGCGCTAATATAGAAGCCTGGCGTAGGCTGAAGAAACACCCCTCCGGCAATGGCGGCCTCGGTCTCCCGGCTCCACAAGCTCTGACAAGCCAAATGGATGGCCACAAGCGAGCTGGAGCACGCAGTATCTACCGTTACTGCAGGCCCCTGCAGATTGAGATAGTACGATAGACGTGCGGGAATAACGGACCCTGCGTTACCCCACATTGCTTGAGCCGGAGGCCGGCCCTCGATCAGCTCGGCGTAATAATTCATATTAAATCCGGCATAAATCCCGCAAGCTCGTCCATCCATTCCCTTTCCGGCATAACCAGCATGCTCCAGCGCCTTCCAGGCCTCTTCCAGAAAAAGCCTTTGCTGCGGGTCCATATAGGCAGCTTCCGTTGGGGAGATGTTAAAAAATAACGGGTCAAAAAGATCGAAGCCTTCGATAAAGCTGCCGAAATTGCAGAAAGAATCGTTTTCCATATAAGAAGACAAGTCCCAACGTGTTACCTTCTCCACGAGGTCGTCGCCATTTTCCAAGTGCTTCCACAATTCCTCGAGTGTATCCGATTTGGCAAATTTACCACTCATGCCGATGATGGCGATCGGCTCTTTATAAAAGGCCTCCCCCAACTGGTCCGTACTATCGGAGGAAACGGTTTTCTTCTCTTGCTGCACGGGCGGCTTTCGTTGGCCTGCCTCCTTAACAGAGGACATGGAAGGTACGTTGCCATCTGTTTCTGCCCATCGAGCCGCAATAACCGGACCGAACGCACTCCACAAATAGTCGGTCAATTTCCGGATCGAGCTGTAATCGAACAAAATCGTCGTGGATAAGGCGGTCCCCAAGACGTTGTTGATCTGCTTAACGAATTGAACCCCGGTAATGGAATCCAAACCGTAATCGGAGAACGATTCATCCGTATCGATGCGCTGTTTGTCGAGCTTTAGCGATACGGACAAGTTTTCCATTAATATACTCCGGATACGGCGTTTAAATTGTCCTTCGTCCATAGCTTCATGTACAGAGACAGAGTCTTTCTCCGTCTTCTTCACCGTGATGGAAGCAGAACCGGTCGCTGCCTCCATCCATGCAGCATCAGCTTCGCTCATTCGCGCTTGGCGAACGATACCGTCGCTTTGGGCAATAATGATCTGCTGCCCCAACGCATGAGCTTCCTTAACGGGGAACAGCACGTGCTGAAAGCCTTCTTGACTCAAAACCCTTCTCCAGGTTTCCGGGTAGAGGCCCGGACAGCCCGGGATCCGAAGCATATGATCCTCATATAGCCACCACCCTTGCAGCAGCCCGAATGTCAGATGGGCAAACAACGAATTGCCGCTGATCTCATTGATGAGCAGCAGACCGTTTTTTTTCAGCAGCGTCTTGGCGTTTCTGAGGGTTGACCGAATATTGGCCGTCGCGTGAAGCACATTGGACGCAAGCACAAGATCGTAGACGCCTGTTTGAATTTGCTGCTCGGCGCAAGGCTTCTCGACATGATAGAGCTGGCAGGTCAAGTATGGCGCCTTCGTTCTATAGACGGCTTCGGCATGCCGAAGAAATCCTTGCGAAATGTCCGTATACTTATATTCCGCTATCCGTTCCTGATAGGGCGTAAGCTTACGGATCACCATGGCGCTCGTCCCGCCTGTGCCCGCACCGATTTCCAGCAATCGAAACCGCCCATGCGGATTTTGTTTCAAACTTGCTTCGATATAGGCAACAACCGCATTAGCCATTCCTTCATTAAAGTAATCCGCAATCTCATTGTCTTTATAAATACCTTCGACCAATTCCATAGAAGAGTTAGGAAAAAGGACATCTGTAGCCGGCAGCTTGCCTGTTAAGATGTCCGGGAGCTGATGAAGCACCGCATCAAGCAAGGTGACCCGCGCACGCAAGCTTGAATCTTCCAGCCAGGCCTGTTTGCGGTTATTCCACTCGCTCCATGCGGTTTCCAGCCCGGTGCTTTGATCGTTAGCAAAATAAGCCGTATCCTTCATCCTCAGCCAGCCGTGTTCTGTTAGAACGGCCAGGGTGTGCTCAAACCAGCGCTCATATTTACCGTCTATGCCTGCTGCTGCCATTGATGCGGACGTAATAGCACCGGCTTCCGCAAATTCCCCCATGGTTCGAAGCTGCTGCCATAGCAGCCGGCTTAGCAGTTCTTCCATTTCCTTCATACAGAAGCCTCCATCTCCGATTTTTTCCGAATCCGGTTGTTTATCCGATCTGCTCCGCAAGGAAGGCCTCCAACTGTCCAAGCGTTGCCTGTTGAAGGAGCGTATCGCTTGTCATAGCAAGCTGATAGTGATCCGAGATCCACCGGGAAAATTCGGCCAGCTTAACAGGGTCGAATCCATACTCATAGAATGGGATGTCCGCTTCGATTTCTTCCGCTTGCACATTCAATATGCTCGCTGCCGCCCGTAGCAGAGAATTTCCAAGCCGGTCCGCCGACTCTCCCTCTCTAAGCAAGTCCGAAGCTTCAGCCTTCGGAACCGCGGGCAAACGAAGATGATTGACGATATGCTCGAAAGACAGGCTGTCCTCTTCCGGATAAGCTTCCAGCTCATCGGCGATCGGCAGGCCAAACTTTTCGTTACCTGCCGCCGTTTTCATCAGGGCAAGCTGATCGAAAGGTCCGGCAAGCAGCGATTCCAGCGCGTCCATCGCCTCGCCCGGTTCAATGGAGACAATGCCTGCTTGCGCCATTCTCCGGCGGTAACGCTCTGACGACACAGCGCCCGTGCTGCCCCAATAGCCCCAGTTCATGATCTTCACGGCGCATGGCCACTCCGTCGCCAGACGCTGCGCGAACGCATCCTTGAACGTGCAGCCTGCCGCATAGTTGCTCTGCCCCTCCTGCTTTAGAAACGCGTTCATTGATGAGAAGAACAGGACAAAGTCCAGCTTTTCATGGCCGAATATTTGTGCCATTCGTACGCTCACATCTGTCTTCGGGCGCAATCCCGCAACGAACCGCTCCTCTTCCATGTTCGCCAGGCTTTGATCCAGCAGTACGATGGCCGAGTGGACCAGTCCGTGGATGCGTCCGTATCGGTTTATTATTTCCTCATACGCCCGCTCCATCGCCTTACCGTCAGTCGCATCGGCTTGGATATAGCGTGGAGCCGGTCCAAGCTCCGCCAGCCGATCGATCTTGGCCTGTATGCCGGTATCCTTCTCCCGTCGCCCGATCCAAACGATGTTCGCCTGATAACGCCGAATCATATATTCGCTCCACACTTCTCCGATGCCGCCCGTACCGCCGATGACTACATAGACGCCACCCTTCTTGTATACGGTAGCTGCAGGCTTGTTCATGCGCACGGGCATCAGTCTCTGCCGGTACCATTCCCCGGATCGGTACGCCCATCCATCGCCCCGCGCATCCGGCGGGAGTGCGAACAGTTCCTCGAGCGGCCAGCCGTTATCCATCTCCATGTCCGCAAGACAAACGGACCAGTTCGGATATTCCTTTGCCATTGAGCCGATTAGCCCGTGGAGGCTTGCATGGGCAGGCTTAATCGCTTCGCCACGGTAAACCTGGACGGTTCGAACCGTGATGATGCTCCACCGTAACGGCTTCATGCCATATCCAAGGGCCAACAGGGCTTTTAGGGTTCGAAACAGGAACAGTACCCCTTCACGCTGCGCCTCCAACATGGCCTCCGATTGCGCTATTTCTATCGAATCATCCGGAGCAATCCAGATCAAATGCCCGATCGGACCGGACAGTTCCAGCTTCCGTGCCAATTCCGTCGTGGTCTCTCCCGCATGAAGCTGCACATCCGATGCATCCTCTACATGCCGCCTGATCTCCGCGACCCTTGCGGCCGTACCGCCAATAATAACTGTGCGGCCATACGGCTTCCGATCAGCCGCGTTTCTTACTGTCGATGGGGCAGGGTCCCACACTGGCACGAGTAATCCGTTATGGGCAAGCGGAGATCTAGATTCCTCAGCGGAAATAACCTTCGCCTTCTCATCAGGCTCAAGAGCAGGCGCGGAAGTATGTCGTTCTAAAGAGTAGAACGCTCCTTGTTCATCCGTAGAAGATACCGACGGCAGCCAATAACGCTCCTGTGCGAACGGATAGGTGGGCAGACTGACCCTCTCCGGCTTATCGCCTTCTTCATAGAGACTGCTCCAGTCGATATCCAGCCCTTTTACCCATAGATCCAGGAGCTTCGCGTATTTACCTTTGGCCATCCAGGCCCCGACCGCTTTCATCATATCTTCGTCCACCGCAATGAGCGCAACGGTTTCCCGGTTCTGTTTTACCGATCCTCTGTACAAATCCGGAATTCCTAGCTGCCCATCCACATATTGGATAAGCTTTGCCCGCAGCTCCTCGACCGTTCTTACGACGATGGCCATACGCTCTTCCATCGCCTCCCGGCCTACCTGGAGTGTGTAAGACATGTTAATCAGGAAAGAATCGTCATTTTCAAGGTCTTTATTAACCGCCTGCAGCAGATGCCGAGCCCGTTCTTTTAATTGGTCTTCACTTCTGGCGGAGAGCACGATCATACATTCTCGCTGAGCTTTTGGCACATGCACGGCACGCTTACGATCCGGAATATACTCGGCAACGATGAGATGAGCGTTCGCACCGCCGGCTCCGAATGAGGAAAGGCCGGCCATTCTCGGCTTCTCCTCGATTTTCCCGTCAAGTACCATCACCGGACGCTCCCACTCCCCTAGCTCCCGCTGAACCTGAAACGGCGTAGTAGCAAAATCGATAAAAGGGTTGGGCGTGTCGGCATGCAGCGACGGTACCAGCTTCCGGTGCTTGAGCTGCAGCAGCACCTTGGTCAGGCCCGCTATGCCTGCGGCACTTTCACAGTGACCGATATTCGATTTCACGGAACCGATCGCACAATATTGCTTGTCCTCGGTATAAGCTCCAAACGCTTTAGAAAGCCCGGCAATTTCAATCGGATCTCCAAGAGATGTACCCGTACCATGGGCCTCTACATAGCTGATTGACCTTGCGTCTATACCCGACTCCTTCAACGCGCGCGCAATTGCGGAAGCCTGCGCATTCGGATTCGGAACATAATAACCGTTCGTTCTCCCGCCGTGATTAATAGATGTCCCCTTAATGACGCCATAAATCTGGTCACCATCAGCGATGGCCTTCGCAAGCGGCTTCAACAGGACGGCTCCAACGCCTTCCCCGGGGACATAGCCGTCTCCGCCGGCTCCGAAGCTTTCGCAACGGCCTTTGGTGGACAGGAAATTGCCTTGGCCAAGCAACAGATATTTGTTCGGATGCAGCGAGACGTTTACGCCGCCGGCAATGGCTGCATCGCACTCTCCCCTTTGCAGGCTGTGGCATGCAAAATGGATGGCCGTGAGCGAGGACGAGCACATCGTATCAACAGCAACGCTCGGACCTTGAAAATTACAAACATACGATACCCGATTGGCAATCGACGCCGGACTTCCGCTCAGCGCGACCGGATTACCGTTCATCGTCTCCCGAACTCCGTAAAGCTGGTACTCCTCGTACATGACGCCTGCGAATACCCCTACACTGGAGCTCTCACCGTCCCCTTTTCTTCCGGCAAGACTGTCCCGGGTGTAGCCAGCATCCTCGATTGTTTCATAGACACACTGCAAAAAGAGCCGCTCCTGAGGATCCATAAGCTCTGCTTCACGCGGCGAAATATTAAAAAACAACGGGTCAAACTGATCGACGCCCTCCAGAAACCCGCCCCACTTGCCATTTGTTTTGCCGGTCGTTCCTTTGTCAGGGTGGAAATAAGGGGTATGATCCCACCGTTCCTTTGGAATTTCTGTCACGCAATCGACGCCCTTTTGCAGCAGTTCCCAAAACTCATCCATATTTCTCGCACCCGGATATCTGCCGGCAACACCGATTATCGCGATATCAAGGGGAGCGCTGCCGGGAAGGCTGCGCTGCTTAGGGACGGCAATCTCGCTTTCCTTCTCTGGTAAAAGTACCGTTTGTCGCGCGGCAGAATGTTCCGGCATACGCGTATCTTCCTCTAGCACCTTCGGCTGAGGACGATCTCCGAATAATTGCGCACAACGTGATTCGTGCCGCTGTATGAAAAACTTCGCCAAGTCACGCAGATTTTGATATTCAAAAAACAGCGTTTTCGGCAAGGAGCCGAATAGACGCTCGAGCTGTCCCGTCAATTGCATGACGATAATGGAGTCCAGCCCGAACGTCATCATGTGCGCATCCGCTTCCACCCGATGCAGAGGCAGCCGGATGACGGAGGAAACGATCTCCCTCACTTTTAGGAGGACACGTTCTTCCACTTCGGTCGAAAGGGTATCCATTGCCGATTCGTACTGCTGCACATCATCCGACGATACTTGGATATCCCCTGTCAAGGCTTGCTCCAATCGATCAGCGCTTCCAGCCGCGACGATCACGTTCGACGAACCGATTGACATCGCCTGATCGAAGGCCCGGCTTCCGGCTTTGGTGGACATCGGAATCAATCCGATCGCCTTGGCGAGCTCACGCTCGGCATGCTCGCCTGCCCGCATGCCGCCTTCTTGCCATAACGGCCAGTTAATGGAACAAGTATGGCCTTTTCTTTGGCCCTCCGAGGCAAGTCTGCTGCGGAAGACGGCATACGCGTCCATAAACGCGTTTGCCGTGCTATAGTCCGCCTGCCCGGGATTGCCAAGCCAAGCAACCACAGATGAAAACATGACGAATACATCCAAAGGGATATGCTTCGTTGCTTCATCCAGGTGGACGAGCCCCGAAACCTTAGGAGCCAATACCGCATTCCATTCGTCCTTGCTTTTGCGAAGTAAATAATTATCCGCATGCACGCCGGCGCTGTGAAGGACCCCGTTCAATCCTCCGTACTCCGTCTCGATAGCGTGAACCAGCCGCTCTACCTCCTCCTTCCGTGTCATATCCGCTTGCTTGTATACAATGTCGGCGTTTCCCGAAACTGAATTTTTGATCTCGTACAGCTTATATGGATCGCACTGTGCTCGGCCGGTCAGAATGATCGTCGCTCCGCGTACGGCTCGGGCGATTTCCTTCGCAAAAATGATACCCAAGCCGCCTGCTCCGCCCGTAATGAGATAAACGCCATCGTCCTTCCATAACCGGGAGTTCGTTCCCTCTCCAGGAGCCCGCCTCTTGAGTGTCATCACCATACGACGGGAACCTTGATAGCCGATATGCGTATCCTCGGGATGATCGAGATTATCGCGAAGCTTTTGCACGATTGCGTACTCTGCATCGTATTGCGATATTTCGATCAATTGCCCTGACATATGCGGGTTTTCCAGACGCATCGTTTTTAGCAGCCCGCGCAGTCCCGCCAGCAGCTCGCGTCCGCTAACGGGGGTATAAACGATCTGTATGACGCCTCTCCCTGTTACTTGGCGCAGCAAGTGCTGGGTCTCTTCGAAGATCCGCTGCGCGAAGCGGCTAAATCTCTGCTCCATGGCGTCCTCTTCGGCCGTCAGCACTAAGCAACGGACACCGGGAAACGCGCTTTCCACCGATGCTTGCAGCATGGGAGCGGGCTCGCACAGGATCACGGTATGCTCGGTTACTGGCGAATTCGCCATTCCAGGCTGCGGAGCTTTGTCCCTCCATTCCGGAACCATAAAAAGGACATCCTCTTGCCTGGCACCCGCCTCCACCGCTCTGGCGCAATACCCCTTCATTCGTACGCAAATATTCCCCTGCTCGTCCAGCAGATCGATGTCAAGGCTTGGAAGCTGATTGTGTCGACCGCTGCCGCTGCTGAAGCGGGCGAAAGCCCACATAACAGGCAGGCATTCATTCAGCAGCTCCAACTCCTCTAGCGCAAAAGGAAGCGGCGGAGAGGTATCTGGTTGGTAGCCGACTTCCGTATCGAGTCCGAGCAGCAGGCATGAAGCTGCCTGCAGCGCGCCGTCCAGCAAGCTCGGGTGCAGCGCAAAACTCTGCACAGACGCAGCTAAGGATTCGGGAAGCACCAGCTTCGCAAGCGCCTTGCCCTGTCCGGTGAGCAGAATGTCCATGACCTGATGAGAAGGACCATAATTGACACCGATCCTATTAAATGTCTCGTAGCATTCCGTCCGGCTGATCGAACGTGTAGCACATTCCTTCAGTAGCCGGTCGATCGGAATGCGTGGCTGCTCACCCGGCTCCTCCAGGCATACGGAGCCTTCACTGCATAAAACGGTTTCGGCTTCAGCCGGACCGTATACCCGAAAAGCAATATCGCCGTCGGTTGACGGTGTCAGCGTAATTTCGGCTGAAACGGCTGCAGCCCCTGCCGTAATGGGCTTAGCCCATATCACATTTTTGAGCCGAATCTTCTTCCCGCTGTATTTCCCATCGCTTACGGCCGATTGAACGGCCGCCCGTGCCATCTCTAAATATGCAGCTCCCGGCAGCACCCGCTGCCCATGCACCACATGGTCTTCCAAGAAAAACTCTTTGCCGGTAAAGATCGACTTAAACCGTTGTTCGGCAAACGTAGAGACATTCCGATGCAGCAACGGATGAAAAGCCTCCGAGAATTGCAAAGCTTCCTGTGCTCCTGCATGCGGACTGCTCTCGCCCTCGTTTACCCAATACCGCTCATCGGCAAAGGGGTAGGTCGGAAGAGACACTCTGTTATAACTGCACCCCTCGAACAATTGTTCATAGTTCAAGGAATAGCCTTGGCTGTATAAGTCTGCCACGGCAGTCAGACTCTCGATAAACTTGGCATCTTGGTCGGCCGCTGCGCAAATGGCTATACATTCATTGCCATACTGTTTCAGATCCGGCTTCTCCCGTTGCTCTTTCGTTAGGGCATCAGATCCATAGATACCCGGACCTTCTCCATTCATCAGCCAAGTTTCAAGCCTGAGAAGAAGCTCCTCCGTATCTCTGGCCAAGAAGGCGAGCCGGTCGGCAAAATGTCTCCGTCCGAGAAGAAGCGTTAAGCTCATATCCCCGATGAATATACTGCCGTTCTCCCTCCTGCAAAACGCAGCGAGCCGTTCCGCTTGCCTGCGCAGCTGCTCACCTGTCCGAGCCGACAGTACAATCAAGTAGAGAGAGCGCTGCCGCTTACCGCGTCTGATATGCGGCGGCGCCTCCTCAATGACCGCATGGGCGTTCGTGCCGCTAAAGCCAAATGAGCTGACAGCAGCGCGGCGCGGCGTGCCGGGCTCCGTCTCCCAAGCCCGAATGGACTTGTTGATGAAAAACGGACTGCCTTCCAGGCGGATATTCGAATTGATGCGCTCTGCGTGCAGCGACGGCGGTAGCTGCTTATGCTTCAAAGCAAGCAATATTTTCATAACGCCGGCTACTCCGGCAGCGCCGACTGAATGGCCGATATTCGTTTTGATCGAACCAAGAGCGCAATAATGCTCCTTATCCGTATAATGCCGGAACGCACGCGTTAAGGCCTGAAACTCGATCGGATCGCCCAGTCTTGTTCCCGTTCCATGCGCCTCCATCATTTGGATCCCCTGCGGATCGAGCTGGAAGCGGTCATACACTTGGCGCTCCAATCGTTCCTGGGATTTGGCGCTTGGCGCTGTAATGCCGTTGGTCGTTCCATCCTGATTAATTCCGGAGCCCCGGATGACACCATAAATATGGTCGCCGTCTGCCAATGCGTCCTTCAATCGCTTCAGCATCACGACACCAACCCCTTCGCCGGGTACAAAGCCGTCCGCCCGTTCATCGAACGTATAGCAGCGGCCGCTCGGCGAGAGCATGCCAGCTCGAATGGCGTTTTCATAAAATCGAGTCGTCGCTTGCACGAAAACACCGCCCGCCAATGCCATTTCGACCTCATTGGACCAAAGCGCTTGGCAAGCCAAATGAATAGCCGTCAGCGAGCTGGAGCAAGCCGTGTCAATCGTAACCGCAGGCCCCTGCAGATTAAGAAAGTACGCGATACGAGATGGGATTACGGATATGGCGTTCCCCCAAAACGATTGAGCTGGCGGATGATTACCAAATAATTCATTGTAATCGTTTCCACAGCATCCGACATAGACCCCGCATTGCCGGCTTGAAACTGCCGATCCCGCGTAGCCCGCATCCTCAAGCGTTTTCCACGCTTCTTCGAGAAACAGCCTTTGCTGAGGGTCCATATACGATGCTTCCAGTCCCGAAATATTGAAGAACATTGGATCAAACCGGTCGATATTGTCCAAAAAGCTGCCGTCGCGGCAAGCATCCGAGCCGCTCCAGGCCAGGTGGGAAGAAATATCCCAGCGGGTGATTGGGCCCACCAAATCATGGCCGCTTGCGATATGCTGCCACAGCTCGTCCGTCGTTTCCGAGCCAGCAAACCGTCCGCTCATCCCGATAATCGCAATGCCCTCCACCGTCATCGGGTCACAAGCAATCTCCTGCTCTTGCTCCGCAGTATCGATTACGACGCTGTCGGCTACAGCATTAGCTGCTTCTGCTTCTACTTTTGGTTCAAGCACATTTTTATGTATAAAAACGTCCATATAAGCCGACTGGATATGTGCAGTCAATTCGTTCACGGAGGAGTAGTCGAACAGACTCGTCGTTTCCAGCTCCACCTTTAGCGCCTCGTTCAATATACGCACCAGATGAATGCCAAGGATGGAGTCGACGCCGTAATCGGCAAACGATTCATCGTCTTGGATAATATCGGCACTCACCTTCAACGATTCGGCCAGTTTCTCTCGAATAACCGCTCGAATCGTTTCCGATATCGCGTGCTGGTCGATGTCCTGAACGTTCGCCGCTTCTACCTTGACAAGCGGCGCTGGGTAACCATGCTGTGTTTCGATCCGATCCAAGCGTTCCGAAGACGAAGCCCGAGCTCCCCCAGGCTCTGCAACTCCGGCAGAGGCCGGACGTTTTTCAAGCTGTCGAACGATGCCGTCGCTCTCTGCAATGACAATTTGCTGCCCCCATTCATGTCTGCCTTCAGCAGGGAAAAATACGTGCCGAAAACCCTCCGCCTCCAGCACCCGCTTCCATGTCTCGGGGTACAAGCCGGGACAGCCGGGTATTCGGAGCTCTGCATCCTCATACTTCCACCAGCCTTCCAGAAATCCGAAGGTAAGATGGGAGAACAGGGAGTTGTCATTTAATTCATTGAGAAGAAGCAGCCCATTCTTTTTAAGCGCGGCTTTGGCATTGCGCAGTGTTTGCCTGATCTGCTTTGTAGCATGAAGAACATTCGTCGCAATCACCAGCTCATAGGCTCCCGGCTCTATGTGCTGCTCCGCTAGGGGTTTCTCCAGATCGAATATTTGACAGGTCAAATACGGATTGTCAGGCCGGTATTCTTTCTCGGCGTGCATAAAAAAAGCGCGGGACAGATCCGTGTAGCAGTACTCCTCAATATTCGCCTGGTACGGTTTCAGCTTGCGAAAGACCATCGCGCTCGTTCCGCCCGTGCCGGCGCCGATCTCTAAAATCCGGATGCGTACCGATGCGTCCTGACGCTTTCGTTCTTTTACATAATCGACCACGAAGTCTGCGATCACTTCATTGAAGTAATCCGCGGCCAGATTGTTCTTGTAAATCCCCTCCGTCAGCGCCATGGAGGCCTGAGGGAATATAACGTCGGTTGCAGGCATTTTGCCCGTAATGATCTCCGGCAGCGCCTTAAGCGTGGCTTCGGCCAAGACGGCCTGCGCTTTAAGATTCGGGTCGGCAAGCCACTCCGTTTTTTGTCGGTCCCATTCTGCCCAGATGGTCTCGATATGGACAAGCGATGTATCGTAAACATCGATATTGCCGCCGCTAACCTCGAGATAACCGTGCCGCGCAAGTGCGGCGACACTTTCTTCCAGCCATCTTTCGTATATCCCGCGCAAGCCGGCAGCTGCTTTTAGCGCATCCATTGTCGTATTCCGTTCCCTAAACATGCCAATCGATTGCAGTTGACCCCAGAGTAGCCGGCAAAGAAGCGGATCGTTCCACTTCATTTGCAGACTTCCAACCTTAAATCCCGACATTAGCAGGCCATCCTTTCTTTTATTATGCATCGCCTTCGGATATTGGGTATCAGCTCTTGTCAGCGCCGATTCTTATTGCCTCGCGCACATATGAACCGATCTGACGCAACGATGCTTGAGCAGACAGCTCGGCCGGCTGCAAATCGATATCATACTGCTGATTTACGGATGTGAGCATTTCGTTAAGAACGACCGCATCGACCCCGTATTCCTCCAGACGAGTATCCACACCAATTTCACCGAAATCCACTTGAAGCCATTCAGCGGCTAAACCGGATAAGTACGTCAGCACAGGATCGGCTGTCTCATCGACAGATACCGAAGAAGCTGCTACAGGATACTCCTGCTCCGATGCACTGCGCCTCTTTCGCTCCGATATCAGCCGTTGGATATTGGACGAGAGCTGTTCCGGATAGTTTGCAATCCATTCATCATGCTTCATATCAATTAGCGGATAAGGCTTTGTTGTTTTGATTAGCATCATTTGGTCAAACGGCCCAGCAAGGAGCGTCTCCAGTGCGTCCATCGCCTCTTCCGGCTCGATGGAGCCAACCCCTGCTTGTGCCATGCGCTTTTGGTAATGTTCCGAGGAAACGATGCCTGTTCCTCCCCAGTAGCCCCAGTTTATGACCTTCACTTTGCATGGCCATTCCATCGCCAGACGCTGTGCGAATGCATCTTTGAAGGTGCACCCTGCCGCGTAATTGCTCTGACCTCCTGGTTTTGCAAAAGAGTTCATGGAAGAGAAGAACAAGACGAAATCCAGTGGTTCCTTTCCGAATGCCTGTACGATCCGTACGCTCACATCCACCTTTGCCGTCAATCCCGCTGCGAACCGTTCCTCCGACATATTCGCCAAACTTTGATCCAAAAGCACAATTGCCGAGTGTATGACGCCATGGATCTGTCCGTAGCTGGATTTTATGCTCTCGTACGCCAGTTTCAGTGCCTTCCCGTCCTTTGCGTCTGCTTGGATGTAGCACGGAGACGGCCCCAGTTTTGACAGCCGATCGATCTTCTCCTGAATACCGGCGTCAATCTCCCGCCGGCCAATCCAGACGATGTTCGCCTGGTACTGGCGAATCATATATTCGCTCCATGCTTCTCCGATTCCGCCGGTTCCGCCGATTACCGCATAGACTCCTCCCTTCCGATAGGATGTACCTTCGGGTTTGGGGATCTGCGCCGGGATCATTTTCTGCCGGTACCACTCCCTGGACCGGTATGCCCATACGTCGCCCCGGTCATCAGGCGGCAATGCGATCAACTCTTCAATCGGCCAGGCATCCTCCCGCTCCAAATCGGCAAAGCTAACTGACCAGTTCGGATATTCCTTGGCCATCGAGCCGATAAGCCCATGCAGGCTTGCATGAGCCGGCTGAATCGTTTCCTTCTGGAATACCTGCACCGTTTGGAATGTGATGACGCTCCACTTTAACGGCTTTGCGCCATATCCAAGCATCAGCAGCACTTTGATGATCCGAAACAGGAACAGCACGCCTTCATGCTGCGCCGCAAGCATCGCATCCGATTCCGCTGACTCTATCGAATCGTCAGGCGCAATCCAAACAAAATGGCCGATCTCGCCGCACTGCCCCAGCTTTCGTGCCAATACTTCTAGGTCATCCTCCACCTGTAGCTCTACATCCTGCGCATTCGGAATAACCCGCCATATCTTGTCACGGCTCGCTGCCGAACCTCCAGCTATTACGGTTCGCAGTTTCGGAGCATCCGTTTTACGTGCAGCCGGTGTGATCGGGTCCCATAGCGGCACCATTAATCCCGCATATGCCTTTGACGCCTCCGGTTTTGCAGGAACTGAGACGCCGCCTGCGAACCCGCCCTCAAGCGGCCTTAGGACGAAGCCCTTGATGCTCACACAGACGCTGCCATCCTCATCGCATACATCAATACGGAGACGTTTAGCCTTTTTGCTGTCCTCCGCATCTTCCTGGCTTACAATCGCCCAAGCAGCAGAAGCGCACGGACGTATAATTTCGAGCTCTCTCAGCGTAAAAGGTAGCAAGGGCTTGTTACTTTCACCAACGGTCGTTTGTCCCGCATTTGAATAACTGTAAACCGCCGTCTGCAAAGCGGCGTCCATCATGCTCGGATGAAGAACAAAGTGATTTCGCGTATCGGAAATGGGTTCCGGCAGCAACAGCTTAGCGGCAATAAAGCCGTCCATTTGATATAGTTGCTCAATTCCTTGATGAGCCGGACCATAATGAAGACCCATCCCCCTCATACGTTCATAACAGACGAGCGATGGGACGGGGGTTCGCCCGGATTTTAAGAAATCTTGAATTTGCTGTTTCCTGGTAGCCGGATCAGCCGAACGAAACGAGACATAACCTTCGCAATGAAGAACACGATCTTGCTCTAATTCACCGGATACGCTGTACACTTGAAAGCTGCAGCTATCGTCATTTTGCACCGAAAGCGACACATGAACCTCAACGGAGCTATCCGTCACAATAACAGGCTGCGACCACACCACCCGATTCAGGACGATACGCTTACGCTCACCTAACCATTTTCTGCCGGCCTGTTCAGCCGCCTCGCGAACCATTTCCAAGTAAACGACACCTGGTAATACACGCTTCCCGGCGACGACATGATGAGCGAGAAAAAATTCCTCTCCTGTGAAAACCGAAGTGTAACGAACCCCAGCAAAGTCCGATGTGTTCCGATGCAGTACAGGATGAAGCTCACCTATACCTCCGCTGCCTGACGTCGGCACAATGGCAGATTCCGGAGTACTGCCCGTAATCCAGTATCGGTCTTTGGTAAAAGCATAGGCAGGCAGTCGAAGTCTGTTCAGGTCCATTCCTTCAAAGAGCGCCCATGCATCGAAGTCATAGCCCTTTACATACAGCTCTGCCAAAGCCGATATTTTCTCCCGATACTTTTGCGTATCATTCACACATTCACTGAGCTCCCGGATCAGTAGTCCTGCCAGCTCTTGAAAAAGCGCACTTTTGGTCTTTTCTATTTTGGATGCTTCTTGCTTCAAAAATTGCTGTGCTTCTTCCCTGTCGGACAGCAGCTCCTTTAAACGACCTTTAAGCTCCTCCACACTTTGAGCCGCGATAGCGGTACGAATGCCAAAATGCTGCTTGCGCAACAGCAAGGCGGCACTTAGGTCCGCGGCTTCGCACTCGCTTCCTTCGCTGTCCAACCATGCGACTAACGTCTCTAGCGATAGAAGAAGCGATTTTTCAGACTTTGCGGAAAAACAAAATAGATGGCATGGCAATCCATGCTGCGCCATCTTGCGAGACGGCCGCTGCGGCGCTTCCTCGATCAGCACATGCGCATTCGTCCCTCCGAAGCCGAACGAGCTTACGCCGGCTCTTCTCGGAAGCGGCTGTTGATTATGATCCAGAAGCGGCTCCCATTCCCGCGGCCGGTCCACCATATAGAAAGGAGTCCCGGTTAATTCAACCCGATGGTTCAACGTTTTGAAATTTTGTAATCCAGGGAGTGTTTTGTGCTTCATGGAAAGCAGCACTTTAATCACGCCCGCGATGCCTGCTGCGGATTCGGCATGCCCGATACTTGTTTTGGCTGAACCAATGCCGCAATAACGATGACTAAGCGGCTTATCCATCTCTGCTTCGAGTTTTTGAAACGCAAGCGTAAGGCCCTGAAACTCAATCGGATCGCCTTTAGGCGTCCCGGTGCCGTGTGCCTCCATATAATTCACCTGATCCGGCGTTAGACCCGCTTTGCGGAACGCCTCCTCGATGACTTCAGCCTGCGCCTGTGCATTCGGATAAGTTAAGGTGTGTGTCTTGCCGACATGATTCACTGCGCTTCCTTTAATGACGCCATAGATTAAATCGCCATCCTTTTCCGCCAGTGCCAAGGGCTTAAGCAAAATAAGACCGGCGCCTTCACTGCGGACATAGCCATCCGCGTTATCATCAAACGTTTTACAGGAGCCCGTAGGTGACAGCATGCCGGTTCTGGAAAATGAAATATGGCGGGTCGGAGTCAGGATCAAACTGACGCCACCCGCCAAAGCCATGCTGCATTCACCGGTCTGCAGCGATTGGACCGCCAAATGAATCGCTTGCAGCGAACTTGAGCATGAGCTGTCCACTGAAAGGCTGGGCCCTCTCAGATTCATAAAATGGGATATTCGATTCGCGATAACAGTAGCTGCGGTTCCCGTCGAATAATGAGCTTCAATAAGGCTGGAGGGCCTCTCCTGCAGTTCCTTGTAATCCAAGTTGAACACGCCGATATAGACCCCTGTCTTGCTGCCCGATAACGTTGACGGGACGATCCCGGCATCTTCAAGACACGACCAGGAAAGCTCAAGCATCATCCGCTGCTGCGGGTCCATCACCTCCGCCTCTCTGGCCGATATGCCGAAGAACGCGGCATCAAAAGCGTCTACATCGTCAATAAAGCCGCCCCATTTGCTGTTGGTCTTCGCATATTCAACTTTCGGATCTCCCCAATAGTCTCTCCAGTCCCACCGCTCCTTGGGAATTTCCCGGATGGATGAACGGCCCTCGATCAAATTGGACCAGTATTCATGATAATTCCGCGCTCCAGGTAGTCTGCAGGACATCCCGATGATTGCTATATCACCCATAACGTTCTCCTTCTCAGTCAATTGCCAACCAATTCGGAAATTCGGCGGTTCAACAGGGCTGCCGTTTCATTCAGCAGCATCTCGCCAATCTGATCGATATGACGGTTTCTCCAATGCTCCAGCTCCGTACCCAGCACCCACTGGTTAAATGCTCCGAGCGCAGGACCGCAATGAATTTGGTAATCTACCTTATGTTCCTTGCTGCCCGTCATCGCCAACCGCGTCGAATAGGAGAAATACCACTTGAATATAAGGGCCATTTTATGCTTCGGATTACGCTCCGCCTTCTCGATTTCGGCAGGAGCTTTGTGTGCTATCACTTCCTGATAGATTTCTTCAAAGGAGCGATGGAAAAACTTATCCTGAAGACGCTCCCTTGTCGCCTCGTCTATTTCTTCCAAGGCGTTGAAATGCCGGTACAGATCATACAATTTATTCGCTCTTGCGGGGAAAAACAGGCCCTTCTTTAAAACCTGTATCTTGGCGCCAATTTCAAACATATCGCCCGCCGGAGCATAATCGGTATCCTGCACATTCGCCTGCTGCAGAAGGTCTTTAGCGGCATCACTAGTCGCAGCCTCCACCGTACATTGGTTAATAGAACCAGTCACAAGGAAATCCGCACCTAGCAATATCGCGGCAGCCGCCGCCTCAGGAGTTCCGATCCCTCCGGCAGCACCTACGGAAATCTCGCTCGTATAACCATGTTCGCGTACCATGTCGTCACGCAGCCTGATCAACGTCGGCATGAGCACATACGCGCTGCCTTGATCGGTATGTCCGCCCGAATCCGCTTCGACGCACAGATCGTCGGCAACCGGCACCATTTGCAGCAAGCGACCTTCTTCCTGTGTGATTTTACCTTCTTGAACAAGCCTCTCAATGATCCGCTCCGGTGCCGGCCTTAGGAAATTAGATGCGACCTCCGGCCTGGAAACCTTGGCGATAATTTTATTTCGAATCTCCACCGTTCCGTCCGCTCTTCTTGTCAGTCCCTTCGCCCGATATTTAATTAGCGCAGGAGTCATCGTAATGAAGGAAGAAGCCTCTATTACGGTTATGCCGTACTTCAAGTAAAGATCTGCAACCGCTTCTTCGAGAGCCTGGTTATCCGGATGGTGAAGAAAATTCATTCCATAGGGCTCGCCGCTGCGTAATTGGCGCTGAATGTCCCGAATCGCTTCCTCGATTTGCGTAATCCTTAGTCCTCCGGAGCCAAAGAAACAGAGCATGCCGGCCTTTCCGGCTTTCACAACCATTTCAGCCGAGGCAATCCCCTTGTACATGGCTCCCAAAACATAGGCATATTTCAGACCATACCGTTCCTTGAATGCCGGGCTGCCAAGCGAAGCTGCAGTGATTGTCTTCCGGGCGCTGGGCATAAAGACCGATTCCCTGTCAACGATCGGCAGGTTGTTCTCGTTCTTTTGTTCGTTTGTGCTCGGCTCTTCCGGCGTTTCATCCTCTACGAATAACGGAGAGCTCGACTGCCTGATCTTCTCCGTCAACTTTGTAAGCACGTCCTTAGGCCCGACCTCCTCGAACAGCTCTACCTCTTTTCCCATTAAATAGCGAATGGTGTCCGTCCAATTGACGGAGCTTGTGATTTGCTCAGTCAAGTTGCGTTTGATTTCGTTGAACGGACAGGGACGGGCAGACACGTTTGCGATGACAGGGATAACAGGCTTGTTGAAGGTAAAGTTATTCAAAAATTGCTCGAATTCTTTCTTCGCTTCATTCATATACCGGGAATGGAATGCGCCGCTGACATTAAGCGGAATATACATCCCTGCCCCGGCCTGTTCAAAAATGCGCTGCGCCTCCATTATATGGTCTTTTCGCCCCGACAAGACGGTTTGCACGGGCGAATTATAATTGGCAACGTCGATTTCCAAGTGTCCATTCCGGCAAATAATGTCTTCAACCTCTTGCGCTTGCATGCCGATTACTGCCGCCATTCCTCCACCAGCAGCCAGGGCCATCAGCTCGCCCCGCTTCTTAACGAGACGCAGTCCGGTTTCGAAATCGAAAACCTCTGCCGCAAACAGGGCGTTATACTCGCCCAAGCTATGACCGGCTACAAAGTCGGGACGTCTGCCTGTTTCCTTTCTTTTCTTCATATACATCAGAGCATTGACCGTGTATAAAAGCGGTTGGGTAAAAGCTGTGTTGCCCAGCTGATGCTTCGGATCGTTCAGGCATAGCTCCTTTACCGAATAACCAAGAATGGCATCCGCCTTTGCAGTCAAATCCGGAAATTCATCAAAAAGCCCCTCCCCCATGCCAACGTGCTGCGAGCCTTGTCCTGGAAAAAGATATGCGATCATGCTTTTATCGTTCCCTCCCGTAATCGAGTCATTTGGTCGTGCAATCGTTCGCTTGAGCTCATTCATTTTCTCGAAGTCAAAACCGTATACCGTCAGAAGCACAGCGCTTTCAGAGCTTGAATCGTCCTTAAGAAGCCGTTTCGTGAAATTTGCTAGCACCCCCGAAGGGCTCAAATCCAAATAAACGGCCGGCTGTTCCCGCTCCATAGCAGTTACTGCTTCCCGAAACCTCATCGGCTGCCTGACCACATCCCAGAAGTATTCGTGTCTCACAGCTTCAACCAATTCTCCATACATGCCGGAACAAAAAGGAATGGCCGGTTTCTGAAGCGATAAAGTACGAAGATGACTGATAAACGCGTTTTCGGCAGGATCAATTTCCCTAGAATGGAACGCGTAGGAGACAGGAAGCCGAATGGAAGCAATACCTTTATCCCTCAAATGCGTATGAATGCCGTCCAAGCCCACATTACCGCCCGCGATCACAAAATGCCCATCGTAGTTAACTCCTGCCAGCTCGCTGTTGTGATGTAAGAGCGGGTTCTCCCGAAAGGTGCGCGGATCATCCAATACAGCCAGCATCCCCCCGCCTTCACAACTCATCTCAAAGATTTGAGCCTGTTTGATGACAGCAATGAGGGCCTGCTCCGGGTCCACAATATTGGAGACAGCGGCCGCGACAAATTCCCCGAGACTGCTACCCAGCACATAATCAGGAAAGATCCCGTGATGAAGCATTTCTTGTGCCAAGGCGTACTGCACCATAAAAAGAGCCGGATGAGTAAAAAGTGTGCGATCGAAGGATTCTGCTTTCGAATGTCGAGGGTCATAGAGCAACTGCATAATGGACCGCTCAACTAACGGTTCGGCAATTTGATCCAGCCGGGTCATCCATTTTTTGAATACATCTCCCTCGGCCAGGAGCGTCTCACCCATGTGATAATATTGGGAGCCTTGACCCGAGAACATAAACACGACTTTTTTCTCCATTGTCCCCTCCGTTTTACTATCGTCTCTCTTTCGAATCCGAGCCATAGCCTTGAGCATGACGCATTCGGAACGAAATGAATTGCGCGCGTTTCACAAGGTGAAAATAGATGTTGTTCTCCAATAAATACCAAAGTGGATATCCAGGCTCTTTCCCGTATGAATGTCCAGGATAGATTCTGGCGTAGATCGGCACGGTGTCTCGTATTTTTTGCAAGCTGTCGAACATATCATCCGGATTTCCGCCGGTTGTATCGCATCTGCCGCAGCCTTCGATAAATAGCGTATCTCCTGTTATCAAACAACCGGACAATAGATAACAGGCGCTTCCGGCTGTATGGCCCGGCGTAAGCATACAGGTAATCGTGGTGTTGCCCAGCGAAATGGTATCCAAATCGTTAACTGTATGTAAATTGGGCGCAGAAAACGCGTAATACCGCGCTTCCTTCTCTGATATGTACACATTGGGCCCATACCGCACACTTAGCAATTCCACAAGATTGACGTGATCAAAATGGGAATGAGTTAACAAAATGGCCTGCAGCTTCACGTCCAGCTCCTCGATCACCGTCAAAATTCGATCGATCTCCCAAGAAGGATCTACAAGAGCGGCCAGCTTTGTCGCTTTATCGACGATTAAATAATTGTAATTGGACAATTTATTGAGATAGCTGGTACAAATGGTATGGATCTGATAGGATTCGCTCATCGCAGCTACCTCTCCCTTCAAGAGCAAAACCCAAAACAAAATAGCCCCACTAAGTGGAGCTCTTCCTTCGAAGCCTAATTCTTTTCTATAAACACAACTTTTAATTTATAGTTGCTCTTCATTTACTGCAGCCGCAATCGAATGCCAGAAAATGATTTTGCATTTGCAAGGGATCTAAATGCCACTCGCTTTTGCGAGGGGCTACGATTGACCAGACGTAGCCGCCAGTCAGGTACGTTTTGGCGCTGTACTGCGGAAAATTCGTGAACGTACTCACATAAAACCCGCTGTAAGACTGAATCGTTTCGATCTCCAGCAATTCGAACGGGATGGTAAGTCCCGTACGAAGCACCTTTGATAGCGCCTCTTTGCTGGACCACAACAACGTTAACAAGAATGCTTTGTTGCTAATAACAGTTGCGCCGCTCTCCATCTCCGCCGCTGTCATTAGACTGGCCATTGTTTCGTTTCTTGACGGATTGATAGCTTCCACATCGATTCCCATTGGGCTTCCTTCGGGGAAAACAATAGCAGCTCCCATGCATTGGCAATGAGAAATGCTGACCGCTAATTTATCCGGGCTACCGGTATGAAGAACTGGCTGTCCGAAGACTCCCCGGCTAATGGTTATCTTTGTTAAATCAGACCGGCTCATCATTGTCGAAGCCGCTCGTTTGGCAGCTATTCTGCCTAGCACATAATTTCTCTTTCCGACATCATATTTCATTTTTCGATAATCTTCTATTTCGTCGAGGCCGAATATAAGCGGATCTATCCCAGGTTTCTTATCCTCGCTGATATGAACGAAGCTTAGTCCGGCGTTCATGATTAGATCAGGCCTATTCAACACGATGTATTTCTCGAACGAACGCCACTGCAAAGATGACCACCACCCAAAAATGGACATGACGAGACATTTCGCGGCTATATAGCAGCAAAAAAAATGGCATCGAATATTCAGAATCCAAAGCGAACTAACGTGCCGAAACAACGATTAGCTCGTGCCGTTTGGGACTATGTACAAAGATAGTTTAGTGAATTATAATATTTATATCCGTATTTTACCACAATTGTATTTTACCACAATTTCAAAAGTCGAATTTCAAATATTATGTCGATATTTCAAGAATTATGTGACATTTTCAACTTACATTCTATGAGGTGGGAATTGATGAATTGGTATGCCCTTTATGTAGAGACCGGATACGAAGAACGAGTGGCCAAATTTCTTTCGGATAAATTCTCTTCTCACCAATTAAGGGCCGTTGTACCGAAAAGAAGGCTTCCTGAACGAAAACAGGGTCTTATTACCCACCCTTTAAAAATTATGTTTCCGGGTTATCTACTCATTCAAACGAATTTGGACACGAAGACATACTACGACATTAAAGAAACACCCAGAATCTTCAGACTACTAAATAGCAATAAGCAGACAAGACAACGATCGGATGGTTTACTGGAAGTGTCCCAAATCCAGGAAGCAGAAATCCGTCCGATTTTAAAATTGCTGGACACAGACGGGGTGCTCGGATATTCAACCTTAATGATGACCGGCTCCAAAATTACCGTCAAGAAAGGTCCCCTTGCCGGAAAAGAAGGAATAATAAAGAAAGTGAACCGTCGAAAGAAAAGAGCCAAAATTGCAATTGACTTTCTGGGAGACGAGAGAATGATTGACGTTGGAATTGAAATATTGGAATAAATACTCATATAGCGATAAAAAGGGCTTATTGCGTACGATATTTCACCTGGCGAAAGAACTGCTGAATTGAAAAGTAATTTCGTCCCATCAATTATAAACTCCAAAATGTAAAAGAAACAATCTCTTCATGCTTCGAAATATAAAAATAACCCGACCTTCAGGTTGGGTTATTTCTTAAATCGCAGTAGTTGAATTTGCTTTACACTCATTATGAACACCTTGCTTCTAAAAGGCCGCCCTTATGCCCGAATATAAATAAAAAACTTTAAAGCATATGTTTGCCTAAAGTTTTTTAAAGCACAATCTTCCCGTTGCGGCAAATATATGATTTAAGTCATAACCCTCATCAGGTGGCTTCACTTTATGTATTTGGTGGAGGCGGGGGGATTCGAACCCCCGTCCGAAAACAGCGATACATGAGCATCTCCGAGCGCAGTCACTCATTTAAATTTCGGTATCGGATTCGCGGAGTGACGCGCTGACCCGTTACCTAGCCTGATTGATCTTCTTCCTTCGGCTCCAGGCGGAAGCCTCCGGCGTATCCCACTAAAGTTGAGCGCTAGTCACGCCACATGGGCGATGGAATGGTGGCGCCTTACTGGTTATTTTCTTATGAGTAAACATTATCTGGCCCAAATATATTCTTCTGATAGTTCTCCAAAAACTTGGTCTCCAAATAAAACAACCTCTCTTTTTCTATCTTTCGAAATTGTTACCACCCAGGCTGACCTATTGCTAGAAAGTAACTCATAATCGTAACCCACTCTAAAAAACCCTAATTCAAATGTGTGGAAAGAATTAACTGATACGAGGACACTTAATTCTTTGCTCCAATCGATATAACCTACTTTATTAGGGAGGAAAACTCTTACCATATCGTCACTTTCATTGTTAGTAGAATAACTTAGGAAAAATTCTGTCCTTATCTTTGTCTCCCCTGATAAGATCTCTAAAAGTTCTTTATCAGAGGTGTCAAAGAATTCATCTTTAAGTTCAAAAAATTTCTTCCCTGTTTTTTTTCCAATCGTTCTCTTATTATCTCGTTTTCTAGAATTTCTTCAAACCAATTTTCACTGATAGCTCTAGCAAATTGCAATATCACTTTGGAATCTAAACGATGATGATTATCTAATATTTCCATCCCTACACTCAGAACGAGATTTTTAAAGCTAACCTTTCTATAATAGTAAAAGAATGAATAATAAATTCGCATACTCGAGTTTGAATTAGCTAGTCTATTGATAATATGACTGGGTAACAAATTTGAGTTCAGTCCAGTTTTTATTATTACCCTTCTCCATAGCATTCCAGCATAACGATCAAATAGTTTATCTGTTGCCGTTCTATAAAACAGTCGCATTATAAAGTTAGGGACTAAATCTTTTACATTTAGAGTAATGTTCATTCACTACCTCCGCACATAATTTTGCATTCAAAGAAGTCTATATTTTTCATGCCAAATAGGTTTTTAGTCTGTTCCTCTGCTTGCTTCCGTCTGAATCTACATACATTAAACACGATACTCTAACATGAAGATTTACGAAAGGCAATCAACAATACTGATATTTGTTTACTAGCGTTAGAATTTAAATAAGCGACACCCTATTAACATTGGATGTCGCTTCGTGCTGTGGTAAGTTCATTTACTATTCTTTATTATATCAGAAATCCTATCATTATAAGTTGCTCTATGTTAGAAATTGGGTCTAATAATGTCGATCTTACCTTTCGAACATCTTCTCTCCACAAAAGTCCAGCACAACAAAAAAACCACCCTCATCAGGTGGCTTGGCTTATTATGTATTTGGTGGAGGCGGGGGGATTCGAACCCCCGTCCGAAAACAGCGATACATGAGCATCTCCGAGCGCAGTCACTCATTTAAATTTCGGTACCGGATTCGCGGAGTGACGCGCTGACCCGTTACCTAGCCTGATTCATCTTCTTCCTTCGGCTCCAGGCGGAAGCCTCCGGCGTATCCCACTAAAGTTGAGCGCTAGTCATGCCACATGGGCGATGGAATGGTAGCGCCTCACTGGTTATTAAGCAGCGAGAGAAAGTTGTTTGTTGCCAGTTAATGGCGTTCCGCGTTGTTGACGAGGTCCGCAGCCCCCCGGCTCGCTTCTCATGCTCTACCATCCCCGTCGAATCCAGAACGCCCCCAGGTAGGAGAGAAAAAGTCTAGGTGAAGAGCCATTAAATCCGCACCTAGACTATATTGTAACTAACAGTGTATTGGCTTGTTGTTGCTTATTAAATATAGCACAGGCGACAACCAAAACTCAACGTTGATTGCTACCAAGCCTGCCAGTGCAATCCAATCAGCCTTTTTGGCGTTCGCGCAGAGCACGCTCGATATCACGTGCAGACTCTTTTTTCTTGAGGTCTTCGCGCTTGTCGTAGTTCTTTTTCCCTTTGACAAGTGCGAGCTCGACCTTGGCCCAGCCGCCCTTCAAATAAATGCTGAGCGGGACCAGCGAGTACCCTCTTTCGCGAATCAGACCATTGAGCTTGAGGATTTCCAAGCGGCGCATCAGGAGCTTGCGAGTCCGCTCTGGCTCATGGTTAAAACGATTTCCCTGCTCGTACGGACTGATGTGCACATTGTACAGAAGCAATTCGCCATTGTGCACACGGGCGAAGCTGTCCTTGAGCTGGACACGCGCCGCACGCACGGACTTGATCTCCGTACCGGTCAGCTCAATGCCTGCCTCGTATACTTGCTCGATGTGGTAATCGTGGCGCGCTTTTCGGTTTTGGGCGATTGTCTTGGTTCCGGCCTTATCTTTTGACATGGAGATCACCTCACTTGTACGTACTGCGTTTCGTACCAGTTAGTCTAGCAAATTTTGCCCATTGTGGCAAGTCATTTACCCGGTAAATAGACATCCCCGAAAAGGGAAACGGATCGTTCCAAGTACTTTTCGGGGATTAAACAACTGTTTAACGGCGTTTCCGTTTCGCCTGACTGGCTACATTTTTGCGATTCTTTTTCTTGGACTTGACGAGATCTTCCCAGAATCCCTTCTGGCGTTTCGCTGGGGTATCCCCTTCTCCTGCACCAATTGGCAGCACTTCTTCACCGCTCGATGCTCTGCCCGATCCAGCACGACGAGGAGGTTTGTTCCCTTCCGCTTTGCGGCGATCCTTGTATTTCTGGCGGATTTCCGCCGGATGCTTTTTATCCTTTTGACGATCTGGTCTGTCAGGACGATCTGCACGGCCTGCGCGTGAACGATCTTGTTTGCCACGTGTCGGCTTACGATCTCCACCACGGCCATCTATTACACGAGGCGTACGCTCACGGCTGCCGCGGAAGCCAGCCTTTGGCATCCCGACGATTTCGAAGTCGATGGTGCGTTCATCCACGTTGACATTCGCTACACGTACCTCGACGACATCCCCGATCCGGTACTGCTTGCCTGTACGCTCACCGACCAACGCAAACATTTTCTCATGGTAATGATAGTAGTCGTCGGTCAAAAAGCTGACGTGCACCAAGCCTTCAATGGTATTAGGTAGCTCAACGAAAATCCCAAACGACGTAACGCTGGAGATGACGCCTTCGAATTCTTCTCCCACTCGCTCAAGCATGAACTCTGCTTTTTTCAGATCATCTGTTTCACGCTCGGCATCGACAGCCAACCGTTCACGCTGTGATGCATGCTCCGCGATTACTGGCATTTGCTCTGCCCAGTACCCCAGACGTTTTTCTGAAATTTGATTTCCCAGCTCGATCCATTCGCGAATGCGGCGATGGACGATCAGGTCAGGATAACGGCGAATCGGCGAAGTAAAATGGGTATAAAACTCCGTAGACAAGCCGTAATGCCCCAGACTTTCCGCGTCGTAGCGCGCTTGCTTCATCGAACGCAGCATGACGGTGCTGATAATAATTTCTTCCGGCGTTCCTTTTACCTCTTCCAGCAACTGCTGCAACGCGCGTGGATGGACAGAATTGCCCTTCCCGCGGATCGAGTAGCCAAAATTCGTGATGAACTCCATGAAGGCCATGAGCTTCTCAGCGTTCGGGTCTTCGTGAATCCGGTACATGAACGGCTGCTTCATCCAGTGAAAATGCTCGGCCACTGTTTCGTTGGCAGCGAGCATGAACTCCTCAATGATCTGCTCCGCAATCGATCTCGTACGAAAGCCGATTTCGGTAGGGGTTCCCTCTTCATCGACGTAAATTTTTGCTTCGCGGAAATCGAAGTCAATCGCACCGCGCTGCATCCGTTTTTTACGCAGCTTCAAGGCCAGCTCTTTCATATCCTCGAACATCGGGACGAGTCTGCTGTACTTTTCGGTCAAGGCTTCGTCCTTGTCTTCCAAAATACTGCGTACATCTGCATACGTCATGCGCTCATCTGTACGAATCACACTCAAAAAGATGTCGTACTTCACGGTGTTTCCGCTCGAGTCCATCTCCATATCGCAGGAAATCGTCAGTCGATCTACCTGCGGATTGAGACTGCATATGCCGTTGGACAAACGATGTGGCAGCATCGGGATAACGCGGTCAACTAAGTAGACGCTGGTTCCACGGCGATACGCTTCATTGTCCAGCTGAGACTTTTCACGAACATAGTAGCTGACATCAGCGATATGCACGCCGAGTCTTACGTTTCCATTTGGCAGCCTCTCCAAGGAAACGGCATCGTCTAAGTCTTTGGCATCCGCACCGTCGATCGTAACCATCATCCGCTCGCGCAAATCTCGACGACCGCTGATCTCCTCCTCGGAAATCTCATCTGGTGCTGCCTCAGCCTCTTCTAACACGTCATCTGGAAAAGCTTCCGGCAGGTTGAACTTGCGGATGATCGACAGGATATCGACACCCGGATCGTTCTTATGGCCGAGAATCTCGACGACCTCACCCTCAGGATTCACTCGTCCCTCTGGGTAACGAACAATGTTCACAACTACCTTATGACCATCTACGGCACCGTTATAGGCTTCTTTTGGGATAAAAATATCCTTGCCGAGCCGCTTTTCGTCGGGAATGACAAACGCGTAATACGTCTCGTCCTTGAACGTCCCTACTACCTGCTTCATTCCTCGTTCGACGATGCGAATAATTTGCCCTTCCAGACGATTGCCGCCCGCTTCCTTTTCCACACGAACCAGCACGGTATCCCCATGCAGCGCACCGTTCATATCATTCGCATGAACGTATACGTCCTCCATGCCCTGTGTTTCCGGGATCACAAATCCAAAGCCCTTTGGATGACTTTGCAGACGTCCACGTACCAGATTCATTTTTTCAGGCACGCCATACCGATTCGCTCTGGTGCGGATCACCTCTCCGCTCGCTTCCAGTGCATTCAGCGTTTTCACAAGCTCCTTGAACGTGGCAGAATCTTTGATTCCAAACGCTTCTTCCAGTTCCCTCACCGTCATCGGGTGATATGCTTGCTCTCGCATAAACGCGAGTATTTTTTCTTGGTCTTCCATTCACAAACCTCCTTTTTCGCGTGGCATTCCCGCGTTTCTCCATGACCATCCTATTATGTAGTATTCACCGTTCCCGCTTATCGCAATCGGAATAGAGAAAAAGACAGCAAGTTGCACTCGCTGTCTTTCGGCCGTTCGTCTATTACGCTCCTGATTTCAAGAAATACCCGAGCAAAATCGCAAAAATCATGAAGCCAACCGCAAATACAACGGTCAGTTTCCCTAAAAGTGCGTCAATCCCGCGGGCTTTTTGTTTGCCCATCAGTTGCTCTGCGCCGCCACCAATCGCTCCGGAAAGGCCGGCACTTTTTCCCGATTGCAGCAACACGACGATAATTAAGCCAATACTTGCGATCACAAGTAAAATTTTCGCAGCCAATGCCATTTTCATTCACCTCAAAACGTATTTCCAAGGCGGAAAAAACCAATACAACAACTTTATCACACTTGTCTGGTAACAGCAACCCGCTATCCCTTCCATTATAAGAGAAATTCTTTCAAATAATATTGACTGTTATAAGGTAGAATAAGAGCAACGTGTTTTTACGAAAAAATGGCAAATTGTGTACTTTCTTTGTCTTGTTTGATAGTCGCCTTGATATTGTCAAACTTTTGCCGTAAAATTACCATGAAACTTTATTATTTTGCTTTGGGAGGTCTTTGTCAGATGGCTGGGTCCAACAAAAAAGACATGAATCAAAACGATGTAATTGATTCCGCGAAGGCCTTTTTCACTTCGTTTGGTATCTTGTTTCTAGTTTTTCTCATTGCACTTGTAGGATCAATTATTTTTCCACCAAAACATGGGGAAGAGGCCAATGGTGGCGGCGCACCAACTGCACAAATTGACGCTGCTGCTGTATTCAAACAAAATTGCGCTTCCTGTCACGGTCAAAATCTCGAAGGCATTGCAGGTCCAAACCTGACGAAAATTGGAGCAACGCTCAGCGCTGACGACATTGCTAAAATCATCAAAGACGGTAAGGGCGGCATGCCTCCTGGAATGCTGAAGAAACAACCAGAAATTCAAGCGGTTTCACAGTGGCTGTCGGAGAAAAAATAAGTACATAGATAGCCTGTAAGAAAGAAACACCGAAGACTCGTCCTCTTCGGTGTTTTCCGCGTTAATGGGGAGGCTTTTACATATGACCATCAAGATTGAAGCTTTAGGGAAACAAATCCACTCTCCCACGAGTACATGGTTGTTCCGTGACATAAACGCGAGTATTGATGAACCTACGATAATTGGAATTCTGGGGAAATCGGGACAGGGAAAAAGCACCTTGCTTCGTATTTTGGGTCGCCTTCTACAACCTGACGCCGGTACGGTTTCCTTGGAGAATAAAGAAATGTCACTGTGGGACGCGAGAGCTTGGCGAATGAAAATCAGTTATGTGGCACAGCAAGCCGTCATGCTGCCCGGCAACGTGGAAGACAACCTGCGGACAGTGAGCAGCCTGCATCAGCGTCCTTTTGATAAGAAGCTCGCCTTAGGCTTGATGGAGCAGTTATATATGGAAGAGATCGATTGGTCAAAACCAGCCGCTCAACTATCTGGCGGAGAAAAGCAACGGCTCGCGCTCGTTCGCAGTCTGTTGCTCCAGCCACCTGTCCTGCTGCTGGATGAGGTCACCGCTTCACTCGATCCGAAAAGCAAGCAGGCTGCTGAGCGGCTCCTCGTCGATTTGCACCACCAAACGGGAACGACCTTAGTTTGGGTCACGCATGATTTAGAAGAAGCGCGAGTCGCTTGCAAGCGCATTTGGTTTATGGCCAACCACCTGCTCGCAGAAGACGCTGAATGTGAAGCATTTTTCCACTCGCCCCAATCCGTGGAAGCTCGTGAATTTTTGCAAGATGGTAATGTCCATGCTGCCCTAAGTGGGGTGCAGTGATGACGCATATGTTTACGGTTTCATACATGTGGCTACTCTTTGCCTATGCCTTTGTTTTCATCGCCCTCCTGCTCTCTGTTTGGCAGAAGCTCGGTTTGGAAAAAGACATTTTGATTGGCACCATTCGCTCTACCGTTCAATTGCTCGCGATCGGCTACGTCCTCCATTTTGTCTTTGCTGCCGATAGTGTCTGGTTTATTTTATTGATCATTCTCATGATGATCTGCGTCGCTTCGTGGAACGCTGCCAGCAGAGCGAAGCATTTATCGGGGATTTTTTGGCGGATCTCCCTTTCCCTTGCGATCACAGAGATCATCACCATGGGACTGTTGGTTATACTCGGGCTTGTCTCTCCTACGCCGCAGTACCTCATCCCGATGAGCGGCATGATTATTGGCAGCTCCATGATCGTCACGAGCCTTTTTCTCACGCATATGAACAGAGAAGTGGAAGCCTCTCGTGGGGAAATCGAGACACTGCTTTGTCTGGGAGCCACTACACGCCAAGCCGTACATGTGGTGTTGAAGCGCGCGGTCAAAGCGAGCATGATTCCTACCTTTGATACGATGAAAACAATCGGACTCGTCCAGTTGCCAGGAATGATGACCGGAATGATCGTCGCGGGTGCCAGTCCCATCGAGGCCGTACGCTATCAAATCCTCATTATGCTCAGCTTTAGCTCCTCCGCTGCTATTTCGGCGGTTCTGATTAGTATGCTCAGTTATCAGCTCTGGTTTACGCGGGACTCCATGCTCCACTCTTAAATACACACACTGTCGGACACAGCTTCCGGCAGTTTTTTTGTTTTTGTAATGAAATGCACCCTGAGTCGTCAAATTACAAGTAGAACGTACAAAAGGTGGTTCAGCTATGGACAAAAACGGTTTAATGGAGCAATGGTTCCTACGCTATGGCGATGATATTTTCAAATTTCTTATTTACTACACAGGAACCCGCGATGTAGAAGACCTCGTTCAGGATGTCTTTCTAAAAGCGCTTCGGTCTCTGGACGCATTCGAAGGCAGATCGCAACCGAAAACATGGCTATTGACGATCGCGAGGAATACCGCCATCGATCATAAACGAAAGCAACGTCTTCGTAATTGGCTGCCAGATAAATGGCTGGCGAGTGTAGAGACAGAAGAAAAAACACCGGAAGAAATTCTGCACGTACATGAGGAACAGCAAGCACTTTACCAGGCAATCCGTGAAGTAAAACCCGCTTTTCGCGAGGTGCTCATTTTGCGTGGAGTCAAGGGACTGTCCTCCAAGGAGACGGCTGAAATACTTGGGTGGTCCGAAAACAAAGTAAACGTGACACTGCACCGTGCGATGAAAGCTGTCAGGGAAATACTTGAGCGTGAGAAAAAGGAGATGATTGGCGATGCGATCTAATTCAGACCATGACTTACTAGCTAAATTGAAAGGGATGCCGGATATGAAAATGAGCGGAGAAAAAAATCACGAGATCGTTTCTGCTATTCGCCAAACAAATGTGAGTAAATCTCGGGGGAGTGCTTCTTTTCGTGGTTTCTCTGCACTTGGCAAGGGATTGGCCCTCTGCTCCGTACTTGCTGTGACCGTCTGGCTGGGAGCCTCACTCCTTACGAATCAACAACAGAGTACATTGCCAGACACCGTTGCGCCTATTGCTCCTGGCTCTCCTACTGCTTCTCCGGGACCGGCTCCAAACAACAGCGTAACCACACAGCCTACTCCGCAGTCAGAGGAGCTATTGTCACAGATTCTCTCAAATGCGAAAGAAGGCAGAGTCATCTGGCTTCCTTTCGCTCTGGAAAGAACGGGAGATGAAGTGGAGAAGGGCTGGGGAAAACCTGAGAAAACCTACACAGCAAATGGACTGATCTACTCCACTTACCCGAAAAAAGAAGTCGTGTTTGGCTACAACAAAGGCATGCAGATCGTAGACATGCACAGGACAGATTCACGTTTGCAGCAAATCAGCCTGTCTACCGTCGAAAAGAGCTGTGGAAAACCCGGGCGTATTAGCGAGTTTGGTAATCAAACGATTTACACCTACGATGTCACAAACAACTATCAGGTGAAATTCCACTTCCAAGGTACGAAAAGCACGAGCAAGGAAGACTTGATTCTTGCTGAATACCATCTGTATCACCCGCAAGGAAACAAAAATCTCATGCTGTATGGAGACAATGCCGAATTGTTGCAAAGCGTGCGTGATCTCGCCGGGAAAGGCCAAATCTTTGGCAGTCAGTATCGTTTAGAAAAGGATGTATTCGATGACGCAGAAAAACAACTGGGCAAACCGGATGTCGTCTCCTTCATCAATGGTATCACGTACAATACGTACCGGGATCTCAATCTAGTCTTCGCCTTTAACAAAGGAATGCAGATCGTGGATATTCGTTCCTATGACCCGCGCCTGCAAGCAATCACACTTGCCGAAGTGCGTGAAACACTTGGGGAGCCAACGAGCAAAACCACAACGGGCGGCCAAACCATCTACACCTACAAGGTAACCCCTGATTACGAATTGAAATTCATTTTCTCAGGCATCATGACCGATGATCCAAACACCCTTTACATTGATCACGTAAACATTTACTACCCACGAGGAACATTTAACAACATGGCGGGATAACCACACAAAAAAGACGGGAGCATTAGTCCCGTCTTTTCTCATTATTTACCGATGATGTAGCCTTCCAGCTCATCCAGTACTTTATTGGCAGCGATTACGCCACCGGAAGTATTCCAGATGGTGTCATCCACTTTGAATGCCTTGTTGTTTTTCACGACGTTCAGGTTTTTCCAGAGAGGATCGTTTGTCCACTCCTGCTCCAGCTTGGAAGCCTCGCCTTTGCCTGTTTCGTACGTGAAGTAGAACATGATGTCGCCGTCCATTTCTGGAATGCGCTCTTTGGTTACTTCTGCTGCGAATTCTTCTTTATCTTGGGAAGCTGGACGTGCCAGGCCAAGATCCTTGAAGATCGCGCCAGTGAAGGTGTCTTTGTAGTAGATGCGAACTTTACCAGGCATGAAGCGAACTACGGATACTTTCGTGTTCAGCTTGTCGCCGGCTTTAGCTTTGAAGTCTTCTACGCGCTTGTTCCAGTCAGCAAGGACCTTTTCGCCCTCAGCCTTTTTGTTTACTGCTTCTGCGAACAAGGAGAAGTTTGCTTTCCAGTCACCACGCGGCTCATCCACAAATACGGTTGGAGCGATTGCAGTCAATTGTTGATAAATTTTTTCGTGACGGAATTTCATCCCCAGAATCAGGTCAGGCTTCAGTGCCGCGATTGCTTCTAGGTTAGGTTGTCCTTCTGTACCGACGGATTTTGTCCCCTCAAGGAAGGACTTGGTGAAATCGTAGAATTGAGTAGGATCAATGGTCGAACCTACAGCCCCTACTGGCTTTACACCGAGAGCCATCAAGGTTTCTGTACCTTGGTTAGTCAACATAACGATACGTTCTGGTGTTCCTTTAATGGTTGTTTCACCCATTGCGTGTTTCACTGTGTAGCTTTGGCCGGAACCCTCGGAATTGCCAGTTGCTTGGTCAGCAGGCTTTTGTTCTGCTGGCTTTTGTTCGCTTGCTTGCGGTGCGCCACAACCTGTAACGATCAGCAAGAGCGCCATTAAGACAGCAAAGAAAGCTTTACCGCCTGCGGTCCGATATGTACGAGAAAACATGATGAAAGGACCCCTTTCCCTTTTCTATAATGAGAATTCATATCAATGACAGAGTCTATCCTACTCCCCTGCTTGTCAAAAGTCAATCATAAAATGATAATGACTATCAACGTCATTGACACTTCCTTTATGTAGCTCTACACTTAACTATGAAACCATCTAAGAAATAAGGATGTAGCCATCATGAATTCTTTTTTAGCTAGCAACTTTCGTAAAATTCTGGGAGTGGCATTCGCCCTTCTCCTCCTGACTTACCTCAGTTATGCCAGCCTTATCTTTGGCGTCATTGACACGAGTTGGCAAACTGCGATTGATGCCTACACGAATTTCAACGGCTCCAATGAACACATCGTCATTAAAGAAGTACGAGTACCGCGTGTGCTCAATGCGCTTACGGTCGGTTTCTGCCTCGGCTTGGCCGGAACACTGCTCCAATCCTTGACGAGAAACCCTGTTGCAGACGTTGAACTGTTCGGTCTTAATGCAGGTGCTTCTCTTTTTGTTGTGTTCGCCGTTACATTTGTCGGGATCAGCTCCTTGACCCAGTTTACGTGGATTTCCTTTTTAGGAGCCGCTGTAGCAGGTTTGATTGTCTACCTGCTCGGTTCATTCGGCAGAGATGGTCTTTCGCCTGTGAAGCTGGTTCTAGCGGGTGCAGCTATCACCGCTTTGGCTTCCTCGATCCGACACGGCATGATGGTCCTGAATGAAAAAGCTACTGACGAAGTGCTTTTCTGGCTGGCCGGTTCCGTTGGAGGCAGAAAGCTGGAGTATTTAGCCACTGTCTTTCCTTATATGATCATCGCCTGGATTGCTGCTTTTGTCCTCGCACGTCCGATTCAAACGTTGTTGATGGGCGATGACGTTGCAAAAGGTCTCGGTCAGCGCACATTATTGGTCAAATTCAGTGTTGGAATCGTCATTGTTCTCTTATCCGGTTGCGCGGTTGCTGTTGCTGGACCTATTGGTTTTGTCGGATTGGTTACCCCGCATCTGGCCCGCTATCTTGTCGGAATCGACACACGCTGGGTGCTTTTGTACAGCGGTCTGCTTGGTTCCATCCTGCTGCTGTTAGCAGACATCGGCGCTCGCTTTATCGCAATGCCTGCTGAAGTTCCTATTGGAGTAATGACAGCCCTGATCGGGATTCCGTTCTTCATCTATGTCGCACGCAAGGGGCTGGATAAATAATGAAAGACTACCTGTCTCTTCGCATCGGCAAGCGCTTTTCATCGTTTCAGCTACATAAAAAGACGATCTGGTTTTCGCTACTCGCCTTGCTGATCGTCATCGCAGTGGCGGTTGTCAGTCTCGGAATGGGTGAAATGAAAATCGCTCCACTCGATGTGGTAAAAGTTTTGTTGGGAATCGGTTCAGAAGAGAATGCTTTGATTGTGGAGCAATTTCGCCTGCCACGCATCGTCATTGCTATTCTGGTAGGTGCCGCACTCGCCGTTGCGGGTGCCATCATGCAGGGCCTCGTCCGCAATCCGCTGGCTTCACCGGATATTCTTGGGGTATCGGGGGGAGCATCTGTTTTTGCAGTCGGTTTCCTAATCCTATTTGAAACAGCGAGCATCAAGTGGCTTCCTCCCATCGCTTTTTTGGGAGCAACATTGACGACATTCCTGCTGTACGCCCTCTCTTGGAAAAAAGGAGTTACGCCGCTTCGTCTCGTCATGATCGGTGTTGGAATTAAAATCGCAGCGGGTGCCATTGTCACCATGCTGATCATGTTCAGTCCGTTTTTGCTGCAAAATAAGGCATTGCTCTGGCTGACCGGAAGCATCTACGGCGTTGCCTGGAACGACGTATTCATGATTTTGCCGTGGGTAGTCGGACTGATTCTCGCAGCGTGCTTGCTTGCAAGACGCGTGAACATTCAACAGCTCGGCGATGATCTGGCTACGAGTCTCGGCAGTTCCTTACAATTGGATCGCTTCCTCCTGCTCATGATTTGCGCGGCTTTGACGGGAACAGCCGTCTCTGTTGGAGGAGATATCAGCTTTGTGGCTTTGCTGGCCCCACACATTGCCAAGCAACTGATTGGTCCGTCCTTTGGCGGTGCCATGACACTTTCAGCTTTCTTGGGTGCCATTATCGTATTGCTTGCCGATTTGATTGCACGCATGGCTTTTTCACCAATCGAAGTGCCTGTAGGGGTATTCACCTCTGCCATCGGCGCTCCGTTTTTCATCTACTTGCTGTATAAAAACCGAAATCGCTAGGGAAGAACCTTGTCCTGCTGTGGTGGTGGGGAGGAAACAGGAGAAAACGCTCAGATTCTTGTCCCACCCGCTGAGGGATTCACTGCCCGACTCCATGCAAAAAGCGAAACCGCGTCCAAAGTAGTTCTTTCAGGATGTTTTTCCAGAGGTGGACGCTTAAGAGCGTGTTTCGCTTTTTGCATGGAGTCTCGGTCGGTGTACCAAAGATCTTCGCTTATTTCTCCTGTTTCCTCTACGAGCTTTCCATGTTAGTCCGATTTTAAAAGCCTTAAAAGAATGTGGAACATATTCCGTTACACCAGAGAAGAATATTTCCAGACGTAGCGACTTGTGGAGTCCTACCGAGCGGAGAAGGGATTCGCGGGCAAAAGAAACGCAAACCGTGCCCATACGACAAAGCGGCTACCACTTTTGCGTTTCCCCGCGAATCGCTTCGGAGCGGACAGTCCCAACCCTCAGCGGGACGGAGCACTGAGCCTAGACTGGAAATATTCTTCTCCCCACCGCAGCACATGCGACCCTGAATATATTTTTTAATTCCTATACGTTGAAAGGAGTCCACCCCATATGCAAGCTTTGGAAACCCAACGGCTTACGCTATCGTACGGAGAACGCAACATCATTGAAGCATTAGATTTAAACATCCCGCGTGGAAAAATCACAGTTTTCATTGGCAGTAATGGCAGTGGCAAATCGACATTGCTGCGCTCTCTGGCACGTTTACTCAAACCAAAGGAAGGCGCCATCCTGCTTGAAGGAGAATCGATCGCGAAACGCTCTACCAAAGAGGTAGCCAAACGTCTTGCTATCCTTCCTCAAGGGCCATCTGCACCAGAAGGATTGACGATTCTGCAATTGGTCAAACAAGGACGCTATCCTTATCAAAACTGGCTACAGCAATGGTCAGAAGAAGACGAGCAGATGGTCAACAAAGCATTGGCAGCTACTCAACTCACGGATATGGCCAATCGTGCCGTCGACAGTCTTTCTGGCGGACAACGTCAACGCGCCTGGATTGCGATGACGCTCGCCCAAGGAACCGAGACGATTTTGCTGGATGAGCCTACGACTTATTTGGATATGTCGCATCAGATTGAGATTTTGGACCTGTTGTTTGAACTGAATCAAACGGAACAGCGCACCATCGTCATGGTTCTCCACGATCTGAATCTCGCTTGCCGCTATGCCCATCATATCGTCGCTGTTCACAATCAAACCGTAGTGGCAGAAGGAACTCCAAACGAAGTACTGACGACCGACCTTGTCCGTACGGTATTCGATATGGATTGCCAAATTACGCAAGACCCGCTGTACGGAACTCCTATGTGCATCCCGTACAGTAAAAGTCGTCTGGGCACTGTGCAGACCGAACGAAAAGCATTCGCCATGTCATAAGCGCCAAACAACAAAAAGACTGTCCATCGAGTCGTATGGGCAGTCTTTTTTCTTATGCAAAAACTTGAGTGCGTTGGCAAGTTTCTTTCATCCTACAAAAAGACCAGCGGCAGTCCTGGACTGCCGCGCGCTCTTTTTATCTATCAATCAGGCAAGCTTACTTCTTCAGGTTGTAGAAGGCAGAACGACCGCCAAAACGAGCTGTATCAGCGAGTTCGTCTTCAATACGTAGCAGTTGGTTGTACTTCGCTACGCGGTCAGTGCGGGAAGGCGCACCAGTCTTGATTTGACCAGCATTTGTAGCGACTGCGATATCAGAGATTGTAGAGTCTTCGGTTTCACCGGAACGGTGGGAGATGACCGCTGTATAGCCTGCCAGCTTCGCCATTTCGATCGCTTCGAAGGTTTCTGTCAGCGTACCGATTTGGTTTACTTTTACCAGAATGGAGTTACCTGTGGAGGTCTCGATTCCGCGAGCCAGACGCTCTGTGTTCGTTACGAACAAGTCGTCACCAACCAACTGAACTTTGCTGCCCAACTTGTCAGTCAGCGCTTTCCAGCCATCCCAGTCGTCTTCAGACAGACCGTCTTCGATGGAGATGATTGGGTATTTGTTTACCAGATCTTCGTAGAATGCGATCATTTCTTCTGTTGTTTTCACAACGCCTTCGCCTTCGAAGTGGTATTTGCCGTCTTTGAACATTTCTGTAGCCGCTACGTCCAGCGCGAGGAACACGTCTTTGCCTGGCTCATAGCCCGCTGCCTTGATCGCATCCAAAATGGTTGTGATCGCTTCTTCGTTGGATTTCAGGTTTGGAGCAAAACCACCCTCATCCCCTACTGCTGTGCTCAGGCCTTTTTCACCCAATACTTTTTTCAGGGAGTGGAAAATTTCCGCACCTGTGCGCAGCGCTTCCTTGAAGGATGTAGCACCTACTGGCATAACCATGAATTCCTGAATGTCTACGGTGTTGTCTGCGTGCTTACCACCGTTCAGGATGTTCATCATAGGAACTGGCAGCATTCTCGCGTTGAAGCCGCCGAGGTAGTTGTAGAGAGGAACGCCGAGAGAATCTGCGGCCGCACGTGCTACTGCCATAGACACGCCGAGAATCGCGTTTGCGCCCAACTTGCCTTTGTTTGGCGTGCCGTCGAGCTGAATCATCGCCATATCGATACCAACTTGATCGAGGGCATCCATGCCGATCAGTTCAGGAGCAATGATTTCATTCACGTTTTCTACAGCTTTCAGAACGCCTTTGCCCAAGTAACGGGATTTGTCACCGTCGCGAAGCTCAACTGCTTCATACGCACCTGTAGACGCTCCAGATGGAACATCTGCGCGCCCCATCGAGCCATCTTCGAGATACACTTCTACTTCCACAGTTGGATTACCGCGGGAGTCCATAATTTCGCGTGCATAAATGTCAGTAATCATTGCCATTTCTCGTCCATCTCCTTTTTTCATGTGCACTTACAATCTATTTTTCGATAAAAGCCAAGCTACCCTTACAGTGTGTCCCAGTAAAGCCTATTTTGCAAGTAACGATTTGCCTGTCATTTCAACCGGTTGCGCTACCCCCAAAAGCTCCAAAAGCGTTGGCGACAAGTCGGCCAAAATACCGTCTTCGCGCAGAACAGCCCCGTCTTTGGTCACGATTACAGGCACCGGATACGTACTGTGTGAAGTAATCGGGCGTCCCGCTTCATCCAGCATCAGATCCGCGTTGCCGTGGTCAGCCGTGATGATGGCTACGCCGCCTTTTGCTACGATGGCATCGACCACTCGGCCCAAGCATGCATCAACCGTCTCGACTGCTTTGATCGTTGGCTCCATCATACCGGAATGACCAACCATGTCGCAGTTGGCAAAGTTCAGGATGATCGCGTCAAAATTGTCTGCCTCAATCTCAGCGACAACAGCGTCTGTCAGCTCTGGTGCACTCATCTCTGGCTGTAGATCGTACGTCGCTACTTTTGGCGAAGGAATCAGGATACGCGTCTCACCTGGAAATTCCTTTTCACGCCCGCCACTGAAGAAGAACGTCACATGCGGATATTTCTCTGTCTCGGCAATGCGCAGTTGCTTCAAGCCGTGCTGGGAAAGCACCTCTCCCAATGTATTATCCAGATTGGAAGGCTTGTAAGCGACATACCCGTCAACCGTCTCGGAAAAATGCGTCAGGCACACAAAATGCAGATCGCGTGGTCGCTTATCTCCGCGGTCAAAGCCACGGAAGTCTTCATTCGTAAAGGCTTGCGACATTTGAATCGCACGATCCGGTCGGAAATTATAAAAAATAATCGAATCGCCGCTTTGAACGGTCGTCACAGGTTTGCCTGCTTCATCGAGAATCACGGTTGGCATGACGAATTCATCCATAATGGACTTTTCGTAGGATTCCTTTACCGCTTGAACCGGATCACGATAAGCCGGAGCATCTGCGTACACCATGGCACGATACGCCTTCTCTACGCGATCCCAGCGTTTGTCCCGATCCATCGCATAGTAGCGACCTTGTACCGTAGCAATACGGCCAACGCCGAGCTCTGCAATTTTGGCTTGCAGCTGTTCGATATAGCCCACTGCACTGTCAGGCGATACATCGCGACCATCGAGGAAACCGTGGATGAACACATCCGCAAAGTCCTGCTTTTTCGCCAACTCGAGCATCGCAAACAGGTGGTCAATGTGACTGTGTACACCACCATCGGACAAAAGTCCGAACAGATGGAGCTGCTTGCCGTTTTGCTTCGCGTGCTGGAAAGCTGCGATCAGTGTTTCGTTTTCAAAAAAAGCGCCTTCTTGAATCGACTTGGTAATGCGCGTCAAATCCTGATAAACAACACGCCCTGCTCCGATATTGAGATGGCCTACCTCGGAGTTCCCCATCTGTCCTTCTGGCAGTCCAACAGCCAGCCCACTTGCCTCCAGAGTCGCGTGAGGGTATTGGTTCCAGTAACGGTCAAAATTCGGCTTGCTGGCTTGTGCTACTGCGTTTCCATACGTTTCGTTCCGCAGAGCAAAACCATCCACAATCAAAAGGGCAACCGGTTTTGGTCTTTGTGCCATTGCTTTCTCCTCCTATCGCGACGTAGCTCCTGCCACAAGCTGCAAGTAGCTGTCCGCTACGAGACTCGCGCCACCAACCAATGCTCCATCGATGTCTGGCTGTGCCATGTAGCTTGCGATGTTTTCCGGCTTTACGCTGCCGCCGTATTGAATGCGCACTTTCTCGGCTGTCGTTTGTCCGAAGCGTTCACCGATTACGCTGCGAATGATAGCAATCGTTTCATTGGCATCCTCTGCTGTGGAAGACTTGCCTGTACCAATCGCCCAAATCGGCTCGTATGCAATAACGGTATCCGCCACTTGTGCAGCGTCCACTCCAGCAAAGGCACCTTCTGTCTGCGTACGGACTACGTCAGCTGTCTCGCCCGCTTCCCGTTGCTCCAGACTCTCGCCTACGCACACAATCGGTACGAGACCTGCTGCTAATGCGGCTACAACCTTTTTGTTCACGGTCTCATCTGTCTCATTGAAATATTGACGGCGCTCGGAGTGACCAAGAATCACGTACTCTACACCGATTTCTTTCAGCATGGACGCGCTGATTTCACCTGTATAAGCACCTTGCTCTTCAAAATGCATGTTTTGCGCGCCGATGGCAATATCCGTGCCCGCCAGCTCTTCCTTAAGTGCAGCCAACGCTGTAAAAGGTGCGCAAATGACTTTTTGTACCCCGGAAGTATGGTTGCCCGCCTTGGCTTCCTGTGCAAACGCTCTTGCCTCGGCCATCGTTTTGAACATCTTCCAGTTCCCCGCGATAATTGGTGTTCGCATGCAAACTCCCCCTCTTCGCTCTTATTGGTTATCTGCCAACACAGCTACGCCTGGCAGTTCCTTGCCTTCCATGAATTCCAGGGACGCTCCGCCGCCTGTAGAAATGTGTGTCATCTGCTCGGCTACGCCTGCTTTTTCCACAGCCGCTACGGAATCGCCGCCACCGATGATGGTCGTACCGCTGCATGCTGCCATCGCCTTGGCTACACCAATCGTGCCGGCTGCAAAAGCATCCATTTCAAATACGCCCATCGGACCGTTCCATACAACCGTTTTCGAATCTACAATGACGCTGTGGTACTGCTCCACTGTTTTTGGACCGATATCGAGTGCCATCCAGCCCTCTGGAATCGCATCGATTGCAACGACCTGCTTTTCTGCATCTGCCGCAAAACGGTCAGCTACCACAACATCAACTGGCATCAGCAATTGAACGCCGCGCTCTTTTGCCTGATCCATCAACGTACGTGCGAGATCGAGCTTGTCGTCTTCACACAGAGAAGCACCAATGCCATAGCCCTGTGCTTTGAGGAATGTATTCGCCATACCGCCACCGATAATCAGGTGATCGACTTTGGTCAACAAATTTTCAATGACAGCAATTTTATCTTTTACTTTTGCACCGCCGACAATCGCTGTAAACGGACGCTCCGGATTGGACAAGGCTCCGCCCATGAAGCGAATCTCCTTTTCCATCAACAAGCCCGCAACTGCTGGTATGTACTCAGCGATTCCCGCTGTAGAAGCATGTGCCCGGTGAGCTGTCCCGAAAGCATCATTGACAAACAGATCAGCCAAGGCCGCAAAGCTTTTTGCCAGTTCTGGATCGTTCTTTTCTTCTCCCGCATGGAAGCGTACGTTTTCTAACAGGATGACGTCGCCAGACTCCATTCGTTCTACTGCCGCTTCTACGTCAGCACCATGGCAATCCTCCAGCTTACGCACGTCCTTGCCCAAGAGCGAGGACAAATGGGCTGCGACAGGAGTAAGACGCATCTCTTCCACTACTTGGCCTTTAGGACGCCCAAAATGGCTCGCCAGGATTACTTTGGCTCCTGCCTCCATCATGAAACGGATGGTTGGTACAGCAGCACGAATGCGTGTATCGTCGGTGATTACCCCGTCCTGCATCGGCACATTAAAGTCGACACGGCAGAATACGCGCTTGCCTGCCAGCTCAACATCGCGGATAGATTTCTTGTTCATGAACGATCCTCCCAAATCATTGGCTTTTTATTCGGAAAAAAGATATGGGAAAAGGGAGATTGCTCTCCCTTTTTTTCCACAACAGTTCTATTTTACGTGTTAGAAGCCGCGCTGTGCAACATAATGACACAAGTCTACGACACGATTGGAGTAACCCCACTCGTTATCATACCAGGAAACGACTTTCACCATGTTTCCTTCCAGTACCATTGTAGACAAAGCATCGATTGTGGAGGATGCAGGGTTTCCATTGTAATCAGAGGATACGAGCGGCTCTTCGGAGTAGCCGAGAATGCCTTTGAGTGGGCCTTCTGCCGCTTCTTTCAGAGCGTTGTTAATTTCTTCAACAGTTGCGTCTGTTTTCAGTTCAACTACCAAGTCCACTACGGATACGTTTGGAGTTGGTACGCGCATTGCGAAACCATTCAGCTTGCCTTTCAGCTCAGGCAGTACGAGTGCTACCGCTTTTGCCGCTCCTGTAGAGGTTGGGATAATGTTCTCCGCAGCTGCACGGGCACGGCGCAAATCTTTGTGCGGCAGGTCGAGAATTTGTTGGTCATTGGTGTAAGAGTGAACGGTTGTCATCAAGCCGCGTACGATACCGAATTTTTCATTGAGAACCTTCGCATAAGGCGCCAAGCAGTTCGTTGTGCAGGATGCGTTGGAGATCACAGTGTGTTGTGCTGGATCGTACTTGTCTTCGTTTACACCGATTACGACTGTAATGTCTTCGTTTGTTGCTGGAGCGGAGATGATGACTTTTTTCGCGCCACCTTCCAAGTGCTTCGCTGCATCTTCGCGCTTCGTGAAGCGTCCAGTCGATTCCACTACGATTTCAACACCGTAATCTGCCCACTTGAGTTGTGCTGGATCGCGCTCTGCCAACACCTTGATTTCTTTGCCATCAACGATGAGCGTGTTCTCGGAAGCTTCAACGCTCACGTTCAGAACACCATGAACAGAGTCATATTTCAAAAGGTGCGCCAGTGTGTGTGCATCTGTCAGGTCATTGACCGCTACGATTTCTACATTCGGATTGTTCAGTGCTGCACGAAATACGTTACGACCGATACGACCAAATCCGTTAATACCTACTTTTACCATAATGTATACCTCCTGCTCATTAGCTAGCTTTATTCTTCATCGCGAGAAACTTGCCCTCTGGCGAAAACCAGCGAGTCGATAATATCGTAACAATCGGTAATAAGATTGGAAAAAACACAAAGGGCAATGTCTGGATCGTTGAAACACCTAACGTCAGTGCCATCATCATCGATAGTCCGTTCCAAGGGATCAGTACAGGCATGACCACTGTGGAGTCCAACATCGTCTTGCCCAACAGCTCACGCCCTCCAGCCCATTGGGAGAACCTCCCGAGAAGAGTCGAGCCGAGAACCAGTATTGGAATGGTTTGATTACAGCTGATGATAACCACTAACAACGACAATGCCGCTGCCTTCGCTACCAATACCGTTTTATTTTTTGTATGGCCCATCATTTTGTCTACGATGGGGGTTAATAAATTGGCTCTGTTCAAAATGCCGTTTAAAAAGCCTGCGAGAATGATTAACGCCAGAACATTGAAGATGGCGAACATCCCGCCCCCATGGACCAGTTGATCCAGCGGCGTTCCTGAATGAAGCTCAAATCCAACTAGCATCGATGTAAAAAACGTCTTCACATCCAAATTCCCATTGATCCCGACTAGAATCGTACTGGCTCCGATACCGAAAAACAATGCCTTTACTGCTTTTACTCTCAGTGCAAAAGAGGCAATTAACACGACGAGAGGCAGCATGAGCAGCCAATGTACAGAAAAATGACTGACTAACAGCTCTTGGTACATCTGAATGGTATCCGTCGAGTTCGCCTGAGGTCGAAACAGATCAAGGATCAGGAAAAGTAACGCGCAAATCGCTACCGTAAGCAAAGCAGGACGCCGTGTTCTTCTTTCCTGCTCTTCTGTCATACCGACATTGGAAAGCACCAGTAAACGACTGCTGGATATCGGCGAGAAACGTTCCCCCACCATCGCTCCAGAGATGAGCGCACCACCTACGATCGCAGGTGATATCCCTGCTGCGTGTGCAATGCCCATCAGGGACAGCCCAATCGTACTCAGCGTACCGATTGATGTACCCAATAAATAACTGACGCCTGCGGTCAACAGAAAAGAGAGGACGAATAAATACTCGACATTCACAATCGATAATCCGTAGTAAATGATGGCGGGAATGGTTCCTCCCATCATTAATAGCGGAATCAAGAGTCCTACTAAAAACAGAATCGTAAGGACGGGCTTTGCCTTTTGGACACCTTCCCAGCCAAACACGAACTGCTGCTTCCACGGATAACCCAATCTTTTTACACTAACCAGTGTGACCAAGATCGCAAAAACAATCCCCCATGCAATCGGAAAACCGAGCGATAGGCTCAAAATGATGCCAGCGATCATTGCCAAGATGGGTGTTACCGATGTGATAGACATGCGACCGACTTCCTTCCGTTACAATCGTGTGGACAACAGCGTGTAAGCTGCCCCTTCGTCCGTAATGAGTACATTCTGACACGATTGCTTAGCAAAGGAAAGAATCGCTTTTGCCTTGCTTTCGCCCCCCGCAATGGAGAGCACAGTTTCTGCCTTGTGCACTTCCTCTAGCTGTAAACCAATTGTCGGCATTCTGTGGACCGTTTCTCCCGCTTCATTAAAGTAGTAGCCGAATGCTTCTGATACAGCGCCCGTCTCCACTAATTCTGCGAGCTCTTCGTCCGAATAATTCCGCCTTCTCGCCATCGTGACGGCATCCCCGATTCCATGCAAAACGATTCGGGTTTCGCCCAAGAGCGACAGCACATCTTGTACTTGCGGCTCTTTAACCAATGTCTGCAAGGCTTCTGGATGAAGGCGATCCGGTACGTGAAGAAGCCGATAAGAAGCACCTGTTTTCGCTGCCATGGCGGAAGCAAGCGTATTTGCTTGCAGCTCTACGCGTTCTCCCAGTCCACCGCGAGCAGGGACAAACTGAACGTTTTTGAACGAAGCAGAAGGCGTCAGATGACTTGCTACGCTGGCGATGGATGAACCACCTGTTACCGCTACAATGTCTCCTTCTTGCACGACCTGTTTGAGGACCCTTGCCCCTACCCGTCCAAGCTCTTCCTTTACCCAAGGCGATTGATCTGCATTGCCCTGCACCACAATGACTTCTGCTATGCCCAGCTTTTTTTGCAGGCGCTCTGCCAAGTCAGTAAGGCCGAATAACTCTCCGACGAGAGGCTCCATGTCGTCCAAGACTTGTTGTCCTTCTTCACTCAGGCTCATTCCCGCAGCCGTTACATGAAGGAGCCCCGTCTCTTTTAGCAGCTCCACTTCTGCCCGCAAAATACGCTCAGTGGTATCCATGGCTTGAGCTAGACCTCTTCTGCCAATCGGCTGCAAATGATAGATGGATCGGAGTAACATGTACCGCTGACGCAAAACCTGAATCAAGTCAGGCAACAATTTTTGTTGCAGTTCCAGTAAACGTCGCATTATACCTTCTTCCTTGGTTACAAATTGTTGATCGGGACGTTTTGTGTCCCTGTATATACATTTTATGTCCCACTTGGTGCAAAAAAAAGATCACTTGCTACAACTTGAATGTATCATATTTAACAATATCTTGCAAGTTTTCCCCGAACCCCTATAAAAAAGTGCCACTCATGACCGAGCGGCACGTCTATGTAATTCGTTTCGCAGCTCCTCGAGCGTCACCACATGTGTAATAGAGCGAAACACGATTTCTCCATCAATCTCGACGACTGGAATGACAAACATCATTTCTTCATGCAAGACGGGATCACTTTCAATATCGACTACGCGCATACGAAGGGGGAACTCCTCCGCCAGACTGCGGATGTAGAGTTCCACCTCGTCGCACAAATGACATTTCTTTCGTCCGTACAAGACAATTTCAAACGATTTTTCATTCATGCCCTTAAAACCTCTTTCGTTTGGCCGACGATGGAATCAGCATTTCTTCCCGGTATTTGGCAACCGTGCGGCGGGAGATTTCAATCCCCTCTGTAAGCAGCATCTCACCCAGCTTTTGATCAGATAACGGAGACTTTCGATCTTCTTGCTCGATCAGTGCTTTAATTCTGCGCTTAACACTCTCAGAAGAAGTAGCTTCCCCACTGGAAGTAGAGAGCGCTGACGTAAAGAAATACTTCAGCTCAAAGATTCCGCGCGGTGTCTGGACGTACTTGTTGCTGGTTGCCCGGCTGATCGTCGATTCGTGCAGGCCGACCCGCTCTGCTATTTCCTTTTGTGTCATGGGCTTTAAATAATGAATCCCTCGATCAAAAAAATCCCGTTGCATATCGAGGATAGCCTGTGTTACACGCATGAGCGTCAGGCGGCGCTGCTCCAGACTTTTTGCCAGCCACATGGCGGCATTCAGCTTATCGTGAATGAATTGTTTGGCTTCATCCTGACTTTTTTGCTGGCTCAGCATTTTTTCATAGAAGCTGTTGATTTTCAACCGCGGTGCAGCAACATCATTGACCAATACTACATAATCATTCCCGACCTTCTCTACCGTCACATCTGGAATGACATATCTTGTCTCCACTGTGGAAAAGGCAGCACCTGGACGCGGATTCAGCGTACGGATCAGGTCTGCCATCGCCTGTACCTCTTGCGGTGTACATCCGATTTTGTCTGCGATCCGCTGATAGCGATTGTCCGCCAAATCTTGCAGGTGGTTGCGAACGACCTGAACGATCTTTTCGTCATCGAGTGCCAAATGCCCGAGCTGCAGCAAAAGACATTCTTCTAAGCTGCGTGAAGCTACGCCTACCGGATCAAAATGCTGCAAAACGGACAACACGTCCTCAATCTCCAGCATTTCTGCGCCCAGACGCGCACTCGCTTCCTCCAGGGTAATTTCCAAATACCCCTTCTCATCCAGATTCCCGATCAAAAAGAGAGCGATCTGTTTTTGCAGCGACGAGAATCCTTTTACATAGCCGAGTTGACGCTCCAAATGTTCGTACAGCGTCTCCGCACCTTGCTGGACGTAATCCAGCGGATTGTAAGTGCTTTCATTTTTCGACGAACCGTACTCACCTGTCGCGCGATTGCCCACAATTTCTTTCCAGTCAATCTCAGGAGCTGGTTTCTCTGCTTTTGCAGAAGCGACTTCTCCAGCCACTTCAAGGTCAAAAACAGGATTCTCATTGGCCTGATCCTGCAAATAGGAGATGAGATCAATGGCTGAATACTGCAATATGGTAATCGCTTGGCGTAATTCCGGCGTCATCACTAATTTCAGTGTTTGTTCTTGAAATAACCCCAATCCCATGTTCATGAAGCTCGCCTCCTTCGCACTTGCTCATGCTGCTCGATGACTCTTTATTTTCATTATATTCGTTCTCTCATGCAATTTTCCTGCCAAATTGATGAAGCAGAACACAAAAAATGTCGAAAGATCTTCACCAATGGACTTTTTCAATCTCGCTTACCTTATTGCTAGTTTTTTCTGTTGAACTATTTTTTTCGTTTGCATTGAGATTCTCGATGTTTTATAATAAAAGTTGTCGTCACAATATACGCCTGTAGCTCAGTGGATAGAGCAATGGTCTCCGGAACCATGTGCGGGGGTTCGATTCCCTTCAGGCGTACCATACTTACAAGCATAAAGCGATCTCTTGGACTTCCAGAGGTCGCTTTTTTATGTTGAACCCCCATGGTAACACAAAACAGGCCCGATTAAGGGCTGTTTTTCATGCGCTACCTTTACTGGTTGTCCTTTGATAGTTCTATTGAATTGGCAGATAGTGAATACGAAAAACCCCTGAAGCATTACTCTCCTTCAGGGTCCTCACTCACCTATAGTTAAACACACATCGATTCCCTACTGATGATTCCTCGTTTTATACAAAAGATACACAAAAAACGGCGCTCCAATCGCTGCGGTAAAAATCCCTGCTGGCAAATCATGCGGTAAAAACACCGTTCTCCCAATCAAATCAGCCAAGACGACGAGCATCCCGCCCAAAATGGCGGAAGCCGGAAGCAAGTAGCCATACGCAGAACCAACTAGCCTGCGAGCAATGTGTGGAGCCATCAACCCAATAAAACTGATTCCTCCTGCCACACCGACCGCAGCACCTGCCAGTGCCACACTGATCGCAATCAAGAGCAATCTCTTTTTATCAATCGCTACGCCAATGCCTTTGGCGATATCATCACCGAGCTCCTGGGCATTCAAATAACGGATTTGGAAAATCGTAGCGCCGAGAAACAACACGGTCCACGGAAGCAGCGTCATCACATTTACCCAAGACATTCCGTACACCGTTCCAGTCATCCACCCGAGAGCGTTTGAGGCTTTATGGGTTTGGGTGATCACCAGGAAAAAGATCGTTAATGCCCCCATCCCCGCTGAGATACATACACCGACCAGCGCGAGACGAAAAGGTGAGACTCCCTCCTTCCACGCAGTCAGATACGTAAGCGTAGCGGTTAACAATCCACCGATCAAGGCGACCAATGGCATCCATTGCACACTTACATCTTTTGCGAAAGTGATAAATGCTACCGCCGCTGCCGTCGCTCCCGCTGTAGTCCCGATCAAATCAGGCGAAGCTAATGGATTTCGCACCAAGGACTGCAAGATGGCCCCTGATACCGCCAGGGAGGCCCCTACCATGACTGAAACGACAACGCGAGGCAATCGCCAATCCAGCACGATCAATTCATTCTGATCACTGCCCGCTCCCACAAAAGCTTTGATGACTTCCCACACAGGAATATGCAAGCTTCCTAAGCCAATACTCAGTACAATCACAACAGATAACAGCAAAAATAAGATGAAATTAATTCCTAACGCCCGCTTATTTACATGAAACGAGAGCGCTGGCTTTTTGGTCCGAATAACTACATGTCTATGCATACGCCCTCCCCCTGACCAGCGGGATAATAAAAGCCACTCCGATCATGGCAGTTGCTACGCCTACTGGTACTTCCAAACGCATAGGCATCAAAACAAGGCGAGAAAGTAAATCAGCGCAAACCAGAAAAGCTCCGCCGAAGACAATCGAATAGGGAATCAACCAGCGATGATCAAGGCCGACTAAAAAACGGCAAAGATGCGGTATGATGATCCCCACAAATGCAATCGGTCCGGCGAGCGCGACACTCCCACCTGCCAAGAGCACCACGATCAATATCGCTGTTGCTTTTACCAGGATAATCTTTTGACCCAGGCCAGTCGCTACATCATCACCGAGTACCATCAAGTTTAACGAGCCGGTCAGTAGCATAGCGCCTAACCAGCCTACTAGCAAATAAGGAACGATCATAAAAAAATGATCGAGCTGTCTTCCCTCCACAGAACCAACTAACCAGTAAAAGGCCTCTGTCATCGTCTTTTCTTGCAGCAGCATAAATAGTGAAGTCACAGACGAAGCAAAAGCAGCAACCGCTGCCCCCGAAAGTGTCAGCTTAATCGGAGTCATGCCTCCCCGCCCAGCGGAAGCCAACCCGTATACAAGCAGAGCAGTCACCCCGGCTCCGATAAAGCCTGCCCACATCATTTGCGACATAGGGAATTGCGAGCCAAAAACAGCAATCGTCGTCACAATAGCAGCTGCAGCTCCAGCGTTCACACCGATAAGAGATGGTGAGGCCAAAGGGTTACGAGTCAACGCCTGCAACAAAACACCTGCTACAGCGAGGCTGCTCCCCACTGCTACCGCCGTCAGTGTACGTGGCATTCGGGAACTCGTAATTATCAAATGTTCCTCTGAACCGGAAAATTGGGTGTATGCCTCTACCGCAGTAGCGAGCGAATACCGATTGATTCCGATAAGGATACTAGCTACCATCACGACTGCCAGGACGACGAGTCCTATTATGAGTACAGTAGTCTTTTGCAGTCGGCTGGACAAAATCACGTTCACGCCTGTTCCCTTCTTTCCGTTGCATTCTACCTATTCTGCCTATTCACTACAATGTATGTAAGTTTCTCCCACTAATCAGTCTAAGCTTGTGCATAGGGCTAGTCAATGATATTGATTTTTATTATCGCTATTGGAAAATTTAGCACAAAAATATCTATAGTTTTCCTCTGATTCCAAAAAATATATTGACACATTGTCATATATGCATATAAAGTAGTGAAGAAAAATGATAATCATTATCAGTTAAAAGGGGGATTCTCCATCATGCGCAAAACTTCCCTGCGTTTGATGCTCGGGGCTATGCTTTCCGTTGTCATGCTCGTAACAGGCTGCGGGGGACAGGCAACGCCTTCATCCAGCTCATCTTCTTCTACTCCAGCTACGTCAACAACTACACCAGCACCGGCAGCGTCTGAAGAGAGAGAAGTAAAACACTTTATGGGGGCAACAAAAATAAAAGGGACTCCTCAACGCGTCGTCACTCTTACCAGTGAAAGTACAGAGGCAGTTCTCGCATTAGGGATTACGCCAGTTGGGGCTGTCATGAGTGGCCTCGGTAAACCTGGTGACCCATGGCATCCACATATTAAAGAGAAAATGAAGGATGCAGTTGAATTGGGCGACGAGAACCAACCAAACGTTGAGCTGATCGCCAGCCTGAAGCCAGACCTGATTCTGGGAACAAAAGGACGCCAAGGGCAAGAAAAAGTATACGATCAGCTTTCCGCGATTGCCCCAACCGTCTTCTCCGAGGATCTCGTAGGCAGATGGAAAATCAACTTTGCCCTTTACTCAGAAGCACTGAATAAAAAAGCTGAAGGCGACAAGCTAATGGCTGATTTCGATAAGAAGATTGAGGATGCAAAAGGAAAACTGGGTGACAAGACGAAGATGAAAGTCTCTGTTGCTCGTTTCGTAGCAGGCACAACCCGTCTTTACTTGAAAGACACTTTCTCTGGCGTTGTTCTGAGCCAGCTCGGCTTTGCTCGACCAGCCTCCCAAGACATCGATGAGTTCAAAAAAGACATTCCAAAAGAGCTCATGTCTGAAATGGATGGCGACATTATGTTTTACTGGATCGGCGATTACTCCGGTGATGGATCTGCCAATAAATACACCGAGGAATGGATGAAAGATCCGCTCTATCAAAAACTGAATGTCGCGAAAAACAATAAGGCATTCCAAGTTGACGAAGTGATCTGGAACGTAGGCGGCGGTATCCTTTCTGCTGAACTGCTCGTTGATGACATCGTAGAACGCTTCTCCAAACTGTAGGCTATATACTTTCCGATACCGTCAATGAAGCAGGAGTGGTTGAGATAACCACTCCTGTTCTTTTGCCTACTGGCATTATTGATCGAGTTCCTTCTTTCCAACAGTATCCTTACTGGGCAGAATCGGATCTATTTGTTCAGGTTTACGCGAATAAGCTTTGTTTGTAACCAAAATCGTCGCACCGATGATGACGATAAAGATGAGCACCAACGCAACGATAAAACCAGTTGTCATGCATACACCCCCGACTTTTTTCTAACTTTCATTATAGCTGATTTCCATGCGAGTCAGAACCTTCATGCATCACCAATTCATTATGGAATAGCAAACTATTCCAATTTTTGATAGGAAAATGGCTTCTATATCTCGAATAGTTACGACAACGCTATCTCACTCAAATCCTTGATAGACTATGCGGGGGAAATCTGATGAACAAGCTTAATACCCCTTTCTTATGGAAAAAGAAACGCTCAAAAAAGGAAATCACACAAGTGTTATTTCCAGATCAAATATTAAAAGCATTTTTTCACTTCACGACAGATGCCATCTCGATTAGTGATCTCGATAACAATATCGTCCTGGTGAATCATGCTTTTGAGCAATACTACGGTTGGTCCATGGAGGAGATTTACGCTTCACCGCTTTGCTTTATTCCATACGAGTATAGGAACGAGACCAAACAGTTATTTGATGCGGTCAGGAGCATGGGTGTATTACTAACCAATTACGAAACCATCAGGCAGCGAAAAGATGGAACGAAGATGGATGTCATTCTGTCGGCTGCTCCAATCAAAGATGAAACCGGAAAAATTATTGGTGCTTCCTGCATTACCCGTGACATTTCCGAACGCAAAAAAATGGAAGAGGCCTTGCGTCAAACTGAAGCCAAATATCGTCTCCTCATTGATCATACCCAGGATATCGTGACGATTTATGATTTATCCATGCGACGCATCTATGCATCCCCATCAATCGAGCAATTGGGATTTGTTCCAGCCGAGGTTACTTCCCCTAACAATCTGCAACTCACACATCCAGAGGATGTCCCTATGTTCCGGGACAAATTTCAAGAGATCATGGCAACGAAACAACCCGTTCATTTCGAGACGCGCTCTATGGATAGGAACGGAAACGAGGTCTCCTTCGAAACACGCGGTATCCCCATTTTAAGCGCGGGAGGAGACGTCCAAAACATCATGTTAGTCTCGCGAAATGTCACCGAACGCAAATACTCTGAGGCCGCCTTGTTTAAAAGCGAGAATACGAACAAAATCATCTCGGAATACACAGATGATCTTATTCTGATTACGGACAAGAACGGGGATATCCTCTATCTCTCCCCTTCGCATTCACGCGTAATCGAAACGAGTGAACATTGCCGTCAGCTCACCTTTGCCGAGATTCATCCAGAAGATCGACAAACTGTCATTGACCACTTTCATCATTTACTGGCGACCCAAGAACCAAAAATATGCGAGTTTCGTTTCCAAACGAAATATAACAAATGGATCGTCCTCGAATCAAAGGGTGCCCCCATCCTGACGAAAACGGGAGATTGTGATGGCTTTATCATCGTATCGCGCGATATTACAGAACGCCGAAATAACGAGGAATTATTACGGAAGGCTGAGAAGCTGTCCGTGATTGGAGAGCTGGCTGCTGGAATCGCTCATGAGATTCGCAATCCGCTCACATCTTTGAAGGGCTTTATCCAATTTCTTTATCCGAGCATGAATGATAACCAGCAGTACGCCGACATCATGCTCTCTGAATTGGACCGGATTAATTTTATTGTGAGTGAATTGCTAGTCTTGGCAAAGCCACATAGCATCCAAATCAAACCTCTTCCGCTCATCCCTTTGCTGGAAAACGTCTTGGCACTATTGAGGTCGGAAGCAAATTTGAAAAACATCCATTTCCGTACCGCATTTGCTTACCATCCGATCATTGCGGGAGAAGAAAACCAGCTCAAGCAGGTCTTTATCAACATCATTAAAAATGCCATCGAAGCAATCGACGGACATGGTGAGGTTCTTATTGCCACCGCCTTAAAAGACAATCATCAAGTACTCATTACGCTCACGGATACTGGCTGTGGAATCTCTGAAGAAATGATTCACAAGCTGGGTGCCCCCTTTTTCACGACAAAAGAAAACGGGACTGGCCTCGGCCTCATGATCAGCAGCAAAATCATGAAAGACCACAACGGCAGTCTGGAAATTAAAAGCAGGGAGCACGAAGGTACAGTGGTAGAGATAACACTGCCGATTGTACCAGACCAAATTGGGTCATCCTAGAGAGGTGTACATCTCATCATCAGCGGAGGTACCCTATGGATTTCACCAAAATGAGCACGAGTGAGTTCGTGGCCAAAATTCGCGAATCCCAAGCGAAAAACCTGCGAAGCAGACAGCATCAGGGCTACGGTCATCCCGAAAAACGTTTGCCTAGCAAGCAAGGTATTTAACAAGCAAAAGCCCACCCGTTGAGCTCCTTTGGCTAAAACGGGTGGGCTTTTGTCATTGTTATTGTGGATCCTGCTTATTCAGGTTACGATCTTTTTCGGACTTTTGCTTCTGGGTGCCTTGCGTCTTGCTGCTGTGTCCTTGGTTGCCGCCATTCTTCGTATTACGATTGTTTGACAACAGAATCCCTTCCTTTTCATTCTGGTATTCATGCCAAACGTAGTATGTCCCAAACGGCTTGTTCATAATGAAGAATTACTTCGCTTCACCCATAAATACTTTCTTTCCATCCTCATACTTGTACACGTATACGGAAGCAAAGTCGTTGTCGCCTTTTTCATTGAATGTTACGTTAACGAATTTGCCTTTGTAATCTTTGGTTTTGTGAACAGCTTCCAGCACTTGTTCACGAGTTGGCTTTTTGCCGCCGTTTGCTTTAATCGCTTCTTCCAGTCCGTTCAGCATAACACCCATGGAGTCATAACCAAAGGAAGTGAAGATCCCTACTTTGTTGCCAGTCGCGCTCTCGAAGTCTGTGATCCATTTCTTGCCGTCTTCGGTAGCACCAATATCGCCAACAGTGGAAGTAAAGACTACGTTATTGGCATTTTCCGCACCAGCAATTTTCACCATGTCAGCAGAGTCGTAGCCATCTCCACCCATAAAGACACCTTTGAAGCCTTTTTCACGTGCTTGCTTCACGATAATTCCTGCATCAGAGTAGTATCCACCGAAGTAAATCATCTCTGGATTTTTCGCAAGGATTTGGGTGATGATCGCACTATAATCCTTCTCGCCTGCCGTTACCCCTTCAAAGCCGAGAACTTGTACGCCGTCTTTTTCAAATTGCTTTTTCACTTCTTCCGCAAGACCTTGTCCATAAGCAGCCTTGTCATGCATAACGAACGCCGTTTTGACATTCAACTGATTTTTGGCAAAAATAGCAGCCTTGGAGCCTTGTTGATCATCACGCGCACAAATGCGGTGTACGATCTTCTTGCCTTGCTCAGTCAAATCTGAACCCGTTGCAGAAGGAGATACCATTACGAGCTTCTCTTGCTCGTATTGCGCTGCTGCTGTGATCGAAGCACCTGTTGTAGCATGGCCAACTACTCCGACTACGTCAGGATTTGAAATCAACATTTGTGCGACTGCTACCCCTTGTTTCGGGTCAGCCTGGTCGTCTTGCGCGGACAATTCAACATCAAAGCCAAGTGCTTTGAATGCCTCCTTTTTTTCTTTCAATGCATATTCAGCACCAGCTTTTGCTGTGCTTCCGTAATCGGAGTACTGACCTGACATCGGACCAACTACAGCAATCACGAGCTTCTCAGTAGCTCCGCTTGCACCGCCCGTGCTTCCTCCGCTATTGTTGCTCGGCTGTGGTGTCGCGCTTTGTCCACCAGTCCCTGTACCTCCACCACAGCCCGCGAGCAATGTGCTCAGAGCAAATGTTGCAGCCAGTATCGACAATGATTTCTGTTTTTTCATAGCAAAACATCCCCCTCTTTATTTATAAGCAAACTATGAATCACAATCTTATTGTAGGATATTTTAGAAAATTTGCAATAGAAATGATTGAAAGAAGAATCAATTAAAAAGCCTCTATCGCTGTCTGCTGATAGAGGCGTACACGTGTCGTATTAAAGCAAATAGCCACTTCTACGCATAGAAGTGGCTATCTTGATGAGAAGTTCCATTCATTTCTAGGAATTAATTGGAATGCTCAGCTTGTAAGTGAGCGTTTTTGCATCGTACTCTACTTTTGCACCCAATTCTTGGGCAATGAATACGAGAGGAACGAGCACTGCTCCGGTCACTGGACGTGGCGGATTTGCTACACTGGTTTCTTTGCCGTTTTTATAAGCAAAGTTTTTGTTTTCGTACATACGCAGAGCGTACGTATTGTCTTTGGCAACCAGCAGAGATTTGGTCGTGCTATCCCATGCTGCGGAACCACCCAAAGCAATCGCCAATGTGCTCGCATTCACATACGCAACACCATTTTCAGTAACGATTTCTTGTGGGAATGGGAACTCCTTGCCGTTTAGCTGAACCTTGATTTTTTGTTGCTGTACAGGAGCAGGCGCAGGCGCCGTTTGGGCAAACGCAGCCGTTGCCGCTACACTTCCTGTTAGAAGAGCCGCTGTCAGCATCATTGTAGAAAACTTGCGAAGCATAATAAACACCCCTTAAATATCATGAAATGAATTCCAATTTTGTAAAGTTCGACACGAATCAACTTTTTCCTTCTTTTTTATCCCATACATTTCCTATGTAATTCTCTCACTAAACATGACAAGACTAGGAAAAAAATAAAATATCCCACGAACAAATGTTTTTGTGCACAACCTGTGCATAACATTGTGGATAACTTTCGAAAGTGAGGCTTACCATGGCAGGGGAACGTTTTTTTCTCATTTATCAAGAGGCCAGTGACGAGGAATGCTTATTGACCATTGAACCATACAAAGATCAACAAGAGCTGGCGGAAGCCATCAATCAGCTACAGGCCAAACAAATCGATGAATATACGATCATCAAGGGAAAAAAGATGAAAGCCACGCTGAAACTCGCCGTCGATTTGACCGAAGCCGATGAGAATTCTAAGGAATGAATGTTTTCTTTTTCGAGTAGGTTTAGACAGAGGGAAATTGGCAAACATGGTAGTGAGGGCGCGCACTTATGTGTTTGACCTTCATTGACCTTTTGTGTATGATATTGTTACAAAGAGAGGAGGAAGACTAGATGCATATGAATTTAATTCCAACCGTCATTGAACAGACGAACCGCGGGGAACGTGCTTACGACATTTATTCCCGCCTGCTCAAAGACCGCATCATCTTTCTGGGAACCCCAATCAACGACACCGTAGCCAATATCGTTGTGGCACAGTTGTTGTTCCTTCAGGCGGAAGATCCGGAGAAAGACATTCACTTGTACATAAACAGCCCAGGCGGTTCTATTACTGCTGGTATGGCAATTTACGATACTATGCACTTCATCAAGCCAGATGTATCCACCATTTGTATCGGAATGGCTGCTTCGATGGGAGCATTCCTGCTGGCTGCGGGGGCAAAAGGCAAACGCTTTGCTCTGCCAAACAGTGAAGTCATGATCCACCAACCATTGGGTGGAGCCCAAGGACAAGCGAGCGACATTGAGATTGCCGCAAAACGTATTTTGAAGATGCGTGATCATCTGAACACCATCCTGGCTGAACGCACTGGACAGCCTTTGGAGCGCATCCAAAAGGATACCGATCGCGACAACTTCCTCTCTGCCGCAGAAGCAGTAGAGTACGGATTGATTGACAAAGTCATCACTTCCGAACCGTCTTCCAAAAAATAAGAGATACCTAGTAAAAAAAGAAGCACTCGTGCCTGAACTACGGGCCGAGTGTTTTTTGTATGCCGAGCAAGCCCCAAGAGGCTTCCCTTGGTTTGCTCGGCTTTTTCGATGAATCATGGTGATACTTCCATTAACTGACTGACATAGACCGTCCGGCTATGTCCTGGATTTTTTTCCTCATGTACACGTGCTGTTGACGTTTTTTCGTCTACAGCATCGATCCAAACGGCTTGTCCTTCGTACTCTACCTTGATATGGTCGTCGGAGCTCATAATGGCCTGTGCTCTCGTTACATTCATAAGCGGCTCCCTATTGCTCATCTTCAAGGGCTTGATTGGCTGACGACGCCCCTGTCATCGTGTCTACAGTTGTTTCTTCAATCAGGCCGTTTTGGTCGGAAACAACTCCACCTCCCAGTCCCTCGTTCACCATCCGATCAATGTCCATATCATAACAATCGCGGCCTTCGTAACACTTATCACGGTTACTCATGTGTCATTCCTCCTTCATGCAATATACATGGTTAGAAATGCCCTGCCCGAAGTGAATTGATACATATTCATCAAGATGATCAACAAAAAAAGACACCTCCCATACGGGAAAAGTGTCTCTCGTGACTCTATTCTTCTTTGCTTACCAGATTCGTAAGGCTGGTGACTGCCTGGGAGGCATCCGGCCCTTCTGCTAAAATGGTAATTTCCGTTCCAGAGCTGATTGCGAGGCTCATGATACCCATGATGCTTTTCGCATTGACCTTCTTGTTGCCTTTTTCTACGAATACTTCCGATGCAAAACGGTTAGCCTCCTGAACGAAAAAGGCTGCTGGACGAGCTTGCAAACCGGTCTTTAACTGGACCACGACCTGCTGTTGAACCATGAATGGACCTCCTCACTTGTAGACTATTATCCTTTAGTATAACATGCATCTACATCGAAATATTTTGTTTTTCTCGTATTTTGTCAGCGATTTCGTTAATTTTTCGCAAGCGGTGGTTAATGCCCGATTTGCTCACTACTCCGCTTGGCACCATCTCACCCAATTCTTTCAAATTGATGTCAGGATGAGCCACTCGAAGCTCCGCGACCTCTCGCAGACGTTTTGGCAAATTCTCCAATCCCATCTCTTGATCGATGAGCTGAATATTTTCCATTTGTCTGGTGGCTGCATTCACCGTTTTGTTTATGTTGGCGATTTCACAATTGTGTAAACGGTTTACTGAGTTCCGCATGTCCTTTACGATTCGAACGTCCTCGAAATACAGAAGCGCCTGATGAGCTCCAATCAAGCTCAAAAACTCTGTAATCTTTTCGCCTTCTTTAATATAGAGAACATACCCTTTTTTCCGCTCGATGCACTTGGCATTTAGTTTATACCGATTGGCGATCTTGGTCAATGCTTCGCAAAAATCCTGATAGGAAGTAAAAATCTCCAGATGATAGCTGGATGCCTCTGGATGATTCACAGATCCCCCCGCCAAAAAAGCTCCCCGCAAATAAGCAGCGCGGCAACAGGACTTCTTCACGATCTCAGGGGCGATTCCTGGGATAAACGACAGGCTTTGATCCATGATGCCCAAGTCTTGCAAAACCTCATTGGCCTTATTCGGAATACGCACAATGTAAACGTTGTTCTTTTTCAAACGCATTTTTTTGCGAACCAGCAGTTCAGCGTGTATCTGAAACAGCCTCTTGATTAACGTGTAAATACGTCGGGCAATCGCCGCGTTCTCTGTCGTCACATCCAGCACCAGTCGTCCGGCTCCAAACTGCAGACTTCCATTCATCCGAATCAAGGCTGAGAGCTCTGCCTTGCTGCAGCAATCGGCACCCTCCGTCATGGTAAGTTCTTTTTTGGTATGCGCGGCGAATGACATCGACTTCACTACTCCTTCTCTATCTTCAGCACCTTCCGTCTTCGTCTGACCAGTGACACAATCTGCTTGCTGACAGCATGTGCATCATGACGTAGGTAACCGTCCTCAAATGTGACTAACGGCCTCGCCACAACATGCAGACCGAGTTGGCGCAGTTGCTTTAAATCACATCGGACAGGAGCTGCTCCTTTTTCCGCGTATTTGTCCAATACATGGGTAGGCAGCTCGGCTGAATTGACAATGATCGTATCCAGAAATGGTCTATCTACATGTTCATACATGACATTCACGTGCCGGGATGCAGAAAAACCGTCTGTCTCCCCCGGTTGTGTCATGACGTTACAAATATAGATTTTCGGGGCTTGTGCGCGTGTAATCGCTTCAAATAACCCGCGTACTAATAAATTGGGCAGGATACTCGTGTACAAGCTGCCAGGCCCAATCAAAATGGCATCCGCGTCGGCAATAGCCAACAGGGCTTCGCTCAGAGGAACAGCATCCTCCGGGTCAAGAAACACCCGCTTGATTTCTTTGCCAGTCAACGGTATTTGGGATTCTCCGATTACGAGAGATCCATCTGTCATTTCCGCTTTCAACTGAATCGATTGCGTGGAAGCTGGCAATACATCTCCACGCACTGCCAAAACCCCGCTTAATGTTTTGACTGCGGTGACAAAGTCTCCAGTGATTTCGTTCATCGCTGCAAGTAATAGATTTCCCAAATTATGCCCTGCTAATCCCGTGCCTGTGGAAAAACGATATTGCATGACTTTTTCCATCAATGGCTCTGTATCGGCCAGAGCAGTCAAGACGTTTCGAATGTCGCCAGGTGGAAGCATATCCATTTCTTCTCGCAAACGTCCAGAGCTTCCCCCATCGTCTGCTACCGTAACAATCGCTGTGATATGCACCGGCTCGTGCTTTAAACCGCGTAGAAGGACGGACAGACCCGTTCCTCCGCCAATAACGACTACCCGTAATGGCCTTGACTGTAGCCTCCCGACTCCCTTAGTAGGCATATGTCACCTCATTATTTCTAATACACATACCACAGGTGGCTATTTATGCGCGTTTCAGTCTTTCCTGCCATCTTATGCTCATTTGTTCTTCTCCATGTCTCGATGACTGACACGGACAGAAAAATCTTTGCCAAAGGTTTCTCCCAAATGTTCTGCAATGGCGACCGAGCGATGTTTGCCACCGGTGCATCCAATTCCTATCACAAGTTGACTTTTTCCTTCTCGCTGGTAATGCGGCAGGGTGTACCCCAAAAAGTCTGTAAGTTTTTCTAAGAATTCTTTTGTGTCCTTGTGCTGCATCACATACTCTGCCACCTCTGGATCACATCCTGTTTTCGGACGCAAATCCTCCACATAATGCGGGTTAGGCAAAAAACGGACATCGAACATCAAGTCAGCGTCTATTGGTGAGCCGTATTTGAAACCAAACGACAATACATTAATCGTAAGTGGTGATCCTTGTTGACCATATTGGTTGATGATTTTTTCTCGAAGCTGAACTGGCTTCAATTGACTCGTATCAATAATCTGATGCGCCCAGCCCTTCATTTCCTCCAACAAACGGCGCTCAGCGTGAATTCCTTCCAAAGGCGAACCGTTCGGGGAAAGCGGATGTCTGCGACGTGTTTCCTTATAGCGAGAAACCAATGTCTGATCGTTCGCATCCAGATAAAGGATGTGGTACGATAATCCATTCATTTGATTGAGGCTCTCCATAGTTACGGCTAGATTTTCAAAAAACTCACGCCCTCGCAAGTCAATCACCAATGCGACTCGCTCAATACTCCCACCAGACTGTTTGACCAACTCAGCAAATTTGGGAATCAGTACAGGGGGTAGGTTGTCTACACAAAAAAAGCCCAGGTCCTCCAAGCTTTGTACAGCAACTGTCTTTCCCGCACCTGACATTCCGGTAATAATCAGGAGATTCATGGCCTTGTCGTTTCCCAATTCCGTCACGCAACTCGCCTCCTACGATTCTGACAATAGCATACCATATTGTCGACCTTATTCGCACCTTTTTGAACGGCTTCCCCAGTTTTTCCAATGACGTCTTCTACAAGCGTACATGCTTTTTTAGAAAAAAAGATGCGTGACTGAATGCCAGCCACGCAACAATTGTTTATATAGATAAGGGGGTCAATTCATTGTCTATAGATTACTCTTGAATTATTTCACCCATGTTACAAGCAGGTTAAGAGATTGTGACATTTTGTTCCTTTAGCTTTTCATTCAGCTCTTCCACATAGTGTTGAGCAGATTGAGCAGCGATAGAACCGTCTCCAGTAGCTGTCACGACCTGGCGCAGCATTTTTTCGCGTACATCTCCTGCTGCAAAAACACCTTTTACTTTGGTGTTCATTTTTTCGTCTGTCAGTACGTAGCCTGCGTCGTTGGTGATGCCCAGTGGACGGACGCTTGCAGTCAATGGGTCCATACCTACGTAAATGAATACACCATCTGCTGGGTATTCTCTTTGTTCACCTGTTTTGGTGTTTTCCAAGAGAACCGCTTGTACTTTGCCTTCACCACGGATCTCTTTTAGTTCTGTATCCCAGATCACTTCGATTTTTTCGTTATCGAAAGCGCGTTTTTGCAGGATTTTCTGTGCACGGAACTGATCACGACGGTGAACGATCGTCACTTTGGAAGCGAAGCGAGTAAGGAACACAGCCTCTTCTACCGCGGAGTCTCCTCCACCAACAACCACCAGCTCTTTATTGCGGAAAAATGCACCGTCGCATACCGCGCAGTAAGAAACGCCACGGCCGGACAATTCTTTTTCGCCTTGTACTCCGAGCAAACGATGCTCTGCACCAGTTGCCACAATAACAGATTTGGTCAAGTATTCCTTGTCACCCGTGATAACGCGCTTGTACGGCTCTTCATCGCGGATTTCCTTGATCTCGCCATAAGCATACTCCGCACCGAATTGCTGTGCATGCTCAAACATTTTTGTAGAGAGATCAGGGCCAAGAATGGAAGTGAAGCCTGGGTAGTTCTCGATATCTTCCGTGTTCGCCATTTGACCGCCCGGGATCCCTCTCTCCAGCATCAATGTGCTCATGTTCGCACGGGATGTATATACAGCAGCCGTCATTCCAGCAGGGCCAGCTCCGGCGATAATAACATCATAAATTTTTTGATCGCTCATGCTTGTTGCCTCCTCGTCTCACACAGTTCTGTTTCCTTATTTAAATTAATTATAATGTAATAATCTATTTAAAATCAAGTGTCGACAAAACTTTGACGCACTTTGCCAAGGTAGCGGCAGAAATGCCGTATTTTTGAGCTAGAAGGGCTTGTGACTGTTTTTCGTTCGTTATCGTTCCGTATACATATTCTAATGCTGCGATCCACGCTACTTCTTTTCGCACTTGTACACGACTTTGGGCATATTCATGATGCTTGCGCCATGCATCAAGGCACCATTCTCCAGCCTCTTGCTTGCCCTGCGAGAGCAAATAACGGCTTATGCCTTCTTCTATACTGCTCATTCCCTCTTCCGTCTTCGGTGAACCATTCGCTTCATCAGGAGTTCCTTCCGGCATGTCTGCACCCATATCAGCCAGAGCCAGCAAAGCCAGCTTTTGCAGTTGTTGGTTATCCGTCTGGTAGTAAAATTGACGGACCGCAGTTTCCGCTTCATCGTCTCCGATCAGAGACAAGGTTTGTAGCACGGCGAATTTCACTTCATCGCGTCCATGCTGCAACGCCCAGAGAAGGGAAGCACGGATCATCGGGTCTGTTTTAAAATCTTCCACTCCCGTGAATGAAGCCTTTTCCCAAGAAACATCACGCTGGGTCGTATTGTATTGGTAGGGGATCGGTTTTATAGTCTCCCCTTCTTGTTCGTTTTTTACCATTTGAATGTATTGATCTGCGATTCCTGCTTCTGGATCTAACTGCTTGGCTTTTTGCCACCAGCGCAGTGCCTGATCCTTTTTCCCGCTCAAATAAGCGGAGATCGCAGCGTAGTGGTACGTGCATGCTTCATGTGGCCGTCCATTTCGCAGCATGCGCTGGTAATGGAAATACGCTTCGTCATGCTGGCCAAGCACTCCCATTGTTGTTGCGAGCTTATACGTATTTTCCGGATGGAACGGAACGACCTTTTTCAGCATATCAATCAAGCTCAACAGCTCTACCGTTTGATTGTGATGGGAGAGCAAAACCGCCAAATTGCAAAGTGCATGCAGGTTTCCTTCTTCCTTATCCAGCGTCTGTTCGATTGTCTCCATCGCCTTCTGGAATTCCCCAGCATAATAGTAGGCGAGAGACAAATTGTTCCACGCTGGCAAAAAGTCAGGATCAGCCTCGATGATTTCTTTTAAGGTATCCAATGCCTCCAGGAAACGTCCCTCTTCCAGACTGCGACGAGCTCGTTCATGCTTGCTGTATACGTCCTCTTTTTCACTTGGGAGGAAGTGGCGCGGTGGCATGTCCAGCTCAAAGTAAATATAGTCGAGGAGCTCTTCGGCATCTTCCCGATACGGTCCGGTGCTATCTTCTTGTAAATAGCGAACAGCCATTTCTTCTGCCATATGGTAATCTTCTAAGTTGGCATAGTTGTTCGCCATGTAAAAATACACTTCTGTCATCGATGGGTCCCATTTTTCTATCACTTCATAGAGGACTTCATTCGACGCTTCAAACTGTCCGGTCTCAGCTAAAGCACTAGCCAAATGGCAGTGGCATTCTGCATTCGTCGGCTCCATTTCAACTGCTCGGCGAAATGAACGCAATGCTTTATCATAGTCGTACCGATTCAAACAACGCATGCCTCGGTCAACAAAAAAAGCAGCATCTTGCTTAAAGTCAACGACGGTCGTTTTCTTCAAAATACTTTTGTTATGTTTCATAAAACCTCCAACATCGTAGGAGCTTACACTCCAAGTATCGTACCAGAAGCATCGGCACCCTACAAGCTGACTCGTCTTTTAAAGTGTTCAGCGGATAAAGCAAGAAACACCACTGGCCCATAGCAAGTGGTGTTTACGAACAAAAATGGAGCGGACGAAGGGTCTCGAACCCTCGACCTTCGCCTTGGCAAGGCGACGCTCTACCAATTGAGCTACGTCCGCATATCTTATCAACTATTTATATTTGTCCGATTGAAAAAACTGGTGAGCCATGAAGGACTCGAACCTTCGACCCTCTGATTAAAAGTCAGATGCTCTACCAACTGAGCTAATGGCTCGTACATGGTGGCTCGGGACGGAATCGAACCGCCGACACGAGGATTTTCAGTCCTCTGCTCTACCGACTGAGCTACCGAGCCATATACTTTGTTCGCCACTCTTGAATAAGAATGGCGGAGCTGACGGGACTCGAACCCGCGACCTCCGGTGTGACAGACCGGCGTGAACTCCAACTTCACCACAGCTCCATATAGAAGGTTTGTTCCTTCAAAACTGAATACGCATGATTGCTAAGAATGTGTGGATAAGTCCTCGACCGATTAGTATTCGTCAGCTCCACGCGTTACCGCGCTTCCACACCGAACCTATCAACCTCATCGTCTATGAGGGGTCTTACCAGCTTGCGCTGTGGGAAGTCTCATCTTGGAGGGGGCTTCACGCTTAGATGCTTTCAGCGCTTATCCCGTCCGCACATAGCTACCCAGCTGTGCCACTGGCGTGACAACTGGTGCACCAGCGGTGCGTCCATCCCGGTCCTCTCGTACTAAGGACAGCTCTCCTCAAACTTCCTACGCCCGCGACAGATAGGGACCGAACTGTCTCACGACGTTCTGAACCCAGCTCGCGTACCGCTTTAATGGGCGAACAGCCCAACCCTTGGGACCTACTTCAGCCCCAGGATGCGATGAGCCGACATCGAGGTGCCAAACCTCCCCGTCGATGTGGACTCTTGGGGGAGATAAGCCTGTTATCCCCAGGGTAGCTTTTATCCGTTGAGCGATGGCCCTTCCATGCGGAACCACCGGATCACTAAGCCCGACTTTCGTCCCTGCTCGACTTGTAGGTCTCGCAGTCAAGCTCCCTTCTGCCTTTACACTCTACGAATGATTTCCGACCATTCTGAGGGAACCTTTGGGCGCCTCCGTTACCTTTTAGGAGGCGACCGCCCCAGTCAAACTGCCCACCTGGCATGGTCCTCTCGCCCGATAAGGGCGACGAGTTAGAAACTCCGTACATCAAGGGTGGTATCCCACCGACAGCTCCACAGAGGCTGGCGCCCCTGCTTCTCAGCTTCCCACCTATCCTGTACATGATGCACAAAGTTCCAATACCAGGCTACAGTAAAGCTCCATGGGGTCTTTCCGTCTTGTCGCGGGTAACCTGCATCTTCACAGGTATTATGATTTCACCGGGTCTCTTGCCGAGACAGCGCCCAAGTCGTTACGCCTTTCGTGCGGGTCGGAACTTACCCGACAAGGAATTTCGCTACCTTAGGACCGTTATAGTTACGGCCGCCGTTTACTGGGGCTTCGGTTCAAAGCTTCGCTTGCGCTAACTCATCCCCTTAACCTTCCAGCACCGGGCAGGCGTCAGCCCCTATACTTCGCCTTGCGGCTTCGCAGAGACCTGTGTTTTTGCTAAACAGTCGCTTGGGCCTTTTCACTGCGGCCCCCTCGGGCTATTAACCCTACCGAGGCGCCCCTTCTCCCGAAGTTACGGGGCCATTTTGCCGAGTTCCTTAGCAAGAGTTATCCCGCGCACCTTAGGATTCTCTCCTCGCCTACCTGTGTCGGTTTGCGGTACGGGCACCTTGTTCCTCGCTAGACGCTTTTCTTGGCAGTGTGAAATCAGGGACTTCGGTACTTAAATTTCCCTCGCCATCACAGCTCATGCTTAACGGTGTGCGGATTTGCCTACACACCACACTTACTGCTTGGACGGCCATCCAGTAGGCCGCTCACCCTATCCTCCTGCGTCACGCCATTGCTCAAGCGGAACAGAGGTGGTACAGGAATATCAACCTGTTGTCCATCGCCTACGCCTTTCGGCCTCAGCTTAGGTCCCGACTAACCCTGGGAGGACGAGCCTTCCCCAGGAAACCTTA